>CAZVJA010000016.1:0-2369 GCA_964626885.1 uncultured Planctomycetaceae bacterium | reverse complement strand
GTGCCCCGGTTGATCATCCCCCCCAAACGTCGTTACCTCGTGCGGTTTGACCCGAAGCGGATTCCGCACTCCTTTGCCGACGTGCTGATCATCGGCGGCGGCATCGCCGGTCTGCGCGCGGCCATGGAAGTCGATCCGTCTCTCGAAACGGTCGTCGTCACCAAGGACGTGCTCCTGCAATCAAACAGTGCCTACGCGCAAGGGGGCATCGCCGGCGTGTTCGACCCGCTAGACGCCTTCGCGAATCACGCCGCCGACACGATGGCTGCCGGCAAGGGGCTCTGCGATGACGAAGTTGTGGACATGGTTGTCCGTGAGGCCCCTGAACGCATTCGAGAATTGATCGAGTACGGGGCGCATTTCGACACTGTCGACGGGGAGATTGCACTCACCCAGGAGGGAGGGCACAGCCATCGCCGCGTCGTGCACGCCCTCGGCGACGCGACCGGCAAAGAAATCATGCGGGCGCTGGTCGAACGAATTCATAAGAAGCCAAGCGTGCAGGTCTGGGAGAAGACATTCACCATCGATCTGCTCACACACGAAGGAGCCTGCCGCGGCGCGCTCGTCTGGAACCAATGGCATGGCCGCACGTTCGTCTGGGCCAAACAGACGATTCTCTGCACCGGGGGGGCCGGGAGGTTGTATCGCGAGACGACCAACCCCGAGATCGCCACCGCCGACGGCCACGCGATCGCCTTTCGCGCCGGCGCCGAGCTGCGCGACATGGAATTCGTGCAGTTTCATCCCACCGTTCTGTACATCGCCGGCAGTTCGCGACATCTCATTTCCGAAGCGGTTCGCGGTGAAGGAGCATTTCTGCGCGACTGCAACGGCTATCGCTTCATGGGAGATTACGACGAAGCGCTCGAACTCGCTCCACGCGATGTCGTCAGCCGCGCCATCACCGAACAGATGGCGAAGACCCGGCATCCGTGCGTTTATCTCGATCTGTCGCACCTGCCGCGCGAGCATGTCTTCGAGCGGTTCCCACACATCCGCAAGGTGTGCGCTGAATTCGGGCTCGACATCGCCACCGACCTCATTCCCGTGCGGCCCGGCGCGCATTACATGATCGGCGGCGTCACGGTCGATCAACAGGGGGCATCCTCGCTCCCGGGTCTCTGGGCCGCCGGCGAAGCGACCTCCAGCGGTCTGCATGGCGCGAATCGCCTCGGGTCGAACAGTTTGATTGAAGGGCTGGTCTTCGGTTTGCGGGCCGGCAATGGTGCCTCAGCAAAAGCCGCCGGCATGCCTGACAAGTTTGCGGCCCTTCCTCTCGCCGCCGAATGGCCCGAGGAGACGCACGACGACGACGATCTGAATCTCGACGACCTCCGCAACTCGTTGACCAGCCTGATGTGGCGGAACGTCGGCATCCGCCGCGAGGCAGCTGGTCTTCGCGAAGCCGCCGAACAAGCGAAGTTCTGGGACCGTTACGTTTCGACTCGCGAATTCAAAGAGCCGCGCGGCTGGGAACTGCAGAACATGTTGCAGGTGGCCCGGCTTGTGATTGCCGCCGCCGGCGCGCGAACCGAAAGCCGCGGCGTGCATTACCGTAGCGACTTCCCCGAGACCGACCCCAAGCAGGCGGAGCACATCACGCTGACCGCCGGCGATTGACCCTCGCCCCTCGTGGGTAAGGGTGGCGGCACAGCCGCCGGGTGAGGGGGAGCGTCACGCCGCGGAGTTCTGCTCCGCGGAGAAGATCCGATTCCGCAGGCGGACCTTGGAATAGCGGACCCCCTGCGTATCGTAAAAATAGACCATGTTGTGGTCCGAGGCCCAGATCGCTCCAAGCCGGATGCTTCTCGGGCCGTGCAACGAAAACTGCAAGCCGCAATCGCGATTCCGCCGACGAAGCTGCATCTCCGTCAGGGTAAATTGTTCCGGCACCAGATTCTCGTGAGCGCACAGCTCTCGGTGGATAAACGCCCGCAGGTCGGCGAGCGTGCGCACTTCATCCTCGTGGTACGTCATGGGTAAGAATATTCCGATTCACTGAATGTTCGTCATGGGGGTCAATGCGTCCGTGTAGCGTTTTGCAAGTTGGGGTATCGGCGATTCGTGAAGAGACCTTCGGGGACGTTCCGGACCGCCGTGTCATCCCTATTGCTCGATTGACCGCGACATCCTTCCCAGCACGAATTTTTCCGGGTCCACTTCAGTCGGGGAAAAACCGGTCGTAACGAGCTCAAAAGAAAAACGGGGCTGCGATTGCGTCGCGGCAACGCTCGCGTGAAGATTGACGGACACACCGATTTGCCAAACCTGGAAAGCTTTGACGCTTGGCAGTCGGAATCCCCCGGAACTAGCTGGCCAGATGTTTCCTGCCCTTCTCACTCGGGGGGGATCGATATAGGTGGTTT
>CAZVJA010000015.1:0-46983 GCA_964626885.1 uncultured Planctomycetaceae bacterium | reverse complement strand
GCTCCGCGAACCGTGTCCGGCTGCCGTTCCGTAATCACGCCGGAGTCGTTTGTCACGACATGGCCGAATCCTTGATCTTCGGTGAAAGCGGCAACGACGCGCGCCACGCGGAAACAGACCTGCCCATGCCTGGGCGTCGGCGGATTCATTTCAACCACCTTTCCGCGCACCAACTCTGTCACCCGGCCTTCGTCCGGCATGCGGGCGTACTCTTCCGCCGTGAGCAGAGCTTCGATGGTCGACATCGGCCGATCCTTGAGTGTGAAGGGGCGACGGCATCCGCTCGTCCCTGGTGTTCAATTCTACCGCGCAACTCCCCGCGAAGACATCCGGATTCGCCGGGATTTGGGGCCGTCAGTCCCACGCTAAGGGCTTTTTCCAGGCCTGTTTCAACTCCATCCCGGGCGAATCGACCAGCAACTTACCGGCGGAGCCTCGGAATCGGACATGGCCGTCGTCCGTCACACGGCCGAGGAAATGGCAGGGCAAGCCTGTGAGCAAACTCTCGAACACTTTTGACTTCGACTCGGGCACTTCGACCAGAAATCTCGAATTGCTTTCCGAGAAGAGCAGTACGGTTTCGTCCAGGGAGATCGTGCTGAGATCCAGATCGACTCCCAACTCTCCCGCGAAGGCCATTTCCGCGGCCGCGACGGCGAGCCCTCCTTCGCTCAGATCGTGGCAACTCCGAATGTGTCCGTCGGAAATCGCTCGATGTATTCCCCTGAAGATCCGCGGCGCGATGTCGAGATTGATACGCGGCACAATTCCTCCTTCCAGTCCGTTGACGAGCGCGAAATGACTCCCCCCCATTTCCTTGTGAGTCGTGCCGACAAGATAGATACGATTGCCCGGCTCCTTGAGATCCATGCTCACGGCCGTCGAGACATCTTTCATTTGCCCCAACGCGCTGATCAGCAGCGAGGGAGGAATGGTCACCGTGACGCGTCGGCCCGATGCGTCGACATACGAAAAATCGTTGTTCAGGCTGTCCTTGCCGCTGATGAAGGGCATCTTCCAGGCCACCGCGACGTCGTGGCAGGCGAGTGCCGCGCGGACCAGGCTGCCGAGAATTTCCGGTTTTTCGGTGTTTCCCCAACAGAAGTTATCGAGCAGCGCGATCCTGGAGGGATCGGCTCCCACGGCGATGCAATTCCGCACCGCCTCGTCAATCGCGCTGGCTGCCATCCAGTACGGATCGAAATCACCAAAACGCGGATTGATGCCGCAGGCAATGACCAGTCCTCGCGGAGTGCGAATGTCGGGACGAACGACCGCGGCGTCGGAGGGGCCGTCCCCCGCCGCGCCAACCAGAGGCTTGATTACGCTCCCTGCTTGAACTTCGTGATCGTATTGCCGGATCACCCATTCTTTGCTGCAGACGTTGAGCGAGCCGAGAATTTGTTTCAGATCGTCATCATAGCGCGACTTCTTGACACCGGATGCCGAATGTGCAGGCTTCGCCGCCGCGGCGCTGCTCGGGAGCTTTGCCGGAGTGAGTGCCTCTGTTTCCGATGGGGGATCGAAGGCCGCTTCCCGGATGACCGGGGGGCGCCCGTCGTGCAAAAACTCCATCGACAGATCGGCGACGACCCGTTCGCCGTATTTGAGGACGAGCCGATGCGTGTTTGTGAATTGGCCGATGATCGTTGCCTCGACCCCCTCGGAGGCGCAGAGAGCATGGAATGTTTCCCAGTTGCTTTGCGGCACGGCAAGAACCATTCGTTCTTGCGCCTCGGAAATCCAGATTTCGGTGTACGACAGGCCGGAGTATTTCAGCGGTGCGCGGTCGAGCCAGACTTCCGCGCCGGTCTCTTCTCCCATTTCTCCGACGGCGCTGCTGAATCCCCCCGCGCCGCAGTCGGTGATGGCGGAATAAAGACCCCGATCGCGTGCTTCCAGAATGACGTCAGCCAGCATTTTCTCGGTGATGGCATTCCCGATTTGCACCGCGCCGCCGGAGAGGGTTTCGCTTTCGTGCGTCAGTTCCGCCGAGGAGAAGGTCGCGCCGTGGATTCCGTCGCGCCCCGTGCGACCACCCACGGCCACAATGTAGTCCCCCGGCTGCATCCGCTTCTCGCACTTATCAGCCGGGATCATCGCCACGTTGCCGCAGTAGACGAGCGGATTTCCCAGATACCGAGGATCGAACACGATCGCGCCGTTGACCGTGGGAATGCCCATCCGGTTGCCGTAATCGCGAACACCGGAGACGACCCCCTTCGCGACGATGCGCGGATGAAGCACGCCGGGTGGGAGTTCATCATTCGGCGTATCCGGCGGAGCGAAGCAGAAAACATCGGTATTGCAGACAGGACGAGCCCCGAGCCCCGTTCCCAACGGATCGCGAATCACACCGCCGAGTCCTGTGTTTGCTCCACCATAGGGTTCGAGCGCGGATGGATGATTGTGTGTTTCCGCTTTGAAGCAGACGCACTGCTTGTCGTCGAACTTCACAATTCCCGCATTGTCTCGGAAGACGCTGACACACCAGTCATTCGGGCCGAGTTCTTCGCGGATCTTGCGAGTCGCCGCAAAGATCGTCTCCTTGAGCATGTTCTCGAACTGGATCTCTCGGGGAAGCGAATTCCATTTGTCGCGATAACGAATCCGCCCGCCCAGCGTTTTGTGCGAGCAGTGTTCGCTCCAGGTTTGGGCGATCGTTTCCAGCTCGATGTCGGTCGGGTCGCTGCCCAACTTGGCGAAGTGATCGCGGATCGTGCGCATCTCCGGCAGGCTCAAATAGAGTTGCCCGGTCCGGCTCAGTTCCATCAACTGTTCGTCGTTCAGATCTCGCAGGGGAACCGTCCGCAGTTGGAAGTGATACGTTCCTCCCAACGCGAGGTTCTCCATCTGCAGTTCGCCGCGGACGACTTGCTCGATGGCGTCATTCGCCAGGACGCGCCGACCGAGCAATGCGAGGTCGGCATCGGCGGCATCGGCATTGATCCAATACTTTCGGCAGGTCGAGACGGCGGCCGCATCGATCCCCAGTTCGCGGAGTGCTCCCTGGGCACTGGCTGCCACGTTATCGGTGACTCCGGGCTTGAACAGCACGTTGAGCAACTGATGGCCATTCGCGGTCGTCGAACTCACCCGGGGGGCATTAGTGCCTGGGCCCAACGAATGCACGCGAAATTCCTCGACGACGGTGTCGGCCAGCAGCGATCCGGCGGCTCGCTCGACTGTGGAACTGTCTTTCGGGCCTTGAATCAGAAACGAGCGACCGGAATGGACTTCACGAACCGAAGATGCGCCGAACGAGCGGCTCTCCTGGAGCACCCGGGCCGCCTCTCGATCGACCTGACCCGCGGCCGGCCGAATTTCAACTTCCCACAACATAATGCTTCAATATCCCTTAAAGCTGGCGGCCCAGGCTTCGAGGCTCACCGGCAGAACGACTCTCTGGAGTTCGTATCGAGCGCGTCGCGATTCGTTTTGGCTTGTTGTAGCAACCCGCGTAAGTCAGAAACATCTCCATGCTCGACCGCATCGCGGATTTCGCTCAAATGCTTCTCAATTGTCCGAATCCCTTGTGCAATTTCCGTCCGGTTGCTCATCACAATCGCCGTCCAAAGTTCCGGATCGCCGGCGGCTATTCGAGTCGCGTCCCGAAAACCGCTCGCGGCGAACATCGTGTTCGATTCAGCAAGGCTGAGCGCGATCGCCGCGGCCGCCAAATGTGGAACGTGGCTGGTTTGCGCCAAGGCCCGGTCGTGCGCCTCGGACGACATCACCACGACTTTGCAACCGAGGTATTCCCAAAATCGTTGCAGGCGCGCGGCTTCCGTCGGCGGCGTCGCGGCATCCGGCGTGATCACGCAGACACGATTTTCAAACAGGGCGGCGTCAGCATGTTCAAAACCCTGCTTCTCCGAGCCGGCCAAAGGGTGTGAGCCGATGAATGTCACCCCCTCAGGCATTGTCGCCGAAAGTTCCCGGCAGATTTCCTGCTTCGTGCTTCCGGCGTCGGTAATCAGCGTGTGTGGCTTCCGAGCCTCGGCAAGAGCGCGCGCGTCTTCAACAATTCGATCGACCGGAGTGCAGACAACCATCAGGTTACACCGCTCCGCCAACTCTCGAGGAGTGCCGGCGACGGCGTCGATCAGGCCCGCCTGGCGCGCCCGATCCACACGGGATGTGTTGCGCCCCAGGCCGACAATTTGGCCGGCGAAGCGGCGCTTCTTGAGCGCAGCGGCGATGGAACCGCCGATCAGGCCGACACCCACGATGCCGACCGCGGTCGCGAATTCCGGGTCATCGTGCGACGCAGCGCTCATGATGGCCGCAATTGTAGAACGGTGCCGCGTGGTTTTCCAGCGGCGGCTTCTCACCAGAGCGCAGGGGCTGATTTTTCAAGGGAGAACTGCCGAGAGCGATGCTTTGGAACATGCTCAAGCAAGCTGTTATAATCCGCACGCTTATGCGGTTCACATGGTATGGCCGTTCTCAGTCAAACTCTGTCGGTAAGGTCAGTCATAAATCGCCAGCGGATTGATCGGGCTCCCGGATGAGGAATTACGACAACCTTTCCGACTTCATCGCCGAGCTGGAAGATGACGGCGAGCTCGTGCGCGTTTCCGCCGAGGTCGATCTGGAACTCGAAATGACGGAGATCGCGGTCCGGCTTCGAGGATCATCTTCCTCAGGGCCGGCCGTATTGTTTGAACACGTCAAGGGGCGTGCGACTCCGGTAGTTGTGAATCTGCTTGGGAGCGAAGCTCGAATTCTGAAGGCGCTGCGCACCAGTTCGTTCGAGGAATCGGCCCGCAAGATTGCAGCGCTGATTCAGCCCGATTTGCCGGAGGGTTGGTTGGAGGCGGTGCGGCTTGTACCGCAGATTTCGCAGCTCACGCGATTGCCCCCCAAGATCGTCCGGACGGCGCTCTGTCAGCAGGTGGTCCGACTCGGTCGAGATATCGATCTGTCGCACCTCCCGATCCCGCGGTTCTGGCCGGGAGAGGCTTCCCCCGTCATCACGATGGGGCAAGTCTATACGAAAAGCCCTCGGACAGGCGTCCGCGACGTCGGGATGTACCCACTCGAGGTGCGCGATGGGAATTCGCTGGCCATTTGCTGGAATCCGCATCAGGACGGCTGGCGGATTTTCCAGGAGTATCGTGAGCAGGGAGTGCAGATGCCGGTGGCGGTCGCGCTCGGCGGAGATCCGATTTTGTCGTACGTCGCGAACGTTCCGCTTCCCGCGAACACCGACGAATGCCTGCTCGCCGGTTTCCTGCGCGATGCGAACATCGAGTTGGCGAAGTGCCGCACCGTCGATCTTGAGGTGCCCGCCGCCGCCGAGATTGTGTTGGAAGGGATGATCGACCCGCAGGGAAGGCTTGAATCCGCCGGGCCGATGGGCTGCGCGACCGGTTTTTACGATGAGCCCGAGAACATACCGCAGTTGAACGTCACGGCGCTCACGCACAAGTCGAACCCGATCTTCCCGGCGCGATTATTCTCCCCCCCGCCGTCAGAGGAGCACTGGATCGCGCAGGCGACCGAGAGAATTTTTCTGCCGTTTGCGCGGCTGTTTGTGCCGGAAATTGTCGATTTTCATCAGCCGCGCGCGGGGGTCGCACGAAATATCGCGTTTGTGAGCATCCGCAAGGAGTATCCTCAGCAGGCCCGCAAGGTGATGCAGGCGCTGTGGAGCCTGCCGGCATTCATGGTGTCGAAAATGATTGTGGTTGTCGATGCCGACGTCGATGTTCGTGATGCGGAACAGGTCTGGTTTTATGCCGGCGCCAATGCGCATCCGGGTCGAGATGTCGTGCTGTGTGAAGGACCGACTCACTTCACCGATCATGCCGCGCCGGTGCGCGGGCTTGGGCACAAAATGGGGATCGACGCCACGCGGAAGCTCGCCGGAGAAGGGCACCCGCGCTCCTGGCCGCAGGAATTGCGGATGGATGAGGAGACGGTCGAGCAGGTCACTCGCCGATGGAACGATTACGGATTCAAAGGTGGTCGGTGAGGTGTTTTCGTTTATCTAGAAAGCCAGCCGTTGAAATCCGGTCGGAAAGCTTCGTCTGTCTATGAACGTTGACAAATCGGAAGAGCGCATTCGACGGATGTTTGGGGAGATCTCCGGCAGGTATGATTTTCTCAATCATTTCCTTTCCGGCGGAACGGATTACTACTGGCGGTGGCGGGCGGTTCGTACAGCGCCGCCAATCGGCGATGCCCCCATCCTCGACATCTGTACGGGAACCGGCGATCTGGCGATTGCGTATTGGAAAAAAGCGCGAGGGCTTGTGCCGGTGGTCGGAGCGGATTTCACGCACGAAATGCTCCGGCTGGCAACGACAAAATCACCGGAAGGAAGCCGCATCGGTGGGTCAAAAGCCCCTCTAAGTTTTGTGGAAGCTGATGCGCAGCGTTTGCCGTTCGCCGACAATCAATTTCAAATCGTATCGGTCGCCTTCGGACTTCGGAACGTCACCGATACGCGGCAGGGTTTGCGCGAAATGGCCCGTGTCTGTGCGCCCGGCGGGCGAGTCGTCGTCCTCGAATTCTCCATGCCGGAGAATCGGGTGTTGAACGCCGCGTACGGCTGGTACTTTCGCCATGTGCTGCCGCGCATCGGGCAACTTTTGGCCCGAAACAAGCAGTCGGCCTACAATTACTTGCCGGCATCCGTATCCGAGTTTCCCAGGGGAGACGGCCTGGCAAAAATGATGTGCGAATGCGGGCTCGATCAGGTTACCTGGAAGTCGCTGACCTTCGGCATCGCGGCGCTCTATATTGGAACAAAGTCGAGCCATGCCGGCTGCGAAGTCGGCAATGCGACGAGATCGGGCACGAAAACGGAAAAAGTGAGTCACTCATGCGCGACTTAGTCGTCGCCATCACCGGGGCAAGCGGCGCGGTTTATGGGCTGCGGCTCATCGAAGTGCTGCGCGCGGCGGGCCGCAACGTGCATCTGACGATCAGCCCCGCCGCAGTGCAGGTGCTGCAACAGGAATGCGGCATCACCGTCGATCTTGAGAAGTTTGCCTCCGAGCAACTCTGGCCGGGCGGCTCAACGAAGGATCACACCAATAGCGGAACCGGCCGGCTGTCGTACCACCATTACCTCGATTTCATGACGGGGATCGCCAGTGGATCGTTTCGAACCGACGGCATGGTGATTTGCCCCTGTTCCATGGGGACGCTCGGCAGTCTCGCAAGCGGGCTCTCGACGAATCTCATCCACCGGGCCGCAGAGGTACATTTGAAAGAACGTCGCAAGCTGATCCTGGTTCCACGCGAGACACCGCTGAGCAGCATTCAGCTCGAGAACATGAAACGGCTGAGCGATGCGGGAGCGGTCGTGCTCCCCGCCATGCCCGGTTTTTACCACGGCGCCCGAACGATCGAAGATCTGATCGATTTCGTCGTGGTCCGAATTTGTGACCAACTCGGGGTGGAGACGCAGCTAATGAAACGCTGGGGGGAATGAACCGCGAGCCCCGCTTTAGCGTTTCTTGGAGGCGCGTTTCTTCGTTTTCTTCCCCGATTTTTTCGTTGCGGCTTTTTTCTTGGCGACCTTTTTCTTGGGCCGTTTTTTGACGGCGGTGGAGGACTCCGCAGGTTCCGAAATTGCCGTTTTGCGGGCCGCCTGAGCGGTGACCTTCGTGGCGCCGCCCCGATTTCCTCTGCCCGATTTCCCCGCGGCCTTTTTGGCGATCCAACCGAGGGCGTCTTCCAGGGTCACCAGTTCGACGGTTCGATCCTTGGGAATCGTGGCGTTGATCTTGCCGTATTTGACGTACGGCCCGTAATTCCCATCCATGATGACGACCGGCTTGCCGTCATCCGGGTGTGGACCAAGCTCCCGCAACGGAGCCGCGGGAGTTCGTCTGCGAGCGGTGGCAAGCATGGCGAGCGCGGTTGCAAGATCGACGTTCAAGACGTCACAGGTTTGGCCCTCATGCAGGTAAGTGCCGTCTTTGTTGAACGATTTGTAGATTCCGTCATGAACAACGTACGGTCCGAACCGGCCGATCCCCGCCTTCACGCTCTTGTGCGTTTCCGGATGTTCCCCCAGCTTGCGCGGCAGATGCAGAAGCTTCTGTGCCATATCGAGCGTGACGTTCGACGGATCGACGTTCTTCGGGATGCTCACCCGTTTCGGCTTGGGGCCGTCGTCCTTCATCTCCCCACGCTGGATATACGGCCCGAACGGTCCGTTACGGACGAAAATCGGCTCGCTGGTTTCGGGGTCCATGCCGAGCGCGGTCGGACCTTCCGCCTTTTCGCGCATCATTCGCTCGGCGTCGGCGTTGCTGATGTCGGCTGGAGCGACGCTATCCGGGATCGAGACCGTAATCTTCTCGCCGTTGGTCTGCATCTCAAAATAAGGCCCATAGCGGCCGACACGGATCGCCGGCTCGAGCCCGCTGAGCTGCAACGTGCAGGCCGACCGGGGATCGATTGCTTCTTCCTTCGCTTTAACCTGATCAACGAGCCCGTCGTCGCCACGATAGAATTCGTTCAGGTAGGGGAGCCGTTCCGCTTCACCGGTGGCGATGTCGTCGAGCGTCTGCTCCATCTTCGCCGTGAAACCGTAATCGACGAGCTTAGGGAAGTAGTCTTCAAGCAGACGGGTGACGGCCAGCGCGGTGAAAGTCGGCACAAGTTGGTTGCCGGATTTGCGGACATACCCGCGGTCTTGGATCGTGCTGATAATGCTCGCGTAGGTGCTGGGCCGGCCGATTCCCTCGGATTCGAGCGTGCGAACCAGCGTCGCCTCGGTGTACCGCGCCGGAGGTTTGGTTTCGTGGCTGATGGCGTCGAGCTTCTCGCAGACGAGACGGGCCCCTTCGGAAAGTGGCGGGAGGGCCGATTCCTGGTCATCCAGGGCGGCATCCGGATCGTCGACTCCCTCGACGTATGCCCGGAAGAACCCCGGAAAATCGACATGTCGGCCGGTCGCACGGAACTCGGCTTCACCGGAGGCGATGGTCACGGTTTGAAACGTCAGCCGCGCTTCCGCCATCTGCGTCGCGACGGTCCGCTTCCAGATCAGTGCATACAGTTGATACTCGCGTCCCGAAAGCCCCATCTCGTCCGCGGTTTTCATGTGCGGACCGGCGGGGCGAATTGCTTCGTGTGCCTCCTGGGCGTTCTTTTGTTTTGTCGTGTATTGCCGGACTTCGGGGCTCAAATAGTCGTCACCGTAGCGATCTCGGATCGTCCTGCGGGCACCGTTGATGGCCTCGTTCGACAGATGCACGCTGTCGGTTCGCATGTAAGTAATGACGCCTTCTTCATAGAGTCGCTGTGCGGTCCGCATGGTATCGCGGGCGCTCATGCCCAGCTTGCGATTGGCTTCCTGCTGCAATGTACTCGTCGTGAAGGGAGGGTAGGGGCGTCGGACCTGAGGTCGCTGTTCCACCTGCGTGACTTGCCACGGTCCGCCTTCAATACGGGCTCTCAAGGACTGGGCTTGTTCATCGCCGAGCAGCAGGACATCGGCATCCGGCTTGAGCCGCCCGGTCGCTTCGTCGAAGTCTTTGCCGGTAGCAATTCGTTTCCCGCTTACGGTGGCGAGATCTGCCTGGAACGCTGCGTCCCCACCGGTCTTCAGGTCGGCCTTCAAATCCCAATAGGTACCGCTGCGAAAAGCCAAACGTTCAAGCTCGCGCTGCACGAGCAGACGCACGGCCACCGATTGCACGCGCCCGGCGGAGAGGCCGCGAGAGATTTTCTTCCAGAGCAGAGGGCTGAGGGTATAACCGTACAACCGGTCGATGACGCGGCGGGTTTCCTGAGCCTCGACGAGGTTCTCATCAAGTTTTCGAGTATTGGCAATCGCTTCGGCAATGGCTTCCGGGGTAATTTCCGAGAAGACCATCCGCTTGACCGGCACCCGCGGTTTGAGCAGCTCGCTCAAATGCCAGCCGATGCTTTCCCCTTCGCGGTCTTCGTCGGTCGCGAGGATCAGCTCATCCGCGTTCTTCAGGGCGTCCTTGAGTTCCTTGACGACTTTCTTCTTTTCCTTCGGGACGACGTAGAGCGGCTCAAAATCGGAGTCGGTGTTGACTCCCAGCGATGCCCAGGGCTTCTTTTGCTTTTTGATTTCTTCGGGGATTTCGGACGCGTTGGCCGGAAGATCCCGAACGTGCCCCATGCTGGCGAGCACTTTATAGTCTCGGCCGAGGTAGCCGCTGATCTTCTTCGCCTTGGCGGGCGATTCAACAATGACCAGCGCTTTGTGCTTTTTGTCGGCCACTTGAGTCTTCCTTGTCTAACTGGTGTTGGCCTTGCCTCGGGGAGGCTGCCAGCTACAATGCGCCCCAGACCACAGAGAGGGTTTGCGCCGTCGACGGCAGGGGACTTGGCAATCCATAAACCAAGTTTCCGGCCGCTGTCAAGTGTGGCTTTCGAATGCGAGGCCGTGAAGCCCTCGCCGCACTCGAGGAAAACTGCATGAAATCTCCGTTCGCGATCTTCCGTAAAAACCAGAAGATTTTGATGGTCATTGTCACGGGAATGGCCATGTTGTCCTTCATTGTCTTCGACCCGACCAGCATGCGCAGCGGGACCGCAGGCAGGACGTTTATGTATGTGTTGTCGGGGCTTCTGGGGGGGGGCATCTTCTGGCTGCTCGGTCGAGATTCCGGGAAAGCATCGAGCTATGCGGCGGTCGGCGTGCTCATCGGGCTGGTGGTCGGGTACTTGCTTCCAACGTCGTCCAACACCGACGCGCCCGTCAGGACCGCAATGGGCGATCTTTCCCGGGAAGATATCTTGCAGCGGAAGAACCGTCGCAATATTGCCAATAACTTTTTAAGAGCCGCCTATGAAAGGGTTGCGCCCCCTCCGGAAAACCCGTTCATGGCGCAATTCTGGATGCGCGGCCTTCAACAGTCGCAGTTCGGTTATAGCGGCGATCCCGACGAGGACGTCATCCTCGGATTCTTGTTGGAGCAGGAAGCCGCGGAGATGGGGATCCAACTCAGTGACGACGCGGTATCGAAGTACATTCTTCAAGCCACCACGATTAACGGCAAGGGCTTGAGCAAGGCGGACTTCGAGAAAATTTGCAGCACCCTGCGAGTGAGTGAAACAGAGCTCTATCACGCGATTCGCGAGGAATTGCGCTGCAGGTTGGCGATCATTCTGGCGGTTCCTCGCGAAATCACCACTCCCGAGTTGTATTGGGAAGAATTCCGCAAGCTTAACGTCAAGCAGCAGTTGGATGTGGCGGCGGTGCCCGTCGGTGAGTTCACCGCGGAAGTCGCGGAGCCGTCCCCATCCGAACTCGAGAACTTTTTTGAGCAGGGCAAGAACACATTTTTCGATGATCCTGCTCGTCGAGGTATGGTGCAGGCGTTTGGACAGCCCCGTCGTATTCGGGCTGCCTATTTGGAAGTAGATTACGAGGAAGTGGAGAAGACGATTGCCGCAGTGACCGACGCGGAAATCGAAAAGTACTACAACGACAACAAGGAGACGTACCGCAACCATCCCCTGACGAACGCCGGAGGGGGAGATCCCTTCCTCTCGCAGCCCGGGAATGCGGGGGAAAAGGGCACGGGACCACTCTTGCCAGGTCTGGCTCCCGGAGATGGATCATCATCCACTGGCGGTGTTGCACCTAGCGAAAAACCCGCTCCGGAGAAAGCTGGCGAGAAAGGGGCCGAAAGCAAGGACACGCCACCAACCTCCTCCGAGAAGCCTCAACCTGGGAAATCCTCGGAAGGAAAGTCTGATGAGAAATCGTCCGGGGATTCCGGACAGGCGCGGAGTTCGACGAATCTCGGTGGCCTGCTGGCACAAGGGCCGGAAAGCGATTTGTTGGTCGAGCGCGAACTGTTGTTAAGCGCGCTGGATGAAGCCGGCGATTCGAAAGAAGTGAAGCCGGCTCCAGCAGAGCCGCAGAGCGATGCCAAGAAAGATACCGCGCCGAGCACTGATGCCAAGCAAGACGAGAAGGGAAACCCGGACGCGAGTCAGAAGGCCGGTGAGAATGCCGCGAAGCCGACAACGGAAGGTTTATCGGAGAGCGGCAAGCGTCGGCCGGTGGAGGCGTTGCGGCCCCTGCCCGAATTCAAGCCGCTTGATGAAAACTTGCGCGGGCAAATCCGTGACCAATTGCTGCGCCAGCGTACTCTTGCGGCACAGAGAAAGATCATTGACGCCGCTCGCGACCATCTGTCCTCTCTCGCCGAGACGTACACCAGCAAGTCCCTGGCGGTCGATGTGGATATGCCCCAGGACAAGAGACGGGAAGAAATCCTGCGGATTGCCCGGGAGATGCAGACGACATTTTCCGAGGATCTCAAACGCTATGCTGACGAGCACAAGCTGAAGTACGTGGAGACCAAGCCTCTGTCGGGCGCCGAGTTCGACTACGAGGCCGAGTACGCGATCTCGCGTGCGATTGAACCGAATATCGATGAATTTTCGCCGCGGACGCCGATGTCGGCTGCTCAGCAGTTGTTCAACTCGCCCGCGGATCAGTTCTTCCAACCGTACATCGCGACCGATCGAACGGACAAATGGTTCGCATACTGGAAGATCGACGAGATTGCCGCACACGTGCCCAAGTTTGAGGATGAAGGCATTCGCGAACAGGTGCTCGCCGTCTGGAAAAGCAATCAGGCGCGTCCCAAGGCGGATGAGCGGGCCAAGGCAATTGCCGACCTGGTCAGCAAGAGTCAGTCCAGCATGGCCGAAACCCTCAGCGGTCAGACGATCACCGGAAAGGAAGGGGCAGGCGCGCTGGTGGTCATCCCCACGCTTCCTTTTTCCTGGTTAACCGTTTCAACGGCGCCGTCCACGGGATTGATGCCGAACAATCAGCCGACACTCTCTGTGATTCCGGGAGTCGACCAACCAGACTCACGATTCATGGAGACTGTTTTCGATCAGATGAAAGTCGGCGATGTGAAAGTTGTGCCAAATGCCGATAGTTCCGTCTTTTACGTGGTGAAAGTGAAGAACCGGATTCCGAGCGAGCCGAGTGATTTAGAAGCACAACGGCAAGCCTTTCTGCGGGAGGACCTGTTTGGCCGGAACACTCTGTTCGGCGGGGGATCAACTTACGATTCTCTAATTGGGCCCAATCAGCGAGCCGTGCAGGTGGATTGGTTTCGTCTTCTGAATGACAAATACCGTGTACAGCGCAATACATCCGCGGAAAGCTCCTCCGGAGATTCAACTCGCCCCTTGGGCTCATAAGGCTCTACAGCGTAGTCTGTTGCGACGCGGCTCCTGGTGATACAATCTTTCCCCGCCCTACTCGCGGCGGGGATTCTTTTTTGTGTCCCGATCTCTGGACATCGTCCAACGCCCGTTGTTAAGTAGTGCGTAAGGTAAGATACAGGCGCTCAGAGCCTGACTCGGTCTAACTCTCTCTCGGCCGATTCGCCGCTCTGGACGCTACACACAGCCTGCCGAAATTCACGCGAAGTATTTCCATACCTTGCCAATTGACCCAAGCAGTTCACGAACCCAGCGCGCGTACGGAGCAGTTTGATGCCGCAACAGAATGCATCCTCCAACGTCAGACCGATGATCGAGGCCGTCGGACTGAGCAAGTTCTACGGTCAGTTTGTGGCGACGCAAGACATCTCTTTCTCGGTCCCCAAAGGACAGGTGGCTGCGTTTCTCGGCCCCAACGGTGCCGGAAAATCAACCACGATGAAACTTCTGACCGGGTTTCTGGCCCCCAGTGGCGGCGAAGCTCGGATTGGCGGATACAATGTTGCGACGCACCGCATTGAGGCCAGCCGGCTATTGGGTTACCTGCCGGAAAACGGGCCGCTTTACAACGAGATGACCCCCGAGGGATTACTAAAGTATCTAGGGCGGGCTCGCGGGATGTCGTCGACCGATTTGAAGAGTCGGTTGGCTTACGTCGCCGGAAAATGTGCGTTGGAACAGGTCTGGGGTAAACCGATCGGCAAGTTATCGCGGGGCTATCGGCAACGCGTCGGCATGGCGCAGGCCATCCTGCATGACCCGGATGTTCTCATACTCGATGAGCCGACCAGCGGGCTTGATCCGAACCAGGTGCACGAGGCTCGCGAGTTGATCAAGAGCCTCGGCGCCACAAAAACTATTCTGCTGTCGACGCACATCCTTCGCGAAGTGAAAGCGGTCTGTTCTCGCGTCATTCTCATAAACGAAGGGCGTTTGGTGTTCGACGGAAGCGTGGAAGAGATGGAAGGAAGCAAGCATGACATGGAATGTCGTTTTCGCGAGCTGACCGGAGCCGCGAGCTGAGTGCTCCGCGCGAACGGAAGTGTGTTTCCGGCATCGACAAACAACCGAGGAGCGATCAACGAGTCAGATTTCCAGCGAATTGTGTTACGAACGAAAATTCAAAGAGAACTGCAACACTATCCAGAACAAGCGCCAAAGGGTGAGGGAATATGGGGACTGCCATCGCCGAGAAACCAGTCAGCCGCGAGTCGGGGAGGGGATTTTCGCCGAAGCTCAACCGCCATGTCATTCTGGCCGTCTTTCGACGAAACGTGTTGAGCTATTTCTCCGGCGTGCTTGGTTACCTATTTATTGTCGTGTTTGTTGTCGCCGGTGCGATGCTGGCGTTCAACACGATGTTTTTCACGAACAATCTGGCAAGTCTCGATCAACTCAGCGAAGCGTATCCGTTGCTGCTCCTGTTTCTCGTCCCGGCCATCACAATGAGCACCTGGGCCGACGAACGGAAACTCGGTACCGACGAGTTGCTGTTCACGCTTCCCGCGTCCGACGTGGAAGTTCTGCTTGGCAAATACCTCGCGGTGTTGGCCGTCTACACGATTGCGCTTTTATTTTCGACGACGCATCTCCTGATGCTCGCCTGGATTGGCGATCCCGATTGGGGAGTGATGTTCACGACCTACGTGGGTTATTGGCTGGCCGGCGGATCACTCCTGGCGGCCGGGATGTTCGCCTCTGTTTTGACCTCAAGTACGACGGTGGCCTTTGTGCTGGGCGCAGCGCTGTGCGCGATACCGGTTTTCATCAACCAGTTGGCGGCGCTATTGCCCGATCAGTCGTCCTCCACCGCGAATTTCATCCGCGCGCTCGGCATTCGAGAGCAGCTTCGTGATTTCGAGGCTGGGTTGATTCCGTTGGGGGGCGTGTTCTATTTCGTGGCTTTCGGCGTTCTCATGCTTTATCTGAATCTTGTCTTCATCAGCCGTCGGCACTGGGGAGCCGGTCACCGCGCCAACATGGCCACCCATTTTGCGGTTCGATCGGTTGCACTGGCATGTGCGCTCGCGGGTGGAGCGGTCGTCGCCGCGCAAACCTTGCTGCCGATCGATCGCACCGCGGAGGGTTTATACAGCCTGTCACCGACGACTACTTCCCTGATTACGAACATCGACGCCAGTCGTCCCGTGCGTATTCAGGCGTTTGTTTCGACAAATGTGCCGCGCGACTACGTTCCCGTCCGCAAGCGGCTCCTGGGGCTGCTGCGACAATACGACCGCTTGGCTGGAGATAAGATCGAAGTTCGCGAAGTGCCCATCGAGCCCTTCAGCAAGGATGCCGATGAAGCGAAGTTGTACGGCATTAACCCGGTCAAGATTCAGACGGAGCGGGAAGGGCGCCGCGCGGAAGAAGATGTTTATCTTGGCGCGGTGTTCACGACGAGCTTCGACGAGGTCATTATCCCATTCTTCGGAGCGGGGACGCCCCTGGAATATGAACTGACGCGCTCGATTCGCACCGTTTCCAACGAAAAACGGCTGACGCTCGGAGTGCTGCGGACCGATGCCGAGGTGATTGGCGGCGGACGTGACTGGCAGATCGTTACCGAGCTTCGGCAGCAGTACAACGTTGAGGAGGTCTCTTCCGACTCCCCCATCGACCCGAAAAAATACGACGTTCTGCTGGCGGTGATGCCTTCGTCCCTCACTGAACCGCAGATGAAGAACTTTGTCGATTACGTCAAGGCAGGGCGTCCGACGCTCATCTTCGATGATCCGTTCCCGTACGTTTTCTCGGGGAGTGGCGGCATTACGAACGCACCACGGATGCCCAAGCCGAATCCCAACAGCCGCATGGGAATGATGGGAATGAACAGTCCTCCGCCCCCTCCGAAGGCCGATGAAGGGAAAGCGACTTCACTGCTGAAGGAATTAGAAATCGGCTGGGATAACGGCCAGGTCGTATGGGACCAGTCGAGCTTGGTGCATCCCCAATATGCGAACGTTGTCCCCGAGGAATTCCTGTTCGTGACTCCCAAGGCGGGAACGGCCAGCGCCTTCAGCCCGAACAGCAAGATCACCAGTGGCATGCAGGAATTGCTCGTTGCCTTCTCCGGTACCGTTCGACGGGTAGAGAACAGCAAGGTCAACTTCGAGCCACTGCTGCGCACCTCAGCGGTCTCCGGGTTGGAAAACTGGGACGAGTTCACGCAGCCTTCGTTCAGCTTCATCGGGGGGTTCCAACAGACCGTGGCGTTGCGTCCGGACCAGGATCGTCCCCGGTTTATCGACAAAGACGTGCATGTGCTGGCCGCCCATCTCACCTCGCCGCGGCCCGAGCAGCCGACAGCACTCAACGTGGTGTTCGTCGCCGATATCGACATGATTTCCGATTGGTTTTTCTACATGCGGAATCGGGGCGAATCGGATCTGAAGCTCGATAATGTGACGTTCGTGCTCAACGCCGTTGACGTACTGGCGGGGGAAGAAGCCTATCTCGATCTTCGCAAGCGCCGCTCGGAACTACGGACGCTGGTGAAGGTCGAGGAACGGACGAGCGATTTTGTCAAAGAACGGACGCAGCAGGAGCAAAAAGCCATCGACGATGCCAAGGAAGCGCTTGAGGCGGCGAAAAAGCGGTTCCGGGAACAGCGCGAACGGATTGAGAAAGATTCCGCGTTGGATGAACAAGCGAAAGCCATGGCGTTGGAACAACTCAGCCAGACGGAGAGCCGCAAGCTGGAAGTGGAAGGGGCTGAGATTGACCGAAAGAAGCAGGAGAGAATCGACGAGATCAAAGCCCGCACCGAGCGGCAGATTCGCGCAACCGAATCATCCATCATGCTGGCTGCGATTCTCATCCCACCGATTCCCGCCGTCCTGCTCGGCGCCGTGATGTTCTTCCTACGGCTCTCGGACGAGCGAAAAAATATCAGTCCTGAACGACTGATGCGGAAGCGGAAATGAACCGGTTGGCTTCGGAATTTTGGACACAGGGACGAAATACGACGGCCGACGCCATCCTGGAGGGAAGTAACCGGCAGGGGTAAATAAAGGCTCAACTCGGACCTCGATATTGAAAAAGTCCAAGAGGAGCCGCTGACTGCTGAATGTTTTTTCGAATAAGGTCAAATCTCATGACGGAAACCCGACGCACCTTGATCTTCGTGGTTGTGGCCGCGGTCTTTGGCGGCGCGGCGTATGCGACGTATAAGAATTCAATTCCTCGCCCCACCGGCGAGTACGAAAGGGTCGGCACGGAGTTCTTCCCGGACTTCAAGGACCCGAGCGTCGCTAAAAGCCTGAAGGTTGTTGTCTTCAATGAGGAATTGGCGACGATCAAGCCGTTCACCGTGGAGTTCAAGGACGGCCGATGGCGGATTCCGTCGCATCACAACTATCCGGCCGATGCCAAGGACCGCCTCGCGAAGACCGCCGCTTCCATTGTTGGCATTACGCGCGACGCCCTGCAAAGTCGCCGCGCGAGCGACCATGCCAAATACGGAGTCGTTGATCCCGAGATCGAAGATGCAACGATCTTGAAAGGGCGCGGCCAGCGTCTCACGCTCAGCGATGGAGATGGAAATATCCTTGCGGACTACATCATCGGCAAGAAGGTGGAAGGACAGCCCGACCAATACTACGTCCGGGGCCTTACCGACAAGAAGGACGACACGTATCGCGTCCGGCTGAAGATCGATCTCTCAACGAAGTTCGGCGATTGGATTGAGCCCGATCTGCTCAAGCTCGACCGCTACGCGCTGCGGGAATTGACGGTCGACAAGTACTCGCTCCAGCAGCGGGGCGACAGCCTGGCCCTCGTCGGGAAGGAAATCAGCGAACTGACCCGCACTTCCGATACTGATCCTTGGAAGCTTCAAGGGCTCGATGATAAGACGCAGGAGGTCAACGCTGACGCAGTGAGAGACGTGGAAGGCCACCTCGACAACTTGAAGATTGAAGGGGTGCGCCCGAAGCCGCAGGGGATTCGCCCGGATCTCAGCGTTGATCCGAAGATCGCCCGCGATCCCCTCGTGCGAATCGCGTTGCAGCAGGATCTGCAAGACAAAGGGTACTTCGTCGGTCCGGATGAAAAAGACAAGGAGAGTCTCCATCTCTACTCGACGGAAGGGGAAATGCTCGCCGGCACGAACGAAGGGGTGCGCTACGCCCTCCACTTCGGCCAGATTTTCACGGGCACCGAATTCGAGATCGAAGTCGGCTTCGCAAACAAGAATGGCGACGAAGCGGGGGAGAAAAAAACGGACGGTGAAAAGAAGGCAGAGGATAAGAAAGAGGCGGAAGCTGCCAAGTCGGACGAACCCGCCAAGGATAAGAAGAAAGAGGACGGAAAGAAACAGGATGCCGAAGGCGCGGAGAAGAAGACGGACGACAAGTCTCCAGCCAAGAAACGCAGCCGGTATCTGTTCGTAACGACTTCGTTCGATGAGAAGCTCATCGGGGGGGAGCCGACGAAGCCGGTCGAACCGAAGAAACCGGAAGGGTTGCCGGAAGAGAAGCCTGCCGAGCCGAATTCGAAGACCCCCGCGCCGAAAGACGCTCCGAAGGACGGCGCGAAAAAAGAGGACTCAACGAACGAAAGCAAGGGGGATTCCGCGAAGCCGAAGGGCGAAAAGTCCGACGATACGTCGGCAAAGGACGAATCCAACGGCGAAGAGGAAGAGCTCGACGGAACGGAATTGGCGGAAGCCGAGAAGGCGTCGGGCGATAAAGAGAAAGCCGACGGCAGTAAGAACGAGTCCAATCAGGGAACGGAGTCGAAACCCACATCATCAGGGAAGTCCGAAGAGAAAAAGTCGGACGAGAAGAAGGGGGACGAAGGCAAAACCGAATCAAAGCCGGGGAACGAGTCGAAGGCTGAGGATGCAAAACCGACCGAGGTGAAGCCGGACCCGAAGGCCGAGTATGAGAAAGCCCTCACGCAATACAAGAAAGACCTCGAGAAGTACGAGAATGACTTGTCGCAGCACAAATCGAAAATTGAGAAGGGAAAGAAGAAGGTCGACGAACTGAACAAGCGGTTCGGCGGCTGGTATTACGTGATCTCGGCTGAAAGCTTCGAGAACCTTCGTCTCGCCCGAAAGGATCTCGTGAAGCCGAAAGAAGAAAAGAAGGACGGCGACAAAGCCAACCCAGGCGCGCAATTCAATCTTCCGGGTGGATTGCCGGGCGGAATTCCTCCTGGAATTCCCGGTGGCGAACCGGGTGAGAAATAATCGACGCGCGACTGAATGCAAATGACCGTTGGCGCGCTGTGCCGGCATCGCGTGGTTAGCGTCCCGTTCGCCAGCGGCGTTCGTGAGCTAAGCCGCGCCCCGCGTTGACGCCGGGCCATTCCTCGCGCCGCCATTGTCCCGCCAAGTTGTCGACGCGCTCTCCCGACTGATAGGTCAATTGGTCGGCCGAGGTCCATTCCTCGATCCACTCCTCGTGGTAGAGGGGGATGCCCAGCATCCGTTTGACGAACTGCACCGCGTGCAGGCTGACCACGAACATTCCTGCTGCTGCAATTCCGACGATGGGGAGCAGCAGTCCAAGATCGAAGATTCGTTCCGCCCGAGGCCAGATCTGCTTCCAGCCGAGAATTACCAGCAGCGTGCCGAGACTCAAATAAGGGCCGTACGGGATTTCCCGATCGCGGCGAAAAACCCAACAGAAAGCGACCACGACCAGCGCACAGAGCGGGGCGAGAAAGAAGACGATTGCAGTCGGCTGCCAGCCAAGAAAGCTGCCGACCATTCCCATCAGCACGACGTCTCCCAGCCCCATGGCTTCTTGGCGGAGAACCCAATGTCCCATTGTCCGTACTCCCAGGACCATTCCCCCGCCGACAAGCATTCCGACGAGGCTTACCGCCAGCCCATGCAGGTGAGGGTGGGCCGTGATCCAGGCGGGCAACGCCGGAACGCCGCTGAGGTCGGGAATCCATTCCGGGCCGAGCAAATCAAGCGTGCGTAGATAGCTGGGATCCTGGAACCAGACCGGTACTAGAAACATTCGTCCGTAGAGAAGTCCGCCGAGAATACCGATGGCCATCGCGGGGATGGTTGAACCGTCGGGGATAATTTTGAATTCGAAATCGATAAAGGTCGCGACGACGAGCGCTTCGATGAGCACCATGTGGTAGACATATCGGAGGTTAACGATGGCTGCCGGCGACGACCACCACGATTCGAATGTGGGGTGAGGGCCGAGGGATGCGTGGATGCAACTGTCGGCCAATGTTGCTCCGAAATGCCCTGGAACTTCCATCCAGTAGACGAACGCGAATAGAAAACCGTTGAGCAGTTCCAGCAGCGGATAGCGCATGGAAATCGGACTGCGGCAATTGCGGCACCGGCCGGCAAGGCGCAGCCAGCCGAGTATCGGAATGTTATCGGTGAACGAAATGCGGTTCCCACAGCGAGGAAAGTGCGACCAGGTCGGACTTGTCAATACGAGGAGTTGATCGCGCAGCCGTTCGTGATTCGGAAACCGGTGTATGCAGACGCTTAGAAAGCTGCCGGACGCTGATCCCGCGACGAACAAAAACAGCAGCAGAATCCATTGCGGCCAGCCGAATAGGGTCACAAGGCGTCTCCAGTTCCGACGATCGGTTCAAGAGCCTCGGCGATCTTTTCTGCAACCTGTTCGCTCGTAAGGCCGTCCGTCGCGATGGTGAGCGAAGCGGTTTGACGGTAAAGAGGCTCGCGGAGCGCAAGGAGTGTCTCAATTTCCGCGCGTCCGCCAGTTTTGGTGAGATCGGGGCGGCGAGTCGCCGTCGCGGCATCGCCGAGGATTCGCGATTCGAGTGTTTCGATCGACGCCTGCAGCCAGACCACGGGACCCGCGGCGCACATTTCCTCGCGAGTCTCGGCGTTCAAGATCGCTCCTCCTCCCGCGGACAGAATCAACCGGCTCTGTATTAACAACTTGGAAATGACGGATCGCTCGATCCGTCGGAATTCCGGTTCGCCGGACTCATCGAAAATCCGGCGGATCGACTTACCGGCATGACGCTCAATTTCTTCGTCGACATCGATACACATCCACCCCCAACGCGAGGCAAGTAACCGGGCCACGCTCGTCTTCCCGCTTCCGCGATATCCGATGAGAGTGATGACCATTGCGAACCGGGCGATTTGATTCGAGTAGGATCCGGAAGAGACGTTAGAGCGAACTGACACGACCTGAGATGATCTGCTTGGTGGTTTCTTCCTTTAGTTCCATATGCTGAGTGGGGCCGGAAGGATTTCGTGGAAATGGCTAAGTTGCTGCTCCCTGGATTATTCTCGCACCGCTGAAATCCCCTTACGGAGCGCCTCACGCATGGAATCGATGGGCGCGGCACGACCGAGAAATCTCTCATATTGCATGGCCGCCTGACGGACGAACATCTCGATTCCCGAAACAGTCTTACAATTGTGTTGCCGCGCTTCCTTCAGCAGCAGCGTATTTTCCGGGTTGTAGATCGTATCGAACACCAGCATCCCGTCTCGAAACCAATTCATGGCGAACGGTGTTTCGTCAACATTCGGGTGCATGCCGACGGGAGTGCAATTCACCAGAATATCGGCGTAGACCGCCCCGCGATTTTCCCATTGAATTTGCTGACAGCCGAGCTTTTCGGCAAGCGCGACCGCGCGGGCATGCGTGCGGCTGCAAATGGTGACGCCGGCACCTGCCCGGACCAAACCGAGAGCGATGGCCTTGGCCACTCCGCCGGCACCCAGCAACAGAACTTTTCGCCCTCCCAGCTCCACGTCGATGCTGTCGCCAGTCTTAAGTCCCATGCGGATCGAGGCGAGGGCCGCTTCGTAGTCGGTATTTGTGGCGGACCAGACGCCTTCCGTGTCGCGATACAGAGTGTTCGCGGCGCCAATTTCATCCACGAAACGGTCGTGCCGAGTCACTTCTTCGAGTACCGCTTCTTTGTGAGGGATTGTCACGCTGTATCCCTTCACCCCCAGCCACTCGAAGTCGTGCAGTGTGTGTCCCAGCGTCTGTTTCAACACTCGGAAAGGCACATAGACCGCGTTGATGTTCTCGCTCCGGAAGGCGGCGTTGTAGATCAGTGGGCTGAGACTGTGCGCGATGGGATCTCCCAATACTCCGTAAATCTCCGTATCGCGATTGATGCGGTCGAAATGGTACAGATTTCGCATATCGTCGAACGAGATCTGTCCGGGAGCCAGCTCTCGTTCGCTGCTGAAGCTTGCGTATGTGAACGGCGCGCCGTATTTGCCGCAGAGAACGCGGCTCAGCAAGCCGAGTTCTCCCATGCAGAATCCGATTGTGGGGGTCTTCGCTCCGCGGACGAGACGCAGCATTCGAACGGCGTCTCCCGGAGTGTTCGCCATCGTGACGAGCTTGACGATGTCGGGGTCGTGTTTCGTAAGACTGTGGTGAATCTCTTCGAGGTTCTCGGGAGTCTCCTCGAAATTGTGGTGGCTGACGATTCTTTTCGTGCTACCGTATCGGCGGATAGTCGAAGCGATATCGTCCTCGATATCGACATACTCGGCCCCGCCGACGATGGCCGCCCGCAACAAGGCCTGCCGTTGCTCTTCGGTGCCGCGCCAACGACCTCGGTCACTCTGTCGACGGCAGGTGACGACGCAGGGAGTAGGGCGACCGGAAAGCAGCCTCGCCAAATCGGGGGGTTTTGAAAGCCAGTCGAGACGAAACTCCACCAACTCCGCTCCGCGCTCGGCGAGCGCGTGGTGTTCGTGGACCATCATCTTGTGCCGGGTGCGGCCGATACTCACGCAGATCATGGGTCAGGTCGTCAAATTCTTCCGAACTGTCGGTCCAACTCAGCCCGGCTGAGCACGAGCGCCGTCGGCCGGCCGTGCGGGCAATGGTGGGCATCATCAACAAGGTGACGTTGGGCGACGAGAGATTCCATTTCTTCCGGGGACAAACGTTGTCCGGATTTGATCGCAGCTTTACAAGACATCATATGCAACAAACGGTCCAGTATATCACGCCGCGAGGGCTTTTGCCCGGCGCCGTTGATCTGCTCGGCCACGTGTCGGACCAATTCCACGGGGTCCGCCTTGCCGAGCATCGCCGGGTACCCGGTCAGCAATACCGTCCCCCCGCCGAAGTCTCCGATTCCGAAGCCCAGTTCCCCGAGCACCTCGCGATGTTCCAGCACGACGCCTGCCTCCGCCGGGGGGAGTTCAATGGTTTCCGGGACAAGCATCCGCTGCGATTCCACAGGCCCGGCCAGCACCCGCTCTCGCAGTTGCTCGTACAAAATTCGCTCGTGAAGTGCGTGCTGATCGATCACCGTTAGTCCATCGTCCGTTTCGACAAGCAGGTAGCAGTCGTGGATCTGCATGACCCTCAAAGAGGATAAATGGGGCTCCCGTGGTAGAGAAGACGGTGCGTCTCGCCGAGGGAATGAGTCCGGACTGGTTGAGACACTGCCGTCGAACGGGTCCAGGGATGCTGATGCATTCGACGGATCTTGGTGCCACATCCGTTCCGAAATGTCTGGTCCAATTTGTGACGCTCGCAGCGGAAGGGACGAAGGATCACTTCCCGAAGTTCCGCTGATGACCGTTCGAGAGCTTTCCAACGGGTTCCCTGCCATGGAATCTTCTTCCGACTCGGTGAAAGTCGGTGGTTGTCCCGGTTTCCAGTTCGCCAATTGGTCCTTAGCCCAATTGGCGAGTTCCTGCTGGAGTTCAGTTTGACGCTGCGGATCAACTTTGGGCTTAAATCCAGTTAGTTGTGGACGTGCGGGGATCGACAATGTCGATTCCAGATTCATTCCGAGAAAGCGATTGCGGAGGGTGGAGAGCATCTGCCGGTAGAGCTGCTGACTGTCGCGAAAACGGACTTCCGCCTTCGTCGGGTGGACGTTGACATCCACCATCTCCGGAGGCATTTCCAGATAGAGAAAGGCAATGGGGTACCGCCCCACCATCAGTAGCCCGCGAAACGCCTCGCCGAGCGCGTGCTGCAAACTTTTGTCTTGAATCCAGCGGCCGTTGAGGAAGAGGTATTGTGCCTTGCGGGTCGACTTGCTTTGGCTTGGGTGAGCGACGTATCCCCAGAGTCGGATGTCCTGCATTTCCGATTCGACCCAGATGAGATGGTCGGCCAATTCAGAACCATAGAACAGCCGCAGGCGGTCGATCAGCTGCTCGGCCGAAAAAAGTTCATAGACGGTCCGATTGTTATGCCTCAAGATGGCCTGTAACCGCGGACGTGCCAGCGCGATTCGCGTGAACTGCTCGCTGACGTGCGAGAATTCAGACGCGGTCGTCTTGAGGAACTTGCGTCGCACCGGCGTGTTTGCGAAAAGCTGCCGAACTTCGATGGTCGTCCCCGGTGGGCCGCCGGAAGGCTGGACCGACCCGATTCGTCCACATTCGACTTCGACCTCGCAAGCGAGTTCCTGATCGGGCTGGCGGCTTCGAATGCGCATTCGGCTGACCGAGGCAATCGACGCCAGCGCTTCGCCTCGAAAGCCCATCGACTGCACCCGGAAGAGATCCTCGGCAGTCGTGATCTTGCTGGTGGCATGGCTCGTCACCGCCAGCGGGAGGTCGTCAGGAGCGATTCCCTCTCCGTCGTCAGACACGCGGATCAGTTCTGTTCCCCCTTCCGCTACATCGACTTCAATCCGCGTCGCGAGGGCGTCGAGGCTGTTCTCCAGCAATTCCTTGACCACGCTCGCCGGTCGTTCGATCACTTCGCCGGCGGCGATCTTATTGACGACGTGCGGGTCGAGCTGGTGAATTCGGGGCATGGGGAGCAGACTCTCAGCAAACAGCAATCGAAGGTCGGTATTCAGCAAAAAAGCCCGCCGGGAACTCCGGCGGGAGTTGCAGTATACAGGGTTGTCGGACTCGGATGAAGTTTTCGCACGGGTATGAATCATCACTGATGAGTGATTCATACCACCCGCGCGCCGTATTCGCAACGCTTCGGAGAATGGGTTCAGCGCGTGCTATTCGCGCCTGCCGTCGGCTGTCTGCTCACGCCGGTGACCTTCCACTGTTGTCGCGGACGAATGACTTTCGGAAGTTGATTTCGGAGATTCCGCTTCTATCTGTTTCGCCGGCTCTCTGGCGTCCTCCTTACCGATCTCGAATTCCGCAATCAGTTCCCTGCGTCGAATGGCCACCTGTCGGTCAAATTCACTCAGAACATCCAGCGCCCGGTCACGTGAAGTCACCAGACCGATGATCAAGTACTGAGCAATTGCCACGAAGTAGCACAACCATCCAATGCGACCCGGGGCCACCGCGGCGAGAATTGCAAAAACGGGTGACGATTGGTTGAGGTGCCTGCAAATCAAACCCTTGCAAACAGGGATGAATAGTTTCAGAACTTGGGAGAGAAACGAGCGGCCTTTGTCAAATTGGATTCTTGGCGGTCCAGGATGAATGACGGCGAAAAGTTCCTGGTCAGGCATGGCTTGCACGGCGCCGATGGCAACCATGATCCGAAACCCGGTCAGTATCCACCACCAGTTCCGCTCGGATTCGTCCGACAACTGATCCGGAATGTTCGACACGTCGACGGTCTCAAGGCCAATTGGCGGAGCTTCCGCGGCGGTTTCGGGCAGTTCATCAAGCAGCGGAGCCGGATTGTTTCGTTCTGCGACCTGAACCCGTTCGACTTGGCGGGTTCCAAGTAACGGTTCCAGCCAACCAAATAGCGGTTCCTCCATGTTTGCTGTTGCTACTAATAAAACCAGCGATGCGCGAAACCAGAGCTCAAGATCCTTTTCTAACTCCCTGTTAAGATCCTGGAGCCGGACAACTCGCTTGAGGAATAGCCGAAATAGAGGAATCGCCAGGAAGCCGACAATCAACCGAGTTAAAGGACGCAGGATGGGGCGGCCCATCAGAATTTGAAAGAGGCTTCCCATCTCACACTTGCTCCCGACCAGCTCGCTTCGGTGAACTCCTGGGTTCAGCGTCGCCAGTCAATCCGTTCATACAGCGCCAGCAGCTTCGTTCCGCGAGCGGGGTTGAGTTGCGCCACATGGGCAATACGACCACGCAGGTGTGCCGGGAAATTTTCATGCTGCTCCCGGTTCTGCGACGACGGACCGTTTTGCACGCAGTTGTGAAGGATGGCCTTCAGCCGGTTGAATTCCGTTCGACTGACGTTCAAGCGGGTGTTGACCACCACACCGGTAACCGTTTGCCGTGCGTTGTTCCGGATCACTTTTCGCTTATCCATATTCACGCGAAACCGCTCCGAGTGGATCACGCGAGTCGCGAGCGGTATAAAGTCTTTGAGCGAACTGACAAACGGCTCCGGACCGGAAAATGTAAGATCGTCAGCGTATCTCGTATACCGCGCACCAAATTCGCGGGCCAGACCTGATAACCGGACGTCGAGCCCCCAGGCCGAAAGATTGGCCAGCGCCGGCGATGTCGGTGCCCCTTGAGGCAGGTGCCGCCGTAGATAAGGAAGAATCGCCGTCGGCTCTTCCTTGATAAACGGTGTATTGACCGGCAGAGCGGAGGTGGTGAGCCTGGCAAGCCAGATGGAGGCTTCGCGACTGTAGCCGAGCCCGCGAAAGATTCCGACGACGCGAGACATTGTCACCGTGGGGTAAAAGTTTTCGAGATCGATTTTGAGAATCACTCGACTGCCGACATGCGGCTTGGCGTTTGTAACGATCGATTTTCCAGCGGCGAAGCCATGTGCGGTGACGTGCGGCGGAACCCGGTCGAGTATCTCGCGAAGAATTTTTGTCTGCGCCGCCTTGAGTTTTGACTTAGGAGCCTCGATCAATCGCCAGCCCTTCTTGGAGCGTTTGCGAATCCAGTGAAAATGGTAATGCGCATCACGTTCGTTGCCGGGACGCGCTCCTTCGGAGAAGCGATGCACGAGCCAGGCGAGCCTGCCGAGCGGAATGCCGAGCCATTTCGCCAATTCATCGGGAGTGTGAAAGACCGGCAGCCCGAACTGCGCCAGCCGCTCGTCGTCCCCGTCGCGGCTGAGATCGAGATACTCCCGCCCTCCGATGTTCGGTCGGGCAAAGGTATACGGCTTCGATTTCGTGATGACAGATTGGTTCTTTGACCAGGATGAGCGCACGATCGGGCGTTTGAGGAGCCGCAATGTGCGCATTGAGCGGCGCCGTTTGGTTCGCCCGGCTCGATTTCTCCGGGAATCGACACCTGCTCGCTGGCCGAAGAACAGCCGTTTCAGAAAGCTCCACAGACCCATGCATTTATCCGGTAGAAGCGAAATCTCGAATGCCGCGGGAGCAGGGATAGGAAAACATGGCCGGCGGGGCGCACAACTGGTCCTGTGCCGAATGCTTGAATCGGGTCGACTCCCGATACGAGCATTCACGAACGAAATGGGAACAACGCTTCTTCCACGGGGTAACCCCGCAGCGTTCGGGGCGGCCGATCAAGGCAGCCGCGAACTGGGCTTGTGCGACCCACCGGCCATCGGGCTTTATCGTAGTGATCCGCCGGGCGGGGTCAATGCGGAATAGCGACGACTGCGGGAAGGGCCGGCGAATGCCTGGGACGCGAATGTCGTGCCGTAAAACGGGTGACAACACTTGTTGTGGGAAGCGGAGATCGGTGCTCGCCGTTTGCAAACATGGTCAGGCCGGATACATTGCCAACATGGTCGCGTGGAGTTTGGCAGCTTGACGCGGGACGATGGCGCGTTCGGATTTGAATCTCAGCAGTCGAAGGCGTACTCATGTTCGGTGGAGTTGGGGCATCTCAGTACGATCTGCAATTTCGCTGCTTCGGCATTCCGGTGCGCGTGACGCCTTGGTTTTTCCTGTCCTCAGTTCTCTTCGGGCGAAGCTGGCTTGAGGACGGGAAACCGGAGTATTTGATCTCGTGGGTCATCTGCATGTTTATGTCTATTCTCGTGCATGAGATGGGGCATGCGGTGACCGCCAACATCTTTGGTTGGCCGCCGAGCATTATCTTGTATCACATGGGTGGGTTGGCAATGTTTCACCCGGATCGGAATTACAGCCCCTGGCGGTCGATGGCCGTCTCGTTCGCGGGTCCACTGGCTGGTTTCTTTCTATTTGCAACGGTGATTGTCATCGATATCGCGCTTCACGTGTCGGGCCATCCCCCCAATGACGTCGGCCGCATGGCGATCGCCCAACTGGAATTCGTGAATCTGTGGTGGGGATTGGTGAATCTGCTGCCTGTTTTTCCGCTCGACGGTGGCAGGATCTCTCAGGAACTCTGCCAGCTGATTTTGCCGCGAAACGGGTTTGCGATCGCGGCGAGAATCGGTATGGTCGTTGCGGGAGCAGCGGCCGCGTACTTCTTCAGCCATCACCTGATGTTCGCCGGAATCATGTTCGCCTACTTTTGTCTGGCAAATTACGAGATCTTGCAACAATCGCGGGGACGCGGCTGGTGAAGAACCTCGCAATCGCGGGAACTCCGCTGTTCATCGCTATTGGTGGCTGCAGGGTAATCAGAACCCTAACCCGATGCCGGTGAGCAGGCCGGTTTCGACGGTGCCGTCGGTAATCTTGAACATGCCGGGGAACTGTCGTGCCCAGGTTTTGTTCAGCGATGGGCAGTACTGGCGGGCATTTCCTTCGACAGCGGCGACTCCCGGGATACGCGCGGCGAGTGCTGCCGATTGCAGGAAGGAATAACCGGGGCAGGTAAGATCCTGCACGCATAGGAACATGCCGAACTTCTGTGCCGCAGCAGCCAGTAAGAGCGAGTCCGTCTGACCTTTACAAGCCTTCAGGGCGACGCCTGTATAACCCATGTCACGAGCCAGCTTCAACGCGTCATAATCGACGAGCGACTCGTCGATGACAATCGGCTTCAGCTTCGCAGCGTCATGCATCTTGTTTTCGGGATGAGCTTCCAGGTTGCGATGCGTCGGCTGTTCGATGTATTGAATACGGTCGTATGCCGCGGCCGTTTTCTTCTGGATTCGTTTTAGAAAATCGACCACGTACTTCACGTTGGCGCATTTCTCATTGAAATCGCACGAATAGAACCAGCTTTTCGTGCCGCGGGCGGCATGTGCTTCGGTAGCTACTTTGTCGACTGAGAGGACGCGGTCGACATCGGCATCGAGATCGTCGCCGGCAAGCTTGATTTTCAGGTGTGTGAGCCCCTCGGCGGCGATCCATCCCGCCAGAGTTTCCGGGAGCCCGTCTCCCACGGGTTGCTTGACGTCCGCGTCAGTCAGAGGATCGAGCGCGCCGACGAGATGGTACAGCGGCATGCGCGGCTTCGGAGCCCGGAGAGTGTATTTGTCGAGGAATTCCCCTTTAAAATTCTCATCGAGATAAATCGACAGGTCGTCGTTCATGAATTTCGACGACAGGCCGTCATAGCTGTTGATTTCAAGCGCTCGGCCGAAACCATCGTGCAAGGCGGCATCAAATGGACTGGCTGCCACCAGTTGGGCCAACATCGGAATCTCTTCCGGCAGACCAAGTTTCTGCGTTAGCGTCTTGCCGAGATGGTAGTATTCGCCCGAAATCTGGTAACTGATCTCGAGAGGATGGCCATAGTCCGGATACCCGTTGGCCAGTTCGATAACCTCTTCGGCGTATTTCTTGATGACCTCGGCGGTCTTTTCCGGAGCAACCTTCTCGGAAGGCCATGCCCAGACATTCCCGACGGGCATGCTCCCTAACCCTGTTGCCCCTTTACCGCCGCGGCTCTCGACGATGACCTCGACGCTCATGAGTTCCGACTGCTCGACCACGCGGCCGCCGAACTTCAACGGAACCCGATAGGGAACCGGCTCAAACTTGAGGGACGCCTCCACAATCCGGATGTCAGTCGGCTTGGTCATGGCCTCGCTGTGATATATCGGTTGAGTCGAAGAGGTGTTGGGATTTTCGTACGCAATGCGGCGATGATTCTAGCCGGGAAAACAAGGTGGTTCAAGAAGAACCGGAAAAGTCATGATTCATGGGGTAGATCGTTCCTTCCACCTCTTTGACCCATTTGGCGAGTTCCGATTCGCATTCCGACTCCGAACTTCCCCAACCAAACACCGAGCAGATCGGCTGCCCGGTGGCGATTTTGCTGCCGGGCGTGGGACGATCGGCTATGACAGGTCGACAAAGGGGGGATTCCATCCCGGCTGGAATCAGTCTCGCAAGGTTCGGGACAACGACGGGTTCCCTTGCGAACAGAATCGCCTTCGCTCCAAAACAAAGAGGGCGTTTCGGTAAAGAATCTTGCAGTTGGTCACACACCGACTGACTCAATTCCGAATCGCAGCTATTTGCGTGCCAGGCGATCAACGGCAGGCCAAGTGCATGCTCTACAATCTCGACCGAGGCGGTATAGCGTGGGTTGATATCGACCGGCCAAAATCCTTCGTTATTCCAGATGCCGTCGATTCCGCAGATTCCTTGCAGTGGGACGACTCCCGCAAGGATATCACCCACCCGGGAGACTTGCTGCCGATCGCTCGCGTTTAATAGAAGGGGGCCGAGAGAGCCGCAGTAACCATGGGCTGGCCCGTGGGCGCCTTTCGTGCCGACTCGTTGGTGGGTCACGCCAACCAGCGTTGACTTACCGGCAGCCATGATGAACAACGCCGCAAGCGATTCACCCTGAATACGCTTCTGAAACCAGTGCGGCTCCTTGAGAGTCGCACAGTGCAAAGTGTGTTCATTCCAGATATGAATCCCCCGTCCGCCGCCACTGCGGATCGGCTTGATCATCCAGGTGCCATCGGGCGCAGGGGGAGCACTTGCGGCCCGGACCTTCGGTACTGGAAGGCCGGCGGACGACAAGATCGAGTGTACAGACACCGGATCTCGAATGGACCGCAGCACGTCCACCGAATTTCCCCAGAGCGGCCGAGTGCGGGAGATGGTGTGTACAATCTGGGGATAATTCTCCAGGGCCCCGGTATACATCCATGGGCAGGGGGGAGCCAGTTTCGCACAGCGAATCAGGTCGTCTGGATACTCGTCTGGCTGAAGGGGGAGTATATCAGCGGCGGATTGCAGATCCTCGTCTGTGAAAGTGTCCGCGCAAATCGGACGAAACCCCGCTCGAATCGCCGAGTGTGCGGCGGAGCGAGTGCTTGCTCCCAGGACCAGCAATGGAAGGGGTTCAGCAGGCATGGGAAAACAGGCCGGTTGGAACTGGAATTTCATCTTGGACCATGTTATCTAAGTAACGACGAACCGTCGAAGACAACCGACCCGCATTTTGATTGGGAGATGATCAGCATGGCGATGCACATTGGTGAAGCACTGGTTGGCGAAGGGAACGAGGTTGCCCATATTGATTTGCTTATCGGCGACAAGGACGGGCCGGTGGGCGTGGCTTTTGCAAACGCCCTGGCAACACAGAGCGCCGGCCACAGTAACTTGCTCGCGGTTCTTGAGCCGAACCTTGCCGTGAAGCCTGCAACAGTGATGATCACGAAGGTGACCATCAAGGGGGCGAAGCAGGCGGTTCAGATGTTCGGCCCGGCTCAGTACGCGGTGGCAAAGGCCGTCGCGGACAGCGTTGAAGCCGGCGTCATTCCGAAAGACCAATGCGATAAGCTGGTGATTGTCTGCGGTGTGTTCATTCACTGGGAAGCAGCCGACGACAAGAAGATCTTCCAATACAACTATGAAGCGACGAAGCTTTCCATCGCCCGCGCCATGAAAGACGAGCCGAGCGGTGCCGAGATGCTCTCGAAGAAGGCTGGTGCAAAACACCCGTTCTCGGGCGTTTAATCTGATTGCGAGGAGCTAAGTCTTTCAGCGTCTACGCAACCAGATAAGTACAATTGTGCTCCACACAGGGGGGCGGGATTCTCGGCTGGTCGCCGCGCTGCGGCCTGAAGAAGCGACGGGAATCCCGTCTCCAGCTATTTCGAAAGCACGATGAAACGAATTCTGATTCAACTCGACACCGATCCCTTTCCGAGCATCTTCGATCGCGTTGTCGCTATCGATGCCGGAGTCGATGAACTCTTCAGTTACGGCGGCGTGACCGTCGATAACGTCGAGATGCTGGTTCACGGCGCGATGTTCACGCGCGGTCCTGCTGATTTGAAAAACACCGCGATTTTTGTCGGTGGGAGTGACGTGGCGGCGGGTGAACGGCTTTTCAAGAGGATCGGCAAAGTATTTTTCGGGCCGGTTCGTGTCTCGGTCATGATGGATTCGAACGGGTCCAATACAACCGCGGCCGCTGCCGTCCTGGCGGCAGGAAGGCACCTCAATCTTTCTAACTCGGAAGCGGTGGTGCTGGGAGGGACGGGGCCTGTCGGATTTCGGGCAGTGCAGTTATTGGTTAAGAAAGGGGCCCGCGTTCGGGTCGGATCGCGTTCGATCGAAAGAGCGCGGTCGACATGCGAGACCATTGCCAAAGAACTGGATGGTGCTGCTGTCGCCCCATGTGCTACCGATTCTCCTCAATCATTGCAGAGAGCCTGCGAGGGGGCGGACTTGATCGTGGCGGCCGGGGCGGCTGGAGTCGAGTTGCTGTCCGCTGCCGAACGAGAAAAGCTGAAATCACTTAAAGTGGCGGTCGATCTGAATGCCGTACCGCCGACCGGTCTGGGGGGTATCGAAGTCACCGACAAGGCACGCGATCGAAATGGGGTCATCTGCTACGGTGCCATCGGAGTTGGCGGCTCGAAAATGAAGATTCACAAGGCTGCCCTGCAGAGGCTCTTTGAGGCAAACGACCACATTCTCGACACAGCCGCGATCTACTCCATCGGCGAAGCCCTCGCGTAGTTCGTTGAATTCAGGGCTCCAGCTCCCATGTGTCTCCAGCCGGCCGAGAGTTGCTGGCTTTCCTGTTTTCGCAGGATTGTGGTGCATCGCCAAGCCCCGTTGATTCACCGGTGATGAACTCGGCTTGCCCGATTTCGTCAATTACGGTATTCCTTCTCCGCTTCAACCACGGTTTGCGGGGGATGATCCGGCGGCAGCTCTGTCGTTTCGGTTCCTGGCCGTTGTTCGAGCAGACCAAATCTTTCACGACACGTCTTGCATTGAATCCGATCGAGCAGCGCTGGTGGAATCCACCTGCCTCCGCTCGAACATGTACCCGGAAATACGGAAAGCCTCTCACATGATGCCAGGTGTCACCCGCGGCACCGCACGTCGACTTTCCATACGCGCGAACATGATCCGTCTGCAACTCACTCGGCAGTGTCGATCGTTCTTTGCTGCGGCCGATCGCTCGCCAGTGGTGTCGAACGTTGCAGCGTTCGAGCCGGCGTCGAGATTCGAGCTACGGTTGGCCACATTCATGGGCATGTTTCTGTGTGCCGTCGTTGTGGCAAACTTGTGTGTGATTACGGATTGTCACGCCGAGCCGCCGGGACGAGGAACGGTTTCCGCTCCGGAAGACGAGCCGCTCGGTGGTTCGCGGACATCCGGCGAACCGGTGGTCGAGGTTCGTGTCGAAGGGTGGGAGACGATTCCCCCGGAGGCCATTCTGCGGTTGATCAAAACGCAGCCCGGTCGTCCTGTTGAAGAGCGGCAGGTGATGGAGGACGTGCGGAGCCTCTACAAGACGCGCTGGTTTATGCATGTCGAGCCGGAGTATCAGCAGACTAAAGACGGGTTGGTTTTGGTCTTCAAGCTGCTCGAAAAGCCGATTGTTCAACGGGTGCAGTACCTGGGGCGCAAAAGGCTCAAGGAAAACGAACTCGCGGCACGCACTGGTTTGAAAGTGGGGAGTCCGTTCGACGTCAGCGCCAATCGTGAGGCGGCTCGCAGGCTGGAATCGTATTACCACGAGAAAGGCTTCGTCGAGGCCACGGTCACCCTGCAAAAGGGAAACAATCGCGATGACCGCGAAGTGATCTTCCGAATTCATGAAGGGGCCAAGCAGCGCGTCGTCTGGCGATCGTTTGAGGGGAATAGAGCCTTCAGTGATGAGCTGCTCAAGATACACCTTGTCTCCAAGAGCGCCTGGTTCTGGTATCTCGGCGGCAAGTTCGATCCGGCGACGATTGACGACGACATTGAGGCGATCAAGAAGTACTACAACATGCACGGCTATTTCGATGCCGACGTCCAGCAGCAGGTGACCTACTCGGACGACCGCTCCGCCGTTTATCTCAAGTACAAGATCGAAGAGGGAGTGCAGACGAAGATTCGCAAGGTCATCGTTAATGGCAACGATGTGATCTCCGAGGCGGCAATCCGTAAAGATCTGGAAATCGCCGATGGAGACATGTTCAACGCGTGGACCATCAACAAGGATGCCGCGAAGATCAAAAGCAAGTACGATGAGTTGGGGCGGTTGTACGCGACGGTGAACCCGATTCCCCGGCACATCGAGCAGTCGGGCGTCTGTGATCTTGTCTTTGCCATCGATGAGAGTCAGCCGTTTACCATTCGCAACATTAACGTACATATTGAGGGGGATAATCCGCACACCAAGCGGACTGTCGCATTGAATTACCTCAGAATTTTCCCGGGCGATCCCGCCAGCCGCGAGGCCATTGAGAAGAGCAAACGGCAACTTGATGGTTCGCAGGCGTTCAAGGCGGGAGCCACGCGAGTCGTCATCAAAAAGGTGGAGCCGGACGAAGTTCCGGCCGGCAGTGAAGAAATTCGTCCCGTTCGCGGCCAGAGCTTTGATGACGAACCATCGGCGCCTCGGTCTGAGATTCAAGGGGAGCTGCGATCGCAATCGCCTGCGCGCATACGAGGTGATCTTCAGCAGCAGTCTGTAAAGAAAGCCGTCGGTCCGCAAACACTCTCGCCGGATCTTCTCTCCCGTTCCACGTGGTTTGGACCGAGACCCGACGAGGAAACGAAGGTGCAGGAACCGACGATCTTCGACGGGTATTATCCGGAAGTTGCCGATTTTGTTGAGTTCCGCGGACAGAGCGTGGACGATCCCTTTGCAAATCCCGCTAACCCCATGTATGACGCGAATCCACAGGGCGATCCATACGGTAAGATCTACAACACACCGCAGCCGGGCCAGATTGATGTGGATATTTTTCCGCAGGAAGAACGGACCGGCCGTCTGATGTTCGGCGTGGGGGTGAACAGCAACTCGGGGCTTGTCGGTTCGATCGTCCTCAGTGAGCAGAATTTTAACATTATGCGTCCTCCCCGAAGCTGGCAGGACATCATCAACGGCCAGGCGTGGCGCGGCGGTGGGCAGCGTTTCCGTCTCGAAGCGGTCCCCGGCACGGTGGTCAGCCGGTATATGGCCAGTTGGAGCGATCCCTACTTCATGGACACAAATTACAATCTGGGGGTTAGCGGGTTCTACTTCAATCGATTTTATCCCGACTGGACCGAAGAGCGGGAGGGTGGGCGGATCAGCGTCGGCAGGCAATTTACTCCCTTCTTCTCCGGGAACGTTGCTTTGCGGCTTGAAAATGTCCACCTCAGCAATCCTGACAAGCCGACTCCCTCCATTCTGACCGAAGCTCTTGGTGATAACTTCCTCTCGACGATCCGGTTTTCACTGGTCCACGATACGCGCGATTCCGCGTTTCTCCCCGCGTCAGGACACAAAGTGGAACTGTCTTATGAGCAGGCCTTCGGCGAATTCAATTACCCTCGCTTTGAGGTCGACGGCCGACAGTTTTACACGCTCTACAGTCGAGCCGACGGCGGGGGACGTCACATCCTCTCTCTGAGCGGAAACCTCGGCTGGACTGGCAACGATACGCCGATCTTCGAGCGGTTTTACGCAGGCGGCTACCAGACGTTTCGCGGATTCGCCTTTCGCGGGGTAAGCCCGCGGGAGTTTGGCGTGCGGACCGGCGGTGAATGGCTCGCACTCGGCTCGATCGAGTACATGATTCCGCTGGTGGCCAGCGACATGATGCAGGCGGTCGTCTTCTCGGACTTTGGTACCGTCGAGAACAACGTCAGCTTCAGCGATTTCCGCATCACCGCCGGTGCCGGACTGAGAGTCACTGTACCGGCGATGGGACCTGTTCCGCTCGCGTTCGACTTCGCCTTCCCGGTTGCCAGCCAAAAGTTCGACAACGAGCAGGTTTTCAGCTTCTACGTCGGCGGGACGTTCTGAATCTATCTCGCAGGAAGCCTCCCAGAACATTCACCTCGGGAATGCCGAGGTTCCGGGCCGCGCGGTCCGAGCGCGATCTTACCCCGTATCGAACTTCCGGATGCGTTCGGTTGGGCGATGTAACGGTTTCTGAGTTCGCAATGGCCTCTGTTCAGTTTTGCGCTGTAACCGCGCACATCTCTTGCCTGAAGCCTGAAGGCGGGCGGGTATCATTAGGCTGCCTTCTCCCTTGCATGATTGACCTCGGCGGTGCATAAACAAAGGTGCCGGCGCGGCATCTGGGGACGGATGTTGCATCGGCAGGCCACGTTCGCTGGCGGAAGACGGACCCTTGTTGGACAACCTGTAAGGATTGCAGAGAGATGCCGACGCTGCTTGTGGTCGATGATTCGGCGATCGACCGTCGCCTTTCTGGGGGGCTGCTCGAAAAGCATCCCCAGTGGTCCGTGATTTACGCCACGAATGGCAGAGATGCGCTTCAACAAGTCGAACTCCATCTTCCCGACCTCGTGCTGACCGACATGCAGATGCCGGAAATGAACGGCTTCGAGTTGGTGAAGCAGATGAAGGATGATTATCCCCTCATTCCCGTGGTGCTGATGACGGCACAGGGGAGCGAGGAAATCGCCGTTCAGGCATTGCAGGCGGGAGCCGCCAGTTATGTTTCCAAACATCTGCTTGCGGAAGAATTACAGGAAATTGTCGAGCGGGTGCTCTCCGCGTCCGATGTCGACCGCTCGGAATCGCGGCTGATGCATCGGATGTCGCGGCATCAGTCGACCTTTGTGCTCGAAAATGATGCATCGCTTGTCCCGTCGGTCGTCAACTACCTGCAACAACTTGTGACGCGCATGCGCTTGTCGGATGAAACGGAATGTTTGCGAATCGGTGTCGCGCTCGAAGAGGCGCTGCTCAACGCCTACTATCATGGCAATCTTGAAATCAGCTCGGAGCTTCGCGAACAAGACCATTCGGCGTATTACGAACTCTCGCGTCAGCGCTGCCGGCAAGAACCATATTTGACTCGCCGGATTTACGTTGATGCGGTCATGACTCCCGAGCAATCCACCTTTGTCATCCGAGACGAAGGCCCAGGATTTGATCCGACAACTCTCCCCGACGCGACCGATCCCGCCAACCTGGAACGTCCCTGTGGCCGCGGTTTGTTGCTGATGCGCACCTTCATGGACGAAGTTCGTTTCAACGAAGTCGGGAACGAGGTCACCATGATCAAACGCCACTCGAAAAAAGTGGTGGCGGCCGAGCCCGAGCAAGACGACGCGTAATACCGTGACCGCGGCGGAACTGCCTGATGCCCAATCATGAACGATCCATGCTGGCCTACGTGAGGCTGGCGGCATTGTCGCAGAGGAAGCAGCAACTCGGCGGCCGCGACAAGTTTTTGATTTTGGCGGGTGCCGAGGCATGTCGTGCCGGCTGGCCCGAAGTCGCGAAACGGTGTCGCGCGCTGGTTCTCGAGAACAACCCCGCGCATCTTCTCCATCGCTATACATCCATTCCGGAAGCTCTGCAGGACGAGGATTTTCACACGTATCTCAAGCAGTTGGAGCGATTCTGCGGACTCGAAAAGGCGGAACATCTCCTGGCGGAACTTGGCATTGAAGTCGACGTCCCCGCCGACCGCCGCGATGCCGGCGCGGGCCCCTTTTGTCTCGACCTGCTGTCGAACGAGGATTGACGCGTTAGTCGCGGTTTTCAGAGGGAGGCGGTTAAGATACATTCGAACCTCAGGATGGAGAAATCGTCACCCCAGTTTTGATGCCGTACAATGTCATCCACGGAGTCTCTCATCGAAGTTTTGCCCGCGAGCCGGCCGCCGCTTTGCTACGGCACTCTTCGTCTGCAAACGCGCTACCTCCTTTCGCCGCTGGCGGGCTTTACGAATCTGTCGTTTCGCCGCGTGGTGCGGGAACTCGGCGGCCTTGGTTTGGCGACAACCGATTTGGTCAATGCCCGCGCCTTGCTCGCGGGAAGTTACAAATCGCTGCAACTGATCGAAACCTCTCCCGACGAGAAGCCGTTCGCGGTGCAGATCTTCGGCAGCGATCCCGTGGTGATGCGTGACGCAGCCCAGCTTCTCGAAGGGCGCGGCGTCGATACGATCGATATCAACATGGGTTGTCCGGTCGAGCGGATCACGAACAACGGCTGCGGTGCCAGCATGATGTGCCGACCGGATGATACGGTGGCCCTGGTGCGCTGCGTCGTGGAGGCCGTGCGGATTCCGGTCAGCGTGAAAATGCGCCTCGGGTGGGACAGCCGCCAGATTACCGCTCCGCGATTCGCGCGCGAATTCGAACAGGCGGGAGTCGCTGCCATTGCAATTCATGGCCGTACTCGGGAACAAGGTTTTCGCGGGTCTGTCGATCGTAACGGGATTCGCCAGGTCGTCGAAGCGGTCGAGAAAATCCCGGTGATCGGCAATGGAGACATTCTGAGTGTTTCGGATGCGGCGCGGATGCTGGAGGAGACCGGTTGCGCCGGAGTGTCCGTCGGCCGCGGTGCGCTCGCGAATCCCTGGATCTTCCGACAACTCGCGGAATGGGAACAGACCGGCCGGTACTCACCTCCCGGAACGTTCGACGCACGCCTGGATCTGATGCGGCGTCAGTTCAACTATCTGGAAGAGCGCCGCGGCGAGCGCTCCGCCGTCGTGATGTTCCGCAAAACCGCCCATTGGTATCTCAAGGCGATGCATGTTCGGCGGCGGCTGCGGAACGCATTCCAGATCGCAAAGACCCGCGCCGAGATCGAGCAAGTCCTGGCAGAGATCTCCACCGATGGACCGTCGCGTGGTTCGCGGACAGGTTTGCTGTCCGGATTACAAATCCCCGTCCCCTCGGGACCGAACGAGCGGTGGTAGGTGGTAGTGTCGAGATCCTCCGACGACCTCGGAATTTTTCAATCAGCGTCTCCGGCCGACATCGATCTCTCTTCAAAGTTATCGCGAGCGGTATATCACGGCTGCTTAAGCCGCACCGGAACGGCATCGTTGACAATCAACAGTTCCCCTTGCAGGTCCGGGCGATGCGTTCTCTGTCCGTGTAAGCCCATCGCGCGACCGACATACGCATCGAGGTTGACCCCAGGAGTTGCTTGAAGGTAAGCCAAAACGCGCCCGTTCGGCGTCAACAAAACGTGCTGCGGGCCACCCGGCGGTGAGCCGACTGCCCGTTGAATGATTCCCGCTCCATCGAACTGGCTGGTTCGGTGCGACGGCCCGGACTGCGGCGGCGGAAATGAGCCAGCAGGGGGAGCGACGGGATACTGTGACGGAGAAGCAACTGGTTCTTCCGGGTTCTCTGACGGAGCCCCGGGTGGAAGCGGCTGAATGCTTGTCGGGTACGGAACCGGACCACTCGTTGGCGAAACAGGATGCGGTTCCACGAATGTCGGCTGTGCCACCGCCGGACCGGACGCTGCCGTCGGAGCACCGAGCTGCGGACCGGAGACGACAGGTTCATACGATGGTTCGGGTGCGGCGAGTGCAGGTCCGGAGGCCACCTGGTATTGTTCGGCCGGAATGGGGGCTGGACCGGCCGTCGGATACGGAACTCCATTTGATGGGAACTGCCGCGGCATTCCCCATCGCGGCGGATGCGGTTGATATTCGGGGCCGACAGTGTGGTAGGCAACGACCCCTCCTGGATTTGGATCGCCCGCGCGCTGCACATTCAGCAGTTCTGCATCACGTTGCGAAGTCGCCGAAGTGAGCTGGATGTAATCATGGTAAGCGTGCTTCAGTTCACGGTAGTGGTCGATGGAGCCGAATCGGAGCTGAATTTGGCTGGCCAACGCCGGGACGGAGACTTCTTCCTGCAATCGACGGTAATCGTGCTCGAGTTCTCGGAAGTCCCACGTGGAAGCGTCCCGGTCGATGATCTCACGAAACCGATCGTCAAGTTCTTGCAGGCGGGCGCGGTCAGCGTCAAGTTCTTCCTGCTCCGGGTAGTTCCTTCGTACCGCCGCACCATCCTTTGTTCGCACGACCGGCTTCTTGCCGAAATCCTCGTGCGGCCGAGAGTTGCCATGATGCCCCTGATCCTCGTCGTGATGGTGGTCATTGTCGCGCGGATGACGACGTTCGTTGTGAACATCTTTCTCCCAGGTTTCCGAGGAGTCATCGTGGAAGGCATTGTCTTCGTACGCTCGGTATTTCCGCGACGGAGTTCCTTTGAACCGCTCTCCTTCTTCAAACAGATCAGCGACTTGCTGATGCGGGCCGTGGCCCTCGACCGGAACGACCGTCTGCCCTTTAATCCAGCGGACTTCGTTTTTAGGGGGACGAATCTTGTACATCTTCATGATCTGCCCGGATTTCCGGATCGTTACCTCTTCCAGAACTTCAACGGGATCCCCCTTCGTCAGCGTTTGATGGTGGATATCGATCCGAGTCGGTTCGGTTTCGCTTCCAATAAAAACCGGCACGTCGAAGTCCGTCACTTCGCCGCGCCGCGGACCGGTCAGCTGCACGGCGTTGGCCCGGATCAAATTGAAGCTCTCTTCGGGGGGGCTGATCATGTACCAGCCTCCCGCGTCATGACGATAGACCGTTACGATCTCGCCGCGGTGCAGCAAGCCGGTCGTGTAATATTCGTCACCCGGCCCGCTATAGACTTTGGTGTCCTTTCTCTCGACTTCGGCTTCGTAGGGAAAAAGTCGCGGTTCTGCTCCGAAGCTTGCGACCAGCATCAGGGTCGTGGCGAGAGTCTGCATGGCGGAACACCTTCCTTGGCGTGGTCCCGGCGCTCCGTGCACCAAACGTCAGGGAGACGTTTGGCACGCCAGCGCAAGAGTGTTGCGCTGCCGGGGCGATTCGACGGTATGCTTGGATTTTGAGGGGAGTCAGGAGAGAGAAGAGGGGGCTTAATAGCCGATTTCGGAAACCACCTCAAGAGGACTTTCGGCGATTTCCGCCGGTGTCGAAGTGCAGTGCCTCCCAGCCACTTATGGTTTAGCCTCTCAATTCTGTTTTCCTCTTTCTCTACTCTCCGGTCTGCTCACTTTCCCCGAATCGCCCAGAGCGCGTTGAAAGTCCGCAGGTAAATCGTCCCGTTCGAGATTGCCGGGGATGAGGAGATCGACTCACCAATGTCGTTCTGGGCGAGAATCTCAAAATTCCGCCCCGGCTTGATGACACTCACCTTGCCGTTGCGGGCCGTCGTATAAATCTTGCCGTCGGCAAAAACTGGCGAAGCCCGGTGGCGGTCGGCGGTTGTCCGTTTCTCGTACAGACGCTTGCCGGTGTCGGCCTCCAGGCAGATGAGGTTGCCGCTCTCTCGGCAGAGATACACCAGCCCGTCGTACACCAGTGGGGAAGGGACATCCGGCGTGTTGTTGGACATGGTCCAGAGAATGGCATGCGGGGCGGTGGAAACATCCCCTTTGGAGTCCGGACGCACGGCGATTACCGGCCCGTTCTTCGCGGAAGGAATCACCACAATTCCGGGAAAGGTGACGGGCGAGGCGACAAAACGGAGCGTCTGGTTGTAATCGTTTTTGGGATTCAACCCGCCGCACCGCCAGATTTCCGAGCCGTCGGTCAAACGGTGAGCGATGGCGAAGTCCGCGCCGTGCGTCACAAGAAACGCCAGCTTGCCGTCGTCGTACAGCACGGGGGACGCATACGAATGCTCGCATTCCTTGGTGGCATCGCTGTCTCGTTCTCGTTCCCACAGAGTTTTGCCGGTCCGCTTATCGAGGGCGACGACGCGCGCTTCGCGCGTGGCGGCGTTTCCGTCGCCGTGGATCAATTGCAGATACAACCGATCTTTGTGCAGCACGGGACTGGAGGTGTAACCGAACGCGATGTCGAGCTTGCCGAACCGGTCGCCAAGATTGAACCTCCAGACTTCGTTCCCATCGAAATCGAAACAGGCGATTGCTCCGGTCCCCATTGTCACCCAAACATGCTCCCCGTCGGTGACCGGTGAAGGAGAGCAGGAATTTCCCTCATCGCCGCGCACATTCTTGTTGCCGACGTCAATGGTTTTCCGCCAGCGTTCTTTGCCGTCGGTGCCGACGCAGATGAGCACCAGATTCTCGCCGTCGGTCGAGGTCAGAAAAATGCTGTCGTTCCAGACGACCGGCGTCGCTCCACCCGCGCCGGGTAACGGCAATCGCCAAGCGACATTCTCCGTCTTGCTCCAGGTGGTGGGGAGGTTCGTCTCGGTGGAAATTCCGTTGTTCGATGGTCCACGCCACTCCGGCCAGTTGTCGGCCGAGACCGGACTGCTCTCCGCCATCCATCCGACAATCGCCGCAAGAATCACGAGAAACGGAGAAGTTGTTCGACGGTGCAACATTCGCGGCGACTTTCTGCAATGAAGAACGGATTGTTCCAACGGCATGATCCGACTGTTTCCAGTTTGGCTGCGCCCGGTCGGGGAGTCAACGCGGCGGGGCGGCATCTTGCGGCTTTCCGCAACTCGACCGATACTTAAGGGCGAAAAGAAATCCCACATACCGTCACATTGTAGGCCTCGCCATGAAAATGTTTTCCAACGCTCGCTGGCACGATACTGCCGCGACGATCGACGTTACGAATCCCTTCGACAGCTCGGTGATCGACACCGTTCCCCGCGCGACCGCCGCCGATGTCGAACAGGCGATCGCTGGTCTCGCAGCCGGGGCCGCCAAAATGCGTGCGATGTCCGCCGCCGCCCGCGCGCAAATCTTGCGAAAAGCCGCTGCATTGCTCCACGAGCGTGAAGAAGACTTCGCGCGGACGATCAGCCGGGAAGAAGGCAAGATCCTGGCGGAGGGGCGTCTCGAAGCCTCCCGCGCCCGCGAAGTGCTCGAAGTCTCGGCCGAAGAAGCCCGGCGCATCGTCGGCGAGATGATCCCGCTCGACGCTGCTCCCGGCGGTGCAGGCAAGCTCGGCTTCACCCTCCGCGTGCCGTGCGGCATTGTCGCAGCCATCACGCCGTTCAACTTTCCGCTCAATCTTGTCTGTCACAAAGTTGGTCCCGCCATCGCCGGCGGCAATGCGGTGATCGTCAAGCCGGCCAGCGACACGCCCCTCTCGGCTCTCAAGCTGACCGAGATTCTCCTCGAAGCCGGTCTGCCGCCCGAAGCGATCGCCTGCATCACCGGGCCGGGAGGCGAACTCGGCGAAGCGATCTGCCGCGATCCGCGTGTCCGGAAGATCAGTTTCACCGGCAGCTACGAAATCGGCGATCGAATCTGCCGCGCCGCCGGCATGAAGCGGGTGACGATGGAACTCGGCAGCAACAGTCCCGTGATTGTGATGGACGACGCTGATCTCGATCAGGCAGCCACGCTCGTCGCCGCCACCGGGTACTCGAACGCCGGGCAGGTCTGCATCTCCGCCCAGCGGATTCTCACCGCGAGCCGCATCCGCGGCGATTTTCTCGACGCCCTCAAGCCGCGGGTCGAAGCACTCACCGTCGGCGACCAGTTGGCGGATGGGACGCGCGTCGGGCCAATGGTTCGCGAAAGCGATGCCAAGCGGGTGCAAAGCTGGATCGACGAAGCGGTGCAGGCCGGCGCGCGGCTCGTGACCGGCGGCGAACGCCAGGGAACGCTCTGCAAGCCGACGATTCTCGATAACGTCGATCCGAACATGCGAATCAGTTGCGAGGAACTGTTTGGCCCGGCGGTCGCCCTCACGCCGTTCAGCGACATCGACGAAGCGATCCGATTGGCCAACTCGACGCGCTACGGACTCTCGGCAGCTATCTTTACCCGCGACATTGACCGTGCAATGCGCTTCGCCCGCGAGGTCGACAGCGGCAACCTGCACATCAACTGGGGCCCGCAATGGCGTGCCGATCTGATGCCCTACGGCGGCTTGAAAGACAGCGGCATGGGCAAAGAAGGGCCGCATTACACCGTGCGGGAAATGACCGAAGAGAAGATGGTGGTGGTGCATTTGAAGGGTTGAAAGTCGGAACAGGAGCATCGGCGCGTCTGGGATGAAAAATCGTTGCGCGGATCTTGCCGCGAAGAACTCGTCGCAGAGGTCGTGAAAAAGCCCAAAGGTGCTCATGTTTGCCGCACAGCCGTGTGCGCGGTTTTTCGAGACCTTGAGCAGAAGTGCAAGCCGAGTCGCCGCCAGGACTTTCATTGCGCATCCAAAGATGCGCGCCTCCAAAGGTGTTCAAAAAACCGGCTCAAAGGTGTTCAACCGCTTGAGCACCTTTGGCGCGGCGACTTGGTCAAGGAATGCTTGATTGTTCCGCGAGATGACGTTGCCCAACTCTTGCGATCGTTATTCGGTGTTGCCTCACGAGACAGCGGTGTGACACATCCGTTCTTCTGCTGTTTGCGCACAAAATCCGCCGCGCCTATTTCCTCATGGTTCGCGGGATCTGTCAACGAGCATTTTGGGTGAGAAGAGCGGTCCGGTTTCAGCGGTCAGCCGGAAGCTGGAGGATGGACGGTTCTGAAGCTTGTAGGGTTTTAGGGTTCTACGGTTTTAGGCCTAAAACCCTCAAACCCTATTCCCTAAATCCTGATTCCTAATTCCTCTTCTTCCTGAAGCCCGAAGCCTGACCACCTGAAGCCTGACAGCCCGATTTCCGCGTGATCCTTTTCCCGCCGGGTGACGTTATCATGGGTGACGGCGAACACCCGCCGCGACGGCTATCTTGGGGAGGGCGAAGCTCCTGCTGAGCCGCAGAAACCGGGAGTCTATCGTACGTAGCGGCTCGGCGGGAGCCTCCCCCTCGCGAATGAAGCATCGTTCAAGGTTTCATGTCACCGACGAAAATCGTACCCCAGCGAATGGATGACGCATGGCTTACGAACAGCTTGATGCCGACAAGATTGTGGTCACGGTCGATACGCTCCATCGGCGAATCGCCGAGCGGTTTCCCAACGTGGGCTTGCTGCACGTTTGCGGTCGGCTGCTCGATATCGCCAAGTCGGCCCGCAAGCGCTCCGCGCAAATCGCCCGGCCGATTCCGAGCGTGCGGATCGTTTCGGGACTGGTGATCCTCGCCATTCTGGCAGCCACCGGCTGGATCATCTGGATTGTCTACAAGAGCGACCCGACCCGCGAGCTGTTGCACTCGGCGGAACTGATCCAGGTGCTCGAAGCGGGAATGAATGCGTTGGTGCTGATCGGCGCGACGGTTTTCTTTCTTGTCACATTGGAAACGCGGATCAAGCGCGGCCGGGCGCTCAGGGCGATTCATGAGCTGCGCTGCATCGCGCACATCATCGACATGCACCAGCTCACCAAAGACCCCGAGGCGCTGTTTCAGAAGGGGAAGGAGACTGCCTCGTCGCCGAAGCGGACGATGACGGAGTTCGAGTTAAGCCGGTATCTCGACTATTCGTCCGAGATGCTTTCGCTGACCGGCAAGGTGGCGGCGCTGTACGTGCAGACATTCGAGGACTCGGTGGCGGTCTCGGCGGTCAACGACATCGAGAACCTGACGACCGACATGGCCCGCAAGATCTGGCAGAAGCTGATGGTTTTGCACAGCGGGTCCATTCATGGGCCCGCGATAACGGCCGCGTCATCGGATCGGGTGGCCGGGGCTGGACCGAAGGGAAGCCCCGGTGAATGAGCCCACGCTACGAACTGTTTTGGGGTGCCACTGGCGGCTCATCCGCCAGTGCGAATGGCGAATAGAGTCGCGTCTACCCAGGCGTGATTGTCGAAGGGAGTCTACGGGAAGAACGGTCTTTGAAGGGGACATGAGGATGATTTGCGTCCCGGAGGGACGCCGTGAAAATAGCCCAGCGATTCAGCGCTGGGATCTGGTGGCCCCATCGTATTGAGCAAGTCCCGGAAGGACGGCTGAGATGTTCGGAGAATGTTCGAGGTGTTCTTCAGTCGCCCCTCCGGGGCTGACGTTGCGATTCTTTTGCCATCGAATTCCCAGGCATCAATGCCTGGGCTATTTTCAACTGTCCCTCCGGGACAAAGAGCTCAGCGCGGGCCTGCGAATTCGTTTCCCCTCACGATCTTGCAGGGATACGATAGCCGCATGGCAGATCGGCCTGCCCGCACTCCAGCGCGATGACGGGCTCGTTTCTGGGATTGCAGTTGGAACTCCACGCTAAAGGCGTTTCAAGATGAAAGAACTTGTTGAGAGAATCAAGACATACGCATTGTCCAGAACTGATTTTGTCCACTACCCACCTGCATCAAGTGAGCAGATTGTGCAGGCAGAAGCGAGATTGGGGTTTCCGATCCCAGAGACGTTGAGGGAGTGCTATCTGCGCGTCGGAAACGGGGGATTGTACACCACGGCCTTGGGCCTCATTGGCTTGGATGGTGGCATGAAGTCTGATTATGGGGGGCTTGTCGAAAGCTATGAAGCGTTCGTCGATGGAGCGAGAGAATATGGAGAAGAGTGGCCGGATGGACTGCTTCCTTTTTGGAATTGGGGATGCAACATGTTTTCGTGTGTTGCATGCATGGATCCAAGTCTCCCCATCTCCACGTTCGAGGAGGGAACAGTTTATCCTCAGAGTTACAATTTTGATGGATTCTTTGAATTGTGGCTGAAAGATGTCGACATCCTCAATTGCGATGGGGTGACATTTGAGGAAGTCGAATTCATCAATCCCTTCACTCGCAAAAAGGCAATTACCAAGGTGAGGAAGCGGACGCGGTAATGCCGCCGTGAGTTTTCGAGACGAGAAACGAAAGAAGAGAACCAGAAATATGCGATTCCGCCCTTTCCTAGTTTTGGCGATTGCCGTCTTCGTCGCTGGTAATGACACGGCCTCGCTCAACGCCGCCGAAAAGAAAGCCAACAAGCCGAACGTCCTGTTCATCGCGGCCGATGATCTCCGCGTCGAGTTGGCTTGTTATGGCGGGACGCTCGTCAAGTCGC
>CAZVJA010000014.1:0-47519 GCA_964626885.1 uncultured Planctomycetaceae bacterium | reverse complement strand
ATGCTTGTCCCGCGGCGCGATGCAGCCACGCCGCTCCGTTCCCATTCCACCGCGCATCGCGAGATGCGTCAACGGGCAACTTACGCACCGCAGGTGGCTCGTTTGCCGCGGGCGCCGGTGTGCCGAAGGCACAAGAGATTGTTAAAGCGGCGGTCGAGAAATTGCTTGAGACCTCTTGCGGCCGCGCCGTCCCGGTAGGCTGAGACAGCCAACCGGGACCACCCGCGGGAGCCTCCCCTCCCGATTTTGAAACGACCTCTAACCGCTGAACTGTGAAAGCGCCGTGCATGAAACGTGTCGTGTTTGTCGGAGGGGAATTCGCCGGGCTGAACAGTCGCGACATAGAACAGGCGGTCTCACGACATCGAAATACCCGCTTTGGGGAAAGCTCAGATAGAAGACTGGACGCCGCACAGCCAGAAAAGAAACACGCGCCGACTTGACGAGCAACGGGCTTTCATAGAAGGTCAGGCTGCTCGGTAGATGACGAATTCGCAACTCGCCGTAACCAAGGCTGTCAGGCTCGGAGCAGTCTGACCTACCGAGCTGTCGGTCCTACAAGATGGCACCGAATTACGCCCCGGTCTTTTTGTCTTTGTCATTCACCGTGGGCATCTGGGCCTTCACAGCCGTTCGCCACGCCGCCAGTGCCTGCCGCAGTTCGGCGGCTTTTTCCCGCATTTTATCCGCGAGGTTGGTCTTCTCGCTCGGGTCGTCGTGCAGGTTGTACAACTCGACGTGATTGTCTTCAAAGAACTCGATCAGCTTCCAATCCCCCTTGCGGATCGAGCTGCAGGGCGTCGAGGTGGAATAGTAGTGCGGGTAATGCCAGTAGAGCGTGTCTCGCTCGAGTGTCGCCGTCGGTTTTTTCAAGAGCGGCGCGAAGCTGAGGCCATCGATCGCCGGGTCGTTGAATCGAGCGGCGGTGGTCGGCGGCTCTTTGGATTTGAGATCCGTCCCGTTCGCCCGCGCGTCCAACAAGCCGACGATCTCGCGGATCGTCAGCGGCAGATCCATCGACGCGACCGGCACATCGCAGACCGCACCGGCCGGCGTCACCCCCGGCCAGCGGACGATCAGCGGCACGCGCACGCCTCCTTCATACAGCGAGCCTTTTCCCGAGCGTAGAGGCTCGTTAGTGGTAATGAAGCGGTTGGGACCGCCCAGAAAGCCCCCGTTATCGGATGTGAAAATCACCACGGTGTTCTCCGCGAGACCGCGCGCCCGGAGTGCGTCCAGGAGGCGTGCGACGTTCGCATCCAGACTTTTCAGCATCGCTGCAAAGACGGGATTGCGGTGCCGCATTTCGGGGCGAAGCTTCCTTTCGAAGTATCGGATGTCGGGTTCCTTCGCCTCCGTCGGCGTGTGGACCGAGTAGTGCCAGAGATTGAGGAAGAACGGCCGGTCCCCCGCGCGGTCGATGAAACGAATCGCTTCCTGCGTCAGCCGATCGGTGAGGTACTCCCCCGGCTGGCCCCAGGGCAATCCGGGGACGTAGCGGAGTTCTTTCTCGTCGCCGAACAATCCACGGTAGGGATAAAAGTAAGTCGGCGGCGCACCCCAGTGATTCCCCGCAACGTGAAAATCGAAGCCGAAGGTCTCAGGGAAATAACTCGCCTCTCCCAAGTGCCACTTGCCGATGTGCCCGGTGACGTAACCCGCATCATGCAGCATTTGAGACAAGGTGGCGTGTTCGTGCGGGAGGTCGCCAGTGACGACTGGGGGGACGAGTTTGCGATCCCGTGGAGGTTTCGCGGCCGCCTCGTGCCAGATGGTCATCCCAAGCCGCGCGGGATATTGCCCGGTCAGAATCGCGGCCCGCGTGGGTGAGCAAATGGGGGCTGATGCGTAGGCATGGGTGAACCGTACGCTTTCTTTCGCGAACTGGTCGAGGTGCGGCGTCTCGTTCAGATCCGCGCCATAGCAGGCGAGATCGGACCATCCGAGGTCGTCCGCCAGGATGAACACGATATTCGGCCGGCGCTCATTTTCCGCACATGACGCGGTATTTTCAGGGAATACAATGCCGATCCCCGTGCACAGGAAAACCGCAAGTGTCGTAACTGAGTGTGGCAAATTGAAAGACAAATCCCGCCGACTCGAAACAGCCATCTGACACTTTCCATTGGGGAGTCGCACGAAGAGACAGGAGACGCCTCATTCCACGACACACGATGACTTCGACCGAAGGTGCCGCGACAAGCACGATTCTCCCCCGATTGCCGGTCGAGAATCAAGCGACTTTGGCCGGCAACGCCAACCGCCGAGGACGACAGAAGGAGGTCCGCCACCAGTCACACGGGTCGGCTTGGCACTAGTAGTGCGCCTACCCTAAAACGTATGGTTGTCAGATTCGTTCCATGCCCGCCCAAGACATAACTTTTAGCGTAGACGGACTACTAGAAACAGACTGACAGCTGGTATTACACGGATTCTATTGAGTTTTGACTGGATTTCTAAAATCTGGGAATTAGCCATAGATGCGAAGCAAAGAATTTGCACGGCAGTTCCGGCAGCGGACCTTATACCGTCTCTTCATGTTGCAGTCGGCTGATTCGTTCTGCGTCGTCGGCGATCTGGAAATACGCATCGATGACCCGCGCGTCCCACTGCTTTCCTGATTCCTTGCGGAAGATATTCTCCAACACGTCGCGCGACATCCCTTTGCGATAGGGGCGATCGCTTTTCATCGCGTCGTAGCTGTCCGCCACCGCCAGAATACGGGCCATCAGCGGAATGTTCTCTCCCGCGAGGCCATCGGGGTAGCCGCCCCCCTTCCACGATTCGTGGTGGTTTCGCACTCCCGGCAACACCTGCTGCAGGTTCTTCAACCCGCTGAGAATGTTATAGCCGATCATCGGGTGTTCTTTGATCTTCGCGAACTCGTCGTCGGTGAGCTTATCGGTCTTGCGCAGAATGCCGTCATCGACGCCGATCTTGCCGAGGTCATGCAGCAATCCCGAGAGATACAGGTCGTCCAGTTCTTGCTGCGAGAGACCGATCACTTCACCGAGCCGCTTGGCGACGAGAGCAACACGTTCGCTGTGACCGCGGGTGTAGGGGTCTTTCGCATCAAGCGTGGAGACGAGCGACCGCACAAAGCAGACGAGCAGCTCTTCATGCTCCCGGTACAGTTCGATGTTGCGGAGATGTGTGCCGAGAATCGCCGCTACCGAGTTGACCAACCCCGCCTCGACCGTACCGAACTCGCGGTTCCCGCCCAAATTGCAAGTGACGATCCAGCCAAAGCGGCGCGTTCCTTCACTCACCGGAACGATAATCAGGCTCCGCAGTCCGGGGAAATCGGCGCCAAGCCGCGTGCCTGCCAGGTTGTTCCGCACCAGCGGCTGCGACCATTTGTTTCCCTCGAAGTTCGAGATCAGCCGCGCCATGCCGATCTCGTCGAACGGGAGTTCGCCACGCACATGAAAGTGGTTTGATCCATCTTTCTCGGAGATCCAGATGGCGCTCCCTCCAGAGCCAGCCAATTCGTGCATCCGTTCGAGGCAAAGTTCCGCCAGCTCACCGGAACCTCGCGAAATCTGCAGCCGTTGTGTTACCGCCCGCATCAAGGCAATTTCTTCGTACGTCTGTTCGAGCTGATCGCCGAGCTGCGAGAATTCCAGATCGCGCTCCCCATCGCGGCGTTCCAACTCTTCCGTGCGAATCGCCATGGTGACGAGTCGCTCTAGGGCGTTCGGTGAACAATGAAGTTGTCGGGCACACCAGTCAGCCAATTGTGATTGCGACCAGTTGCTTTCCGCGGCGGCGAGCACCAGTTCCGCAGGGCACGAAGTTGGCTCACTCAGGGCAAAACCAACTGCAAAGGCAGGCGAGCCGTCAATCTCCGGCAAAGGCAATAGGGCCGCGTGAAGGTTCACACCCAGCGATACGATCCGCGGCTGATGCTTCTCGCACATCGCGTGTTGTACGGCTGCGGGAAGAGCAGCGAGTCCTTGCTCGTCCGTCGATGCGACAATGCGGCCATTTTCCACGGCGACGCAAACGAGTGATATGCCCATCAACTCTGCGTAGCGTGTCATCCGCTCTACGGCATCGACCGCTTCGAACGGGACAGCGCGCGCAGCGGGTGCCGTTTCGGCTCCTGGCCGACAGTCGAACGATGGCGAGAGTGTCTCTCTCTGCATTCCAGGCGCATCCTATATCCGAACCAGTTCCCGAGAGGCTGGGCTCTGCAAGTCTAGTTCGCTTTGGACCTTGCGGCTCACACTCTTGCGGGGAATCACTTCAGATACCGGACCGATTGTTCAGCAGGGAAGGAGCAACCGGGCGGATCGCTCGACTAGTCAGCATCGTATGGGTCGGGAAGATTCCAGAAAGTTGGGTCGTTCCGGATGGCGCGATTGTGAGGGAGCAGTTTTCCGAAGGAAGAGGTGCGGTCAGCCGACCGATTGGTCCCGGCTACCAGCAGGCAGGATGAAGGAGAACTGTGTCCTCCGCTATTGCCCTTGCTTCCCTTTGTCGCGGAGTTTGGCGCTGGCGCGGTCCAGCGTGCGGCGTTCGGAATCGGTGAGCGAAGCCATCCCCTCTGTGTGGACCTTTTCGAGCAGCGCATCGATCAACTGCTGCTCCTGCTCGGCGCGAAGCTGCGCGCGGCGCTCTTTCTCGGCACGGCGACGAGCCCGCCAGCTTTCGATGAAACCCGGCCGACGCGGCGGCTTCGTTTCGCGGTTGCGCTCCAGACTGGTGTAACCCTGAGAGAAATCGTATCCCATGAAGGAATCGTCGTACCCATCCGCCGAGCGCGCCTGCATCGATTCGATAAGGTTCATGATGAACAGTCCCGCCCCCAGCGAGAGCAGCAAGGTGTGATCGAGAATCATCCCCGCAACCGCTGCCAGTCCCGACGCGAACAGGCCGGCGCGCATCGAGAATTCGTGGGCACTCTCGGCACCGTAGCGGGTGGCGAGACAGGCTTGCAGCATTCGCCCCCCGTCCAAAGGAAACACCGGCAGCAGATTGATCAAAAACTGCAGCCAATTCAGCCAGAAGCAAAGCATGATCAAATTCGCGATCAACTGATCTTCCGGGACGTTCAGTGTCGCGATAGGAACCTTCAGCGGATGCAGGCATTTTCCAACCGCGCCGGCTCCGATGCCCCAGAATGACGCGCCACACAAGGCAAGGTTGACCAGCGGACCAGCCGCGGGAATCAGGAATTGCGATCGAAACGTGTCGGCGGGATGCACGTAGGCCAGCCCCCCGAGCGGCCACATCAGTATCTCGTGTCCCGAGCCGCCGGTCAGCCGCGCCGCAAAAATGTGTCCGAACTCATGCAACAGAACAGACGCGAACAGCAACGCATTGATCGCCAGACCGAGCTTCCATTCACTCAAGCCGATCCGAAGCATGATCGCCGGAACGAATAACAGCAAAAGAATGCTGACCCGAACCTGCGTCTGGAACCAGGTTCCGCACGAAACCGACCAGTTTTGCAAACCTTCTCGGCCGTTCATGGGATGTCAACCTCGGTCCGGATATCCGCCCGGTTGAGTGACTTTTTGCCGACATCAACAGGCGGGGCACACTCCGTTGAATGACTTGTCCATAACGACATCCTACCACCCTCCCCGAACCTCGGCAATTGCCGTTTTTCGCAACCTCGCTCCCGGTCAATTCGTACCACGGGCCCTTGGGGATGGCATTAAAAAGCCGGATGAAAACCCTGATCGCAGCTGCTTTGACGACTTCGGTTCCCGATCAGTTGCCCGCCGTCGGGCAACTCGCTACAAGTGCAATTGTTGCACCAAAAGCAATCACTTTTCGACATGGTTTTTGTCGGAGAGAAATTTCCAGCGCTTATGCCCCCGGCGAGTCGGCCGGTCTTTTCAGGAGTCGAATCATGGCTGCCCCCATTCGAGTTGCGGTGACCGGAGCCGCCGGTCAAATCGGCTATGCCCTCATTTTCCGGCTTGCTTCCGGGCAAATTTTCGGGCCGCAACAGCCGGTCATATTGCACCTGGTCGAAGTCCCGCCCGTGATGCCGGCCCTCGACGGTGTCGAGATGGAGCTCGACGACTGCGCCTTCTCGACATTGGCGGGAGTCGTCAAAGCCGACAGTAACCACCTCGAAGAGGGCTTCCGCGATTGTAATTTTGTCCTCTGTGTCGGCAGCGTGCCTCGCAAGGAAGGCATGGAACGGGGGGATCTCATCCGCGTCAACGGGCCGATTTTTACGAGTACCGGTAAAGCCATTCAAGCCGCGGCGGCAAAGGATGTGCGGGTGATTGTTGTCGGCAATCCGTGCAATACCAACTGTCTGATCGCGATGCATCACGCCCCGGATGTTCCGCGCGACCGCTGGTACGCGATGACCCGTCTCGATGAAAACCGCGCCGTTTCGCAACTGGCGAAGAAAGCCGGCAAGCCGGTCGCCGCCGTCAAGAATGTCGGTATCTGGGGAAATCATTCCGCCACCCAATATCCTGATTTCTACCACGCCTCCATCGACGGCAAGCCAGCCACTCAGGTCATCGGTGATGAGAATTGGCTGAAGACCAGCTTCATCGAAACGGTGCAGAAACGAGGCGCGGCCGTCATCAAGGCGCGCGGAGCGTCGAGCGCCGCTTCGGCCGCGAACGCCGCCCTCGACACGCTGCGTGCCGTCTCGACACCTACTCCTAAGGGAGAGAGCTTCAGCGCCGCCGTCTGCAGCGACGGCAGTTACGGTATCGATAAAGGACTCATCTGCGGCTATCCGCTCACCAGCGACGGCAAGACCTGGAAGATCGTGCAGGGACTCGAACACAACGACTTCGCGAAGCAAAAAATCGAAACCAGCGTCGCCGAACTCCGCTCTGAACGAGATACTATCCGCGACTTATTGCCGGGGTGAGACACGGGCTTCGGGTGATTAGGCTTCGGGCTCGGACTCAGGAATTTGGACCGTGGACCCTTCCAAACTCCGCCAGTGGGACAATGATCACCTCTGGCATCCCTTTACTCCGATGCAGGCTTGGCGCGAGGAGTATGCGCCGATCATCGCCTCGGCCGACGGATTCTTCCTCATCGACGTTGAAGGAAAACGCTATCTCGACGGGATCTCCTCGCTGTGGTGCAATGTCCATGGGCATCGAGTTCCGGAAATCGACGAGGCCATCCGCGCGCAGCTCGACCGAGTTGCACACAGCACGCTGCTTGGTCTTGGGAGCGCTCCCTCGATTGAACTCGCGCGCGAATTGGTGACGCGTGTTCCGCAAGGTCTCAACAAGGTCTTCTATTCCGACAGCGGAGCCACCGCTGTCGAAGTGGCCGTCAAGATCGCCTACCAATACCACGCGCAGAAACCGGGGGGGGTTCAAAAACGCGACCTATTCCTACGGCTCAGCGATGCCTACCACGGCGACACCATCGGCTCGGTGAGCGTCGGTGGTATCTCATTATTCCACGGGGTTTATAGCAAGCTCCTGTTCGAGACCGTCCAGGTGCCGGCTCCCGCCGCGTTTCGCACGCCCCCAGGTCACACACGAGAAAGCTGGCTCGCCCACTGTGACGCCGAACTCGAACGCGTAATTGTCGAACACCGCGAGCGCGCCGCCGCGTTTGTTATCGAGCCGCTCGTACAGGGAGCGGCGGGGATTCTCGTCCATCCGCCCGGCTATCTGAAACGGGTTCGCGAATTGACCGCGAAGCACGGCATTCTGCTCATCGCCGACGAAGTGGCGGTCGGCTTCGGCCGCACCGGCACAATGTTCGCGTGTGAACAGGAAAATGTCTGCCCCGATCTCTTTTGTCTCGCGAAAGGGATCACGGCCGGCTACTTGCCACTGGCCGCGACTCTCGCCACTGACGAAATTTACAACGCGTTCCTCGGTGAACCCTCCGAGGGAAAAACGTTCTACCACGGACACACCTACACCGGAAATCCGCTCGCCTGCGCGGCGGCTCTTGCCTCGCTGGAACTGTTCGACAAGAACCGTGTGCTCGACAACGTCCGCGGCAATGCCGATCGGCTCGCTAAGCGTCTCGCGGAATTGCCCGAGCACCCGCACGTCGGCGAAGTGCGGCAGAAAGGGATCATGGTCGGCATCGAACTGGTCCGCGACCGGGACGGCAACATCCCCTTCCCTGCGGCGCAACGCACCGGCCACCTCGTCACGCTCGCAGCACGCAAACGAGGACTCGTCATCCGCCCACTGGGAGACGTGGTGGTCCTCATGCCCGCCCCCGCCATGCCCGCGGAATTGATCGACACGCTTTGCGATGCGGCATTCGAGTCGATCGATGATGCGACGCGAGGTCATTGACTTACCTCGCGGGCACGGCACATCCTCATTTCAAACGTTTTAACCGGATGTTCTTGAACTGCGCTTTCTGCGGCGGGCCGGTGTGGAGTTGCATCGCGAGGATTCCTGAGAAGTCCTGCTGTGCTTTGTCGTTGTCGATCACTTCCGCCACCGTGTGGCCATTGACCTTGAGAAGCTGATGCGCGCCCCGGCAGATGAGGTGATATTCGTGCCACTCGTCGAGTCGAAAATCGTGGGCTCCGTCGTCGAGCATGAGATCGGTCGTGTTCATTTTTCCGTCGGCGTCGATGACCGTTTTCTTCCCCTCGAAGGCCAGCGTATGCCGACCGAACTCGTCGTAAAGACGGACCTTCCAATCTTTCTGGCCGAAGTTGTTGTCGACCTGATAGCCGCCGACGTCGAAATCGGGGAGCAGCTTGCTGCGGAATTGAAAGCCGCCGTTGGTGTTGGGGGTGGTGGAGCCGGTGAGGCGGAACTCCAGCTTAAGCTCGAAGTCGTCGATCTTCCCCCCCTGCCAGACGAGATACTGGTTCATCGACGGAGCATGCTCTTTGCTGATCGTTCCAGTGATGGCATCGTCCTCGACGGACCAGAAGCTCATGTCGGGCCCTTTCCACCCGGTGAGCGTTTTGCCGTCGAACAGGCTTACGAAGCCGGGCTCATCGTCGGCCGAAACAGTGACCCTCACAAAGAACGCCGTCAGGGTGGCGGCCAGAAGAACTGCCGTGAATCGCATTGTCATCCCCCTCAACAGCAGTTGTTTTCGAGCGAGCTCCGCAATTTGTCTCAATGCATACCGAGTGTCCGGTAACTCATATTCTTTGTGGCTGCCAGGAAACTTCCCACACCGGCGACCCCAACCTGAACAACGAATTCTCATTTTACCGGCGTCCCGTGACGACTCAAAGCGTCCAGGAGCGTGCCCGAATTCGCCCGGTTTCGCGGTTGGTTCCGCGCGCTGGCCGAATCGAGAGACCCATTGGCACCGCACTTCGCCGTAATACAGGTTGCAGGTGGAAATTACCATCGTGACGGATCGAGCCGGGGATGGTTATACTTGCACCCAGCGGCTGTCGGCGGGAAATACCTCTCGTGTGACGAGTCCGATAAGCCGCCTCCGATTTTACCGTCCCCGGAACAAGCAGGAATGCCGGATGTTACGAACAACGGCTTGTTTTACGATCAGTCTACATCTCAGCCTCATGCTGTTCTTCTTGTGCGAGACCGCGGGCGCGGAAGAACCTGCTCCCTCAGCCGCGCCGCAGACCGCGACTAAGAGTGTCACCGAACTGGCTGAACTCGTTCGAAAGTCGGTCGTTGTTGTTTCCTACTCCGGCCGCGATGGCCGTCAGGCGGGGTTGGGGGCGGGCTTCATCCTCTCGGCCGATGGATTAATCGCGACGAATCTGCACGTCATCGGCGAAGCGCGGCCGATTTCCGTGACACTGGCAAATGGGAAGAGGTATGACGTCACTGAGATTCATGCGACGGAGAGTGCCGCGGATCTTGCTGTCGTGAAGATTGACGCGAAAGAACTTCAGCCGTTGCCGCTGGGGGATTCGGATTCCCTCAAGCAGGGGGAGGAGATCGTCGCCGTCGGCAATCCACGCGGGCTTGAGTTCAGCATCGTGGCTGGGGTTGTTTCGGGACGGCGCGAGCTCGAAGGAAAATCCATGATCCAGCTTGCGATTCCCATTGAGCAGGGAAACAGTGGCGGCCCCCTGCTCGATAGAATGGGTCGCGTCCACGGACTCCTGACGCTGAAGTCGATCGTCACGGAGAATCTCGGCTTTGCAATGCCGATCAATTTGCTCAAGCCGTTGTTGGAAAAGCCGAACCCGGTGCCGATGGATCGCTGGCTGACGATCGGTGCGCTCGATGCGAAGTCGTGGAATCCGCTGTTTGGCGCACGGTGGCGTCAACGGGCGGGGCGAATTGCGGTGGAGGGTTCGGGAGACGGATTCGGCGGTCGATCGCTTTGCCTCTCGAAAGCCGCGGTACCGGCCGCCCCTTATGAGGTTGCGGTCGAAGTTCGCCTTGACGATGAAGAAGGAGCCGCGGGTCTGGTGTTTCATTCTGATGGAATGCAAACACATTACGGGTTCTATCCGAGCAACGGAAAGTTGCGACTGAGTCGTTTTGACGGACCAGACGTCTATTCGTGGAATGTGCTCCGTGAGGTCTCGCCCCGCGGCTATCGTCCGCACGAGTGGAACCTGCTGAAAGTGCGAATCGAGCCGGGGAAGATTCGTTGCTTTCTCAACGAGGAGCCGGTGATCGAATCGACGGATAATCATTATGCCCGCGGTTCCGTGGGATTGGCAAAGTTTCGAAATACGAAGGCGGAATTCCGACACTTTGTGATCGCGGCGGAGATTCCGTCGCGGAAGGTCCCCGATGCCGTTCGCGAAAAGATCGCGAAGTTGACCGCTGAGATAGATCTGTCGAAACCACCGTCGGTAGAAATGCTCGCAAAATTGTCGGCGGGAGGAGAAACGGGGCCATCGGCGCTGCGTGAGGAAGCTGTTCGGCTTGAGCGGCAGGCAGAACGACTAAAACGACTGGCTCAAACCGTGCATGAGCGACGGATTCGCGGCCAGTTGGTCGAGGAGCTATCGAAGAAGGAAGATGACGTCGATCTGCTCCGAGCCACATTGTTGGTGGCCCACCTGGATAACGACGAGGTCGATGTTGCAGCCTATCTTGGCGAGGTGGACCGCATCGCCGCGGATATCAAAGCGACATTTCCTGCTGATGCTGACGATAAAGCAAAACTTGCGTTGCTCGACAAGCATTTGTTCCAGACTCTCGGCTATCACGGCAGTCGGGTAGAGTATTACAGCAAGTCGAACAGCTACCTCAACGAAGTGATCGACGATCGCGAGGGGCTGCCAATCACCCTGTCCGTGTTGTATCTCGAACTTGCCCGACGGGTGGGCTTGAAACTCGAAGGAGTGGGGCTGCCGGGCCGCTTCATTGTTCGCTTCGTCCCCCGGAACGGGGAAGAAGAATTGATCGATGTCTTCGAAAACGGTAAGCGTCTGACGCGTTCGGAAGCGTCGGAAAAAGTCCGAGAAATCACGGAGCGCCCGCCGTCGGAAGAGGAATGGAAAGCGCAATCGAAAAAAGCGGTGATCACACGCATGATTCAAAACCTGGTGAATGCCGCGAAGGGGGACATGGCGCGGGGGGCGTCTTATGCCGAGACGCTCGTCGCTCTTCACCCGGATTCCGTGGCAAATCGCTGGTATCGGGCCGTTGCGTTCTATCGGGCGGGCAGATTTGCGGAATCAAAAGCCGATACCGACTGGCTGCTTGAGCGTGACGAGAAAGATCTCAAGGACATCGTGGATCAGGACCAGGTTCAAACTCTAAAGCAGATTCTGGAATCGGTCGGTGAATAACGTCCTGCTTCCCGACGAGTGGATCACCTCTGCGATGCATCTTCCGGGGCAGGCGCAGGGTGCGGGTCAGCCTTGCGAAAAGCTTCCGGAACGGGGAATTCGACCGTGCTCTCGTCACAGCGCATGATCGTCTCTGATGCGGAGATGGGAGCGGACTTCAGGGCGCGTTGCAGAGAGAGATCCACCCGAATGGTGACCTCGCCGACAGTAATCATGTCATTCTGCTTCAGAACCGCCTCGCCTTGAATACGGCGACCGTTTACGAAAGTGCCGTTGGTGCTCTCCAGATCTTGAACCCTCAAACCGGCATCATCCAAGTTCAGCAGGCAGTGATGTCGGCTGACGGTCGGACTGCTGGGACGCAGGAGGCAGTCTTTGCCGCGGCCTATGAGAAACTTCGAATGCTCCATCTGCACAATAATGCCGCTAAGTGCGCCACTGCAAATGGTCAATCGAACCGACATGGCCGACTCTCGCATTGTCTTCCAGGCACGGACACAAAAGAAAATGTCGTAAGTGAAAACGACTGTGACCGAGAACTTGTGGAGAAGTCCACACCGCTGGAATTGTCACTTGATGATCGCTTAGCATAACGAACGGATGACTCATTAATCAACTAAACCTATAGTTATTGCCTCAAGTATTTTTTATTTTCAAGAGGGTGCATGACGGCCTATTCTCTAATCCATACTGATGAACACGGTTTGGTCCAGGGACAATGTGGTGCTTTTTGATCACACTTCCGGTCGATGGCGGGCTGTGTGCATCCAACAAAGAACTGTCAATCCAAGGTTGTGGTGAACCCCTGATAAAGGGCATTTACGCGAAGAAACCGTGTCTGGAACAGCCGCGAGCCAATCCCCTTTCTCTTTCTTGGGAACCTTCACATGAAAGATCGTCTCATCACGGTGTTGATTTCCGTTGCCGCCACATGGGGACTTACTCAGGCCAAGCTTGATTCGCCGCGCGAGTTAGAGGTCGACCGCCTCATCGTTCGTAAAGAGCTGATCGTCTCCGACACCGGAGAGCCGTGGGAAAAGGGCTTTGAGAATCATCAGATTCCGCGCGGCATCTATGCGCGGTCGTTGTGGGATGGACCGGGAGGGCTATGGGTCCGCAGCCGACTCATCAAAGGGGAACTCGATGATCCATTCGATGACCGATTTCACGCGATGAATCGTGACGGCTCCATGTTTCGCGCACCCGGGCACATCTCGTGGAACGTCTGGCTCGATGGTCATTGGCGGCAACTTGCTATCGTTCAAGGAGAGACCCTGGAAAACTCGGAAATTCCCCTGGAGCAGTGGAACGGCGGCAATCATCCCGGGCGGTTGCGCTTCCAGTCGTTTCGTCCTCGGCATAGCGAGCCGCTCACGGATGCTTACATCGGCCAAGGGATGATGTCGATCGGTGGGGGCGGGTTCGGTGGAGGCGGCCTCCCATTTCCATCCGATGTACTGCAGCTTTGGGGCGGAGAACTGACCCGCGCGCAAATCCCCGTTCCCTCGGCACCAGCGATCGTCAAACACGACGGTTCGGGAACACACCACTACGCGATCATCGCGGTGGGCGTGCAAGGAAATCGAACAGCGGCATCGCGAACCGTTGAATCGCAGGGACTGGCAACGCTCCGCTGGGATAGTGTTCCAGGCGGAGATGCCTATGTGATTCTCCGCGACGGGAAGGAAATCGCCGGGCCGCTCCGCATCGAAGGATCGCAAAAGGAATGGACGGACACCCAGGGTCGGTGATCCTCATGGTCGTTCGCCGAGTAGCTTCTATTCACTCTCTTCGGAGATTCAGTTGCATGCCGCGAAAGATGTTTTGGCATTCCGTCTTCCTGCTTCTGGGAATCACCACGGTATCGGCTCCGACATGCGGAGCCGAGGAAGTCAAGCAGAATCAGACCGACGATTCCGTGCTGAAGGCGGAACACGCTGCAATCTTCGCCAAGAAGAACCTGGTTGCCTGGTGCATCGTTCCGTTCGATGCAAAGAAGCGGGGACCGGAAGATCGGGCGGCGATGTTGAATAAGTTGGGAATCGGCAAGCTCGCTTACGACTACCGCGCCGAGCATGTTCCGACGTTCGACGCTGAACTGGAAGCTCTCAAAAAGCATCACATCGAGCTGACGGCCTGGTGGTTTCCCACGACTCTCAACGATGAGGCGCGCCTGATTCTCGACGTGTTGAAACGACATGGCCTGAAGACACAGCTTTGGGTGACCGGAGGCGGGGGACCGAAAACCAAGGATGAAGAACGAGCATGGATCTCCACGGAGGCGCAACGGATTCGGGCTATTGCCGAGGCAGCCTCGAAGATCGGATGCAAGGTGGGGTTGTACAATCATGGCGGATGGTTCGGCGAACCGGAAAACCAGATCGCGATCATCAAGGAACTGAACCTGCCGAACGTGGGAATCGTCTACAACCTGCATCATGGACATGCACACCTCGATCGTTTTCCCGAGCTGCTCAAAAAGATGCAGCCGTATCTCTACGCGGTCAATTTGAACGGAATGAATCGCGAGGGCGACCAGAAAGGGGAAAAAATTCTCCCGTTAGGGGCGGGGGAACTCGATCTGTCGCTGTTGCGCGCGATCCGTGACAGCGGCTACCGGGGACCGATCGGAATTCTTAACCACACCGACCTGGATGCCGAAGCACGTCTGCGGGACAACCTCGATGGTTTGGAATGGTTGATTCCACAACTCGACGGTCAGGCGCCGGCGATCAAACCGAACTACCGAACATGGCCGCCGTCCAACGGGAACACGGCAATGCGTGGTTTCGATCCGCGCTTCGTGGCCGAATCGGTCGCCGGCGCGAAGAAGGATGGCGTCGCGGAGCGCGGAATCGCGGTCTTTGCGGATGCCAAGTTCGCGTGCATCTCCTGCCACAAAATCGGCAAGATTGGGGGCTCCGTCGGGCCGGAACTCACGTCCATCGGCAAGCAACGGACCGATGAGCAGATCGTGGAATCGGTTTTCTGGCCGAAACGGGAAGTGAAACCGGAGTTCGAATCACTCACCGTGCTGACTACCAACGGCCAGCAGCACCGAGGCTACAAAATTGCATCGGATGGAAAATCGTTGACATTGCGCGATCCGACGCGAGGGACGACGATCGTCATCAAGCGGGATGACATTGAGGAAGAATCAGCCACCGGCACGCTCATGCCGGATGGGTTGACGCAAGCGATGTCGAGTCAGCAACAACTCGACCTCCTTCGTTTTCTCACCGGTTTGGGACGCAACGACGGACTCTCGATCGAGGTCGTCGACACAATCATGGCACATGCCAACGGGCACGCTCCCGCCGATTTTCCGTATGAACGCGAGCCGCTGCATCCCGAACGCTGGCCTCATCGCGGGCACCCCGTCAATCGCGGACGTCTGTACGACTATTACACCAAGGAGGCGGAATACTTCCGGGAAATGGGACACAAGCCAACATTGCTTCCGGAATTCCCTGGTCTCGACAGCGGCAAAGAAGGACATTGGGGGAACCAAAACGAAAAAGTGTGGGCCGATGATCGCTGGAACAAAACCGATCTCGGATCTTTACAGTCGGGAATTTTCCACGCGATGCTGAATCAGGAAATCACGGTTCCGCGCGCTGTCTGCGTGAGGCTGGGAGAAAACGGTGAACTCTCGGCCTGCTTCAATCCCGATACGCTCCGCTTCGAGGCGGTCTGGTCCGGAGGCTTCGTGACATTCTCCTCGGTGCGGCACGGCTTCATGCACGGGCTGACGATGGAGGGAACACCGGTCGACAGCGCGGAGGCACGTCAGTCGAAACTGCGACCGGGGGAGCCCTTTGAGTATCGCGTGTTCTATCGGCACGGGGGGCGAGTACTTTTCTGTTATCGCGTCGGCGAGACGGAGTATCTCGACGCCCCTTGGGCCGAGGATGGCCGATTCACTCGGGTTGTCGCCCCGCGAAATGAACATCCTTTAAGACACCTGGCGGAAGGAGGCCCGTCACAATGGCCTCAGGAGTCGGAAACAAGAATCGTTTCGGGCCTCGGCAATCCATACGCGATCGACACGATTGAACTGCCGATCAACAATCCCTGGAACGCACTCGTCTTCTGCGGCGATCACGACTTTCTGCCCGACGGCAGCGCGCTGGTCTGTACGATGCAGGGGGATGTGTGGCACGTCACGGGATTGTCTGATTCCAAACGCCGTGCGCCGATCCTTGACGGTATCGCTCGCTGGCGGCGCTTTGCAACGGGATTGAATCAGGCGTTGGGACTCCTTGTTGCTGACGAAACTGTTTACGTACTGGGACGGGACCAGATCACCCGGCTCCGGGATCTGAACGGTGACGGTGAGGCCGATTTCTACGAGTGCTTCAGCAACGCCTACGTCACGTCGGCGGCGGGACACGATTTCATCTGCGGTTTACAGCGCGACACTGGAGGGAATTTCTACATCGCCTCGGGGAACCAGGGACTCATCCGGATTTCTCCCGATGGCCGTCGGGCGGAGGTCATCGCAACCGGCTTTCGCAATCCGGACGGTCTCGGGATGTATCCTGACGGAACATTGACCCTCCCCTGTTCAGAAGGGGAATGGACCCCCGCTTCGATGATCTGCGCGGTTCGACCGGTAGAAAATGGAGGACATGCACAAAACGCCGTTGCCAATGCGGCGCCGTTCGGTGGGAACCTCCCCAAAAACGTTGAGCGCTCGCCAGCCTCTTCGGCAACGATTCCGTCCTATGGTTATCGTGGTCCGGTCAACGGCCGCCCGCCGGAGCTTCCCTTCGTTTACATGCCACGAGGTCTCGACAACTCAAGTGGGGCGCAGACCTATGTGAGCAGCGATCGCTGGGGACCTCTGGAAGGCCGGTTGATCCATTTTTCTTACGGCACGGGAACGCATTTCCTGGTCTTGCGGGATGAAGTTGATGGCCAGCTTCAGGGGGCGGCGGTTCCCCTGGCGGGAGAGTTTCTCTCGGGCGCCCATCGCGGACGGTTTCATCCGGTCGACGGGCAACTGTACGTCAGCGGAATGGCGGGATGGGGAACCTACACGATTGATGACGGCTGCTTCCAGCGGGTTCGTTATACCGGAGATCCCGTCCAGCTACCGAGCGCGTTCCACGTCCACCAGAACGGAGTGACGGTGACGTTCACACAACCGATTGATCCCTCTATCGCCACGAAGCCGGAACGTCATTTTGCACAGTGCTGGAACTATCGCTACAGCGAGGCGTACGGCTCGCCGGAGTTTTCAGCGCAGCATCCAGGAACGCGCGGGCATGATCTGCTGGCGATCCATTCCGCGCATGTTCTTCCCGATGGGCATACGCTGTTTCTGGAACTCCCGGAATTGCAGCCGGTCAACCAGCTTCACCTGCGGCTGCATGTCGATTCTGGTGAGGGGCACGATCTGTTTGTGACGGTCCATAAGTTGGACGTCCCCTTTGAAAACTTTCCCGGTTACCAACCTGTCGCCAAGAAGATCGCCCCGCATCCGATCCTGGCGGACTTGGCCTTGGTGACGAAACGAACACCGAATCCGTGGCGGAAGTCCATTCCCGAGGCGAGAGCCCTCAACCTCGAAACGGCGCAAAACCTGTCATTCGCCACGCGCACCTTGAACGTGAAGGCTGGAGAAGCGATCAAGTTCACCCTGGTCAATCCCGATGTCGTTCCGCACAACTGGGCGCTCGTGAAGCCCGGAGCGTTGCAACGCGTCGGCGAATTGACGAATCGGCTCATCGCCGATCCGGAGGCTGCCGCGCGGCAATACATTCCGCAAACGAGCGATGTGCTGTTCTACACTGATGTCGTGCCCCCCAGCGAGAAATTCACCATTCACTTCCGCGCACCGATGCAACCCGGCCGGTATCCGTATCTATGCACCTTTCCAGGACACTGGATGGTCATGAACGGCGAACTGATCGTGAAATGACCGCTCGACCGTTGCAGATTTCCCCGGCGGATGCGATCAATACAGCCCCGCAATGGGATGTCCGGTACTGATGGCGAACGGACGTCCGAACGGATCGTGATAGTGTGCCGACGGGTCGATCCCAAGTGAAGCGAACATCGTGGCGGCGACATCCCACGGACCGACCGGCTGCGATTGCGGGAATGCAGCCAGTCGATCGGATGCACCGTAAACCCGTCCCGGTCGGACTCCGGCTCCCGCCATTACAATCGAATAAACCGAAGCCCAATGCTTGCGGCCAGGTGTTTTTCCGGCAAAGCCTTGTTCCAGCGCAATCCGCGGAGCACGGCCGAATTCTCCCATGCAGACGACGAGCGTTGTCTCCAGCAAACTGCGTTGATGCAGATCCTCCAGGAGCGCGGAAAACCCAACGTCAAATCTCGGCATCAGGTGATTCTTCATCGCCGTGAAGATGTCGTTATGTGTATCCCAGCCGTAAAGATCGGTTGTGCGCGGGTCGAGATCCTGCCCGCGCGCGTTGTGGTTGAAGAAAACCGTTACCCAGGGAATACCAGCTTCGACCAGCCGTCGCGCGAGCAGGCACGCCTGACCGGAGCGATTACGACCGTAGCGATCGCGTAATTCATCCGCCTCTTGTGTGAGATCAAATGCATGTCGACAACTGGGATTATCCAGGAGTCGATACGCCTGCTCATATAGATTCTGGAGATCACCGATCCGGTTTCCCCGGTTCTCCTGTTGGCGGAAGCTGTCGAGGCTTGCCAAGAGCGACCTCCGGGCTGTCAAACGGACCGTCGGCAAATCTGGCTTGGGAACGAGGCCGGTCATCACGACCGGCTGTTCTTGCACATTGCCCAGCACCAGAGGATCATCCTCGTGTCCCAATAAGCCCCCGGACTGCCCGGGACCAGCGATCAGCGGAACAAACGCGGGACCGTTAACGTGTACTGCCGAATATGGGAACTCGGTTGTGGGGCGGACCCGTTTGAGTATCGCTCCATAGGTGGGCGCGTCGTCCGGACCGGGAAGCGGATTTGACGATTTGCGAGGGTGGAATCTTCCCGTGAGCGCAAGATAAGTCGCGGAGCCATGGTCCAGGTCGTCGTGCGACAGGCTGCGAAGAATAGCGAAGCGATCCGTAAGTCGGGCCAGTTTCGGGAAATGTTCCGAGAGCAGGATGCCGGGAACGGCGGTCGGAATGGCGCTGAATTCCCCGCGCACGGCTGCCGGCGCCTCCGGTTTGGGATCCCAGGTTTCGAGCTGGCTCTGTCCTCCATTGGTGTAGACGAGAATAACCGATTTGGCGCGTCCAAAACCGGAAGTCCCTGCTCCCGACGAATTCGCGGCATTCAACAGGGAACCGAACAACGGCCAGAGCAGTCCACCGAAACCACAGATCCTCAGCAGCTCGCGGCGACTCGAAGGATTGGATGATGTTGGGTTGCCGGTGATCAGGCTCAGCACAAGGATATCCTCGGTGACAAGCAAACCGGGGAGACCGGCACTTGAAGAGACACCACCCGCGATACCGATTGGCAGCGACTCGTACGACCCATTAGCCGCGGAAGGCGTCGATGACCTTCGTGAAGCCTCCGATGATATCGTCCATGTCCTGCCGCGTGCCGAGCATCAGCCGGTGTTCCAACCAGATTGCGCCGCGATAGCAAGCCTGTTCGGTGTTCGGACAGCGTTCGGCATATTGACTGTAATCGGGAAGCTCGATGCCGGCCGCGCGGTATCTTGCGCGCGTCTCGTCGCTGGTCATGAACGGGTTGCCATAGTTCGGAAACGTGTAACCAGTCAGAGCCGGAATCCCCTCCGCGACGAGCGCTTTCACGAAGTCGTTGCGCGGGACGCCGCCGACTTCTTCAGCGCTGTAGCGGACCATCTGCAAGTGGTGCGAATGCTTCGTCAGGCCGGGAAGATCGACGCACGGTTGCAGCCCGGGCAGTTTAGCCAACCGCTCGATGAGATAAGCATGATTTTCCATACGGCGGGCATTTTGCTCGAAGAGCCGGCCAAGCTGCACGATGCCGATCGCGGCCGTGAACTCGTTCATCCGATAGTTCCAAGCCTGGTGGAAATGCTTGTACCAAAGCTCCCCGGGAAGGCGGCCCAAATGATGCATCGAGAAAGCAAGTTCGTACAACTCGTCGGAATCAGTCAGCAGCATCCCCCCTTCACCGGTGGGGAGGTTTTTGGATTCCTGAAAACTGAAGCAGCCGAATTCGCCGAAGGTGCCCGCGAACTTGTCTCCCTTGTATTCCACGCCGTGGGCATGCGCGGCGTCTTCGATGACCGCCAGTTTATGCTTGCGGGCGATCGCGACAATTTTCTCCATGTCACACAGATTGCCGGAAAAGTGGACCGGCAAAATGGCTTTCGTCCGCTCCGTGATCAACCCCTCAATTTGAGCGGCATTCATGTTGTAGTTCGTCGGGTCGATGTCGGTATACACCGGCACGCCGAAGTTGTTCATGATGCACATCGAAGTGGAAATGAAGGTATACGGAGTCGTAATCACCTCATCTCCCGGCTTGATGCCGACCGCGCGGACGGCGATATCGAGCGCGGCCGAACCGCTGGTCACCGCGATGCCGTATTTCGCCCGGTGTGCTCTCGCGAAGCGCTCCTCGAACACCTCGACCCGGCTGCGCCCCTCAATCTGGTCGGGATTCTTTTCCTCGAGTTCGGCGGAACTGTAGGCGCATCGCCACCACTTCCCGGAACGGGCGACGTCAGCGACCGCCTTTACCTCTTCTTCGTTATGAAAAGGCCAACTGGTGAAGGGGGCGGAGCGGTACCGTTTCCCACCATTGATCGCCAATGAATCGGCTTTGGAGGAGACAATCATGTTGCAGTTTTTTTCCAGGTATCGTTGCGGACGGGATTCTGCTGAATTCCCATTGTGGACAGAAAGGCTGGGGCACGCCAGCGTCTCTCCACAAGAGGCAGGAAAAACAACGCGGTCCGTTCTCTCCCTTTAGCCGCTGGCACACAGCCAGTTATTCCCGCGTCATAGACCGGAGCGATCCGCTTGAGATCCAACGTGCAGGCCCCCGTGTGAATTAAGTATCCCCGGGAGGTTCGAATTCGCACCACGTGAAGTTAGCGTAAACCCCTACGGATTCAAGGGAAAAACGATTGCTGGGAAATCACATGATTTTCTCAGGAATTCGCTGATTTTCACGGGTTTTCTCGCCGGAAGGTATGAATCAGACTTCGGAAAATGAGCCGTTTTCAACAGTATCCCTACCCTCCCCCAACCGCAAAACATCGAGGTCTGAAACCATACCCGCATGGAACCCTGCACAAAAACCCGCCTTGATGAAGTTACTTCTGATTGGTTCCTTGATAAACGGCCCGTGTTCTAGGCTGAGCTTGCCATTCACAAAGCCCCACTCGCAATAGAGCAGGCATTCGGAAAAGTCCAGGGCGACGATCCATTCTTCCTTGGGGCCTGATGCTGCGGGAACATGCCGAAAGTCGCCATTCCGCTTGATCCGCGCCAAGGCGAGTTGGGAAACAGAGTTGGCCGAGGCGTTCCCGGTGCAAGTTGTGACCGATCGGCTCGGCAATACGCCGGCGGTGGCCATGCGGCATTACCTGATGACGACCGACGAACATTTTCGGGCTGCCGTGAATGCCACCACGGGAACCACGGATAAAGGCGGCGCAGAATCCGGCGCACAAGAGGCACAAAATCGAGCCCAGCACGCGCACGCCGAGAGTTGCGGGGAGTCGCACAAACCACCAACCGCGCATGAAAAAAGCCCCTGCATCGCAAGGGCTTACACGAGAATATGCGACTTGTGGCCATCGTTGCAAACAATGGGCACAAGTCGAGGAATAGCGGAGGAGGGATTCGAACCCCCGACACGCGGATTATGATTCCGCTGCTCTAACCAGCTGAGCTACTCCGCCTGAGTTGGAAATTGTCGTATTCTTATTACAACTTTTTCTTTCCCTATTTCGTGGATCATATCGCGTCGTTGGGCCCCGGGAAACGGTCGGAAGCCGAAACAGCTGCATGATCCTGGAAGATGCGATTCGCAGATCGCACAAGGGTGTCACGGGGGGCTTGAAACCTGGTCTTCCGACGGCTTTATCGCGAACGGAAACGGCCTGGCCCCGAAACCAAACCACGACAAATCGGCGCTGAACATCGATGTGTCGTGGCCTCCCCGTGGGAACAGGCATTATAATGGTCACATGACCCGCGCTCTAGCGATCGGACTCTCAATTCTCGCGGTTGTCGCCATTCGGGCCGAGGGGCAGGAGTCGCGTTCCGCGCCGACTCCCGCGCAGCTTGAATTCTTCGAAAAGAAGGTCCGGCCGATTCTGGCAGAGAACTGTTTTAAGTGCCACGGACCGGAGATGCAAAAGGGGGGGCTGCGGCTCGATTCCCGCGAAGCGATCCTCAAAGGGGGAGACACCGGGCCGGCAATCGTTCCAAAAAGGCCGGATGAGAGCGAGTTGATCAAGGCCGTTCGTTACGAAGCGGATGGTTTCCAGATGCCCCCGCCGGGAAAACTCCCCGATGAGCAGATCGCTGCTCTGACGGAATGGGTGAAGATCGGGGTTCCCTGGCCCGAGGCTTCAAGACAGTCTCCCAATTCCGATTCGAAAGAGTCGTTCGACATCACCGGTCGGGCGAAGCACTGGTCGTTTCAGCCGGTTCGTGCGACTGTTCCTCCTAGCGCATCGCAAGCCGAATGGCCTCGCACTCCGGTCGACCGTTTTCTCCTGTCGAAGCTGGAAGCCGTCGGATTGAAGCCCGCCCTACCCGCCGATCGACGGACACTATTGCGGCGCGTCACGTTCGACCTGATCGGCCTTCCCCCGACCCCGGAAGAGATCGACGCGTTTGTTAACGACGATGCGCCCGATGCGTACGAGCGGGTCGTGGACCGGCTCCTTGCTTCGCCGCATTACGGTGAGCGCTGGGGAAGGCACTGGCTCGATCTTGTCCGTTTCGCGGAGACGTCGGGTCACGAGTTCGATTACGAGATCCTGCATTCGTCCCCGTTCCGGGATTATGTCATTCGTGCCTTCAACGATGACCTCCCCTACGACCGATTCGTGGTCGAACAGATCGCCGGTGATCTGCTTACATCCCCACGGCGTCATGTCGTGCGTGGCGAGAACGAGTCGGTCATCGGCACCGGGTTTTACTGGTTCATGCAAGGGAAACATTCGCCGGTCGACATTCGCGCCGAAGAATGCGACACGGTCGACAATCAAATCGACGTTCTCGGCAAGACTTTTCTGGGGCTGACCGTCGCCTGTGCCCGCTGTCACGACCACAAGTTCGACCCGATTTCCGCAAAAGATTACTACGCACTCGCGGGCTATTTGCAAAGCTCGCGCCGACAGTTCGCCGAGCTTGACGATCCGCAGCCGACCCGCCAGGTGAAAGTGGAATTGGCGTCGATCAAATCGCGAATACATACTGAGAGAACACCGGTCGAGAGTGCCGTTGTCGATGCTGTTGCGAACGCGACGCTAGCCTCTCTTGCTGCGAACGACGTCGCGGCAAAACAGGCGAACGGCAACCCGGTCCTTCGGGCGGCAGCGGCAGTATGGAGCGGAGAGTCTCCTGAACAAGCCGCGCGGCTATGCAACGAGTTAAAACAACAGTTTGAAGCACAAGCGAAGTCCGCGCGAGAATTTGCCGATCGCGCGGTTCTGTTCGAGGATTTCAACGAGGGGAGTTTTGATCGGTGGTTCGTCGCGGGGGAGGCGTTCGGCTTGGCTCCCACGCAGACCGGCGATTGGGTCGTGGGTACGGAACCGGGTCGGGCTGTTCAGCAACTCGCCGCGCCGGGTGTTGCACACAGCGGCTTGCTCTCCGGCCGTCTGCGAGGAGTTTTGCGTTCCGTGACCTTCACCATTGAAAAACCGTTTATTCATTATCGAGCGGCGCGCTGTGGAGGACGGGAGCAGCCGGGTCTGATTTCGAAGAATGGCCAAATTCACCTGATCGTCGACGGTTTTCAGATGGTCAGAGATCCCCTTTACGGTGGGCTCTCACGCAATATCCCGAAAGACCAGCCGATGCAGTGGTATCGGCAGGATGTCGGGCGATTCATCGGCAGCCGGGCGTATATCGAGATCGAGGATTCCGATGATGGTTCGATGGCAGTCGACAAGATTCTCTTCTCCGATGATGCTACGCCGGTCGATGCGCCGGGTCCGCTCGCGCTCGGCCTGTTGCAGGAGGTTTCGGCTGGCTCGTCGAATGGTTTGAAGAATCGGTGCCGCGAGTTGTTCACCGAGACGGCATGGGCTTGGGCGAACGGCAGGCTTGCGGAATTGACGTCTTCCGCTGAGCGGGTGGAAATTCTGAACGCAATGCTCGGTTCCGGGTCCGCGGGAACGGTTGCCGCATCCGGGTCGTCAGTCCAAACAACTCCTACGGAAGCAACGGAGCAACTCGCGGATCTTCTCAAACATTACCGGCAGCTTGAGTCTCGTATCCAACCTCCTCAACTGGCCATTGCCATGACCGACGGTACGCCCGAAAACGAGCATGTGCTCATCCGGGGCAATCCGAAGAAGCCAGGAGATGAGGTGCCGCGACGATTTCTGGAAGTCTTCGACGCGAAGCAAGCATCTGTCCCAACGGAGTCGACACGCGGCAGCGGCCGGCTCGAACTGGCGCTACGGATCGCTAACCCCGAAAATCCGCTCACGCCACGAGTGATTGTGAATCGGATCTGGTTTCATCATTTCGGTCGAGGCATCGTCGCCACGCCCGACGATTTCGGGAAGCAGGGACAGCCCCCGTCGCATCCCGAGCTGCTCGATTATCTCACAGCGGAATTCCTCCACGGCGGCTGGTCCATCAAATCGCTGCATCGATTGATTGTGCTGTCGAACGCGTATCGCATGTCGAGTGATACAAACGACCCGCAAGCGGAGCAGCGCGATCCGCAAAATGTGCTGCTGCACCGCATGCCGTTGCGGCGCCTCGAAGGAGAGGTGATTCGCGATGCGATGCTCGCTCTCTCTGGGAGGCTCGATCGGCGCATGGAAGGGCCGAGCGTCGCGCCGTACCTGACCGACTTCATGGAAGGGCGCGGCCGACCAGGAAAATCGGGTCCGCTCGACGGTGACGGACGGCGGAGCATCTACATCAACGTTCGCCGCAATTTTCTCACCCCGATGTTCCTCGCGTTCGATTATCCGACGCCTTTTACGACGACCGGTCGACGCAGCGTCTCGAACGTGCCGGCTCAGGCGCTGTCGATGATGAACAACCCGTTCGTCGTGCAGCAGGGGGAGTTATGGTCACGGCGTCACGGGGAAGATTCCCAGAAGGATGTCAATTCGCGGATTGATCGGTTGTTCGTCGAGGCGTTTGGCCGACGACCGACGGAAAAAGAACTTTCCGCGGCGCTGCAGTTCGTCGCGCGTGATGCCGCTACCGGAAGTTCGAATCCGGCTGACGACCAGCGCGCATGGGCTGACCTATGCCATGCGCTGTTCAATGTGAAAGAATTTGTGTTCGTGAAATAGTCCTGTCCATCGTGGGTTTTTCTGATAGCTGATAGCTGACCGCTGATAGCTTTTACCCCATGCACTGCCGAAGATTCCAACAAGTGCCGCAAACACGCCGCGAGATGCTCCGCCAGGTCGCGGGGGGCTTCGGCAGCGTGGCGCTGGCGGCGTTGCTTGCGGACGAACGGGCACGAACGGTGGAAGCGAGCACCGCTGACCCCCTCGCGCCGCGCGATCCTCATTTCCCGCCGCGCGCCCGGCATGTCATTTTTCTCTACATGGATGGCGGACCGTCGCAGGTCGATACGTTCGATCCCAAGCCTCAGTTGGAGAAAGAGCACGGCCAAAAGTTCAAAATGAAGGTGCAGCCGACGCAGTTCGACGACGTCGGCCTGGTGCTCAAGTCCCCATGGAAATTCGCTCAGCATGGGCAAAGCGGAATTCCGGTCAGTGATCTCTTCCCGCACGTTGCCAAATGCGTGGACGAACTCTGCATCATCCGCTCGCTCACCTCGAAGTTTTCTGAGCACACCAACGCGAACTATTTTCTCCACACCGGCCACGGCCTGCAGGGTCGGCCGAGCATGGGGGCCTGGACAACCTACGGCCTCGGCAGCGAATGCCGCGACCTGCCCGGTTTCGTCGTGCTCAACGGCGGGTTGATTCCTCCCGGCGGGCTCGACTGCTTCCACAGCGGATTTTTGCCGGCGACTTATCAGGGCTCCGTCTTCAAGCAGGGAAAAGTGCCGGTGGCGGATCTCGCGCGCACCGAGCCGACCTCCGAGACGCAGCTCCGCAAACTGGAATTGGTGAATACACTCGACCAACTCGCGACGGCGGAAACGGGCCTGCACGACGAAATCGAGTCCGCCATCCGTAACTACGAACTCGCATTCCGCATGCAGTCCGCCGTCCCCGATCTGATGGACATCTCCTCCGAATCTCGCGCGACTCAAGACATGTACGGCCTGCATGATGATTACGAGCAGACACGGATCTACGCCCATCAGTGTCTCGTCGCCCGGCGGCTGGTAGAGCGCGGCGTGCGGTTTATTGAGCTCACCTGCCCGCACGTCGGGGTCGACCGCTGGGACCAGCACAGCAACCTTGTCGACGGTCACACGAAGAACGCCCGCGCGACCGATAAGCCGATCGCCGCGCTCCTCACCGATCTCAAAGCACGAGGCCTGCTCGACGAAACATTGGTCATCTGGGCGGGCGAGTTCGGCCGCACGCCGATGGCGCAGGGAACCAACGGCCGCGATCACAACCCGTTCGGCTACACGGTCTGGATGGCCGGCGGCGGTGTCAAACGAGGGTTCATCTATGGCGCGACCGATGAATACGGGTACTACGCGATTGAGAACAAGCTCGAAATGCACGACCTGCACGCGACGATGCTGCACCTGCTGGGGATCGACCACACCAAGTTGACGTTCCGGCACAGCGCCCGCGACATGCGCCTGACCGACGTGTTTGGAAACGTGGTGCACGACGTGCTGGCGTGAAATTCCACTCCTTATTCTTGGCGAGCCCCGGCCGTCAGCCCGGCGGATTTGCAATTACGGAATGATGGAATCGCAGAAGGATGAAGCATTACCTTTCGACCGCTATCAGCTGGCTCGGCGGGCACGATCTGATCGTGTTGATCAGCCTGGCAATCATCGCCGGCGGATCCTGGGCGTTTATTGAGTTGGCTGACGAGGTTGCTGAAGGGGACACGCAGGCGTTCGACGAGCGGGTACTGCTGGCACTGAGACAGCCTGACAATCCCGAAATGCCGATTGGACCGAGCTGGCTGCCGGAGATCGGACGCGATATCACCTCGCTGGGCGGCTATGCGCTCCTGGCCCTGTTGACGTTTGCCGTCGCGGGGTTTTTGTGGCTCGACGGAAAATACCACGCGATGTGGCTGCTGCTGGCAGCGGTCGGTGGGGGCTATGCAAGCATGATGGGACTGAAAGCAGTGTTCAGCCGCCCACGTCCGGAGGTGGTGCCGCATCTCTCGGCGACCTTCCACACCAGTTTTCCGAGCGGGCACGCGATGATGTCGGCCGTGGTCTTTCTGACGCTGGGAGCGATCCTATCGCGGATGGTCACGTCACCGCGGTTGAAATACTATTTTCTGCTCGTGGCGGTGCTGCTGACGTTATTGGTCGGAGCCAGTCGGGTCTACATGGGGGTCCACTACCCGACCGACGTGCTGGCGGGCTGGACCGGCGGCTTTGTCTGGGCGACGCTTTGCTCGCTGGTGGCGCGCCAACTGCAACGCCGCGGGACGATTGAATCGGAGTTGTAAACCAATTCCGCGAGCCGAACCAACGGCGAGCATTGTGCAACTTAAGTCAGTCGCCAGTTATCCAACAGGGTGGCCCCTTTTTGCACGACGATGACGCCGTCGCGAATGGAGACGCCGGGGAGGTCGCGGTCGTCGGTTAAGGATTTGCCGAATTCGACCCGCACGTTGCGGCCGATGCGGCAATTCTTGTCGACGATCGCGCCGTCGATCAGACTTCCTTCACCGACGCCGATCGACGGACGCCCCTCGGACTTGTCGGCGGCGATTTGATCGGCAGGCTGATAAAGGTCGGCCCCCATCAAAACGGAGTTTTTGATCGTGACGTTCCGTCCAATGCGGCAGCGGAGGCCGATCACGCTGTTCTGAATGACCGCCCCTTTCTCGATCACGCAGCCGTCGGAGATGAGACTCCGTTCGACCGTGGCCCCTTCGATTCGCGCGTTCGGCAACGAACGGGCATGCGTGTAAATCGGGGCGGTATCGGACGCGAAATCGAATGGCGGGGAGGGTCCGCAGAGCGCGAGGTTCGCCTCGTAGAACGATTTAATCGTTCCAATATCTTCCCAGTAGCCGTCGAAAGGGTAGGCCTGCACGCGACGAGCGCGGATGGACATCGGAAAGACTTCCTTGCCGAAGTCCTGGTAGTCGGACTTGGAGAGCAACTCGACGAGTGTATCGCGGTCGAACACATAAATGCCCATGCTGGCGAGGCAATCGCGGCCCCGGCTGGGAATGCCGTGCGCGTCGAGCCAGGCAGGATCGGTCCGAACGAGCTTCAATTCGGCCTCGGTCTTCGGCTTTTCGAGAAAGCCCTCGACTCGTCCCGACGAGTCGATCCGCATGATGCCGAAGGCCGCGGCCTGCGCGCTGGTCACGGGGACGGCGGCGATCGTCACGTCGGCTTTGGCTTTGCGGTGCGTCGCGATCATGTCTTCAAAATCAATGCGGTAAAGCTGATCGCCTGAAAGAATCGCCACGCAGTCGATGCCCGGCTGCTCCAGGTAACGGAGATTCTTGCGGACGGCGTCGGCCGTTCCCTGGTACCAGTCGGCGGCTTCGTTCGTCTGCTGTGCCGCGAGAATCTCGACGAACCCACCGCCGAACTGGTCGAATTTGTAAGTCTGCCGGATGTGCCGATGGAGGCTGACCGAGTTGAACTGTGTGAGCAGATAGATGCGGTTCATCCCGCTGTTGAGGCAGTTCGAGATCGGAATGTCGATCAGCCGATATTTTCCGGCGAGCGGGACAGCGGGTTTCGAGCGATATTGCGTCAGTGGAAGAAGCCGCGTTCCCTTACCGCCGCCGAGAATCAAGCTGAGCACGTTCCGCATGATGGAATGCCCTGATAAGTTGTGTCGAAGTGGTCAATCAAAGGACTTGAATCTGGGGATGGGAGCGAACGTCGTTACCAAATCGATCGCGATCCCCATTGTAACGCCCCTGCTGCAAACTGCACGTCTGAAGGGGCGAGATCGGTCACTGCTTTTGTGCAATGAGACCGCCCGCGACCACGAAGGGAATCCGCGGACTGGACGGATGTCGCGAGCACTCGTATTACGAGCACGAGATGTTTAGTCGGCGACCGCGGCCATTTCGGCACGCATCTGGTTCATCGGCGCGACGACCTCATCGACGCTCTCCTTGAACAGGTCGCCGATGAGCAGGTCGGTGAGATGCCCTTTCAGATGCGGGTGTTTCTTGACGAACCGCCCGAAGCTGAACCCGTCGTAATACTCGCAGACGAGTCGACGCATCCGTTCCATTCCCTCCGAGAAGGCCGGCTCCCATTTGCCGATCTGCGCGGCGGAGGTATCGCCGATCTTGAGTCCTTCGGAGATTGCATCGGCCGCGACTTCCCCGGATTTCAGCGCCAGCAGGACGCCGGAAGAATACAGAGGATCGAGAAACCCAAAAGCATCGCCGATGAGCACCCAGCCATCGCCGGCAGCTTGCCGCGATTTGTAGGAATAGTCTTTTGTCGCGCGAAACACATCGACCCGCTTCCCGATCGAGAGGCGCTCCTTGACGACCGGGCAGTTTTCGACCTCTTCGTTGAAGATCATCTCGTGGTCGCCGCGGCCGTCGAACAGATATTCAAACGGAGCGACGACACCGACGCTCGTGATGTTGCGATGCAGAGGAATGTACCAGAACCAGCCTTTGCCGTTTTTCAATTGCAACACGATCGTCGCGCCGGCGTTTTTCCCCTCGTCTCGGTAAGCTCCCTCAAAGTACGACCAGACCGCCCCTTTCTTGAGGATCGGGTCAACGTCGCGCATCTTGAAGCGATTCGAGATGAGTGCCGACTGCCCGCTGGCATCGACGACAACCTTTGCGTTCACACGGTGCCGCGCCCCGTCGGAGTCAGTCACATCGACGCCGACCGCGCGGTCCCCCTCGAACAGCACGTCGTTGACGCGCACCCCTTCGTGCGCGCGGACGCCATGCTCGCGAGCGTTGTTGAGCAGCATCTCGTCGAACTCGCTCCGCAGCACCTGCCAAGTTTGCGAGCATTCGTGCGGGTTGTGCTCGTCGAAATAAAACGGCTCGGATAGCCGGCCGCTGGCGCCGACAAACTGCACGCTGTACTTTTTGACGAACGCGCTCGCCCGCATTTTTTCGAGCATGTTGAGCCGCTTGAGCACCCAGTAGGTTTGGGGGATCAGCGACTCACCGATGTGAAACCGTGGGAAATGCTCCCGCTCAAATAACTCGACGGAATGCCCTTCCTGCGCGAGAAGTTTGGAGGCCGTCGCCCCTGAGGGCCCGCCACCAATGACCGCGACATCGACATCAGTGCGAATCGGAACGTTTGGCGCTGTCATGGACCACACTCCCGGCTCGTAGGCAGGTTGGAAGAACGACCGCGAGGATGCCGCGCTGCTTACTTCTCGCCCGGCACGGAGGTTCCGCCGCCGGTACTTGAGCCGGCTTCGGCGCCCTTCGCCGGAGCCTTTTCACTTCCCTTGCTCGTGGCCCCCGCTTTCCCCTTGACGGCATTGGCCGAGCTGTCCGCGCAACCGGTGCTCCAAACCGACATGGTCACTACTGCCAACAGGGCCAACAAACTCGCAAACCGGCGCGCAAAGCTCATCGCAGCAAACCTTTCTGTCCTCAAGTTGAGGAGTACATTCAGCGGGACATTCCCGCGATCCCTTGCCGCGGGCAACTCCCCTCCTCAATCCATTAAAGGAAGCCTGCTGCGGGATTTCAACCATACCGGCCGGATGTTCATCGACGGACAGTTCAGTCTTGCCGATCGGCTTTGTATTCCCACTGTTGACGCAACCACTCTTGCAGCAACTGTTTAGCAGGACGTCTGTCCCCAGCTTTGCGAACGGGACCGTCGAGATGCTGGGCGCGGATGAGCCGTTGAATCAGCCGATTGATTGGCAGCTGGTCCTCGCGTAGCTCGGACAGCTCCAGTGACGGGGCCATCGCGATGCAGTCCCACTCCTGATGGCCGAAACTCAGTGACCAGTTAAGCACCCATGAATACGACCGGTGAAAGGTTTGCATCTGCTCATTCGTCCGGAGTTCGCCTTCGGATGAATCGGCCGGGACCGCCACGATCACCAGATCGGGCTTTCGCGTCCGGACTTCCGCTTTGGCCATCTGTTCAATCGCGGCGATTTTCTGTCCCGCGACATCCCAAGCCGAGACTTCCACGACCGCGTTCGGTTGGAGCTCCCGCAAGGCGGGGCCGATCAGCACGTCGAACGGCGGCATGGCATACACTTTGATCGGCTTGCCGGCCCTCAGCAGTTGCAATGTGTGTGGAATGGCCGGCTGCGGCGGCGCGACATCCTTCAATGACACACTTTGTCCGCTGATGGTCTTGGCAATCGTTTCCGCGAGGAGCTTGTGGCCATCCATGTTCGGGTGAATCTCATCGCTCATCATCAGCGACCATTCAAGCGCGTCTTTTTTTCTTACGGCTTGATAAGCCTGATAACAATCCGCGACCGCGAGCTTCTCTTCCCGTGCGAGATCCCGAACGGCCTGCATGAATTCTTCCAATTTCCTCGGGGGACGTCCCGTCGTTTCCGCGACGGAGTTCGACGTGCACAGCAGCACTTCGGCTCCAGCGGCGCGACATTTGGAAATGATCTCGACGAGGTTTCCGCGGTACTCATCCAGAGGTACTCGCGTCATGTCGTTCATGCCGAACATGACCGTCACCAGATGCGGCTTGTGGGCGAGCACCTCGCGGTCAATCCGCGTCAGCGCCCCTTGTGTCGTGTCGCCGCTCAATCCGGCGTTGATCGGCTCGACTTTCGCTTGCGGATAGATCTTCCGCAGCGCGATCGCGAGCATGTCAGCGTACGCTCGTCGCCCGCCGGTGTGGTAATAGACACCGGTCAGACTGTCGCCAAAGCAGACGACTCGCACGGTCTCACTGCCGGTCTTGAGAAGTTCGACAGCCCGAGGACAGGCTGCTGGACTCTCGTCGGCACGCAGAATTGCAACATCAATCGCAAGGAACAATGCGACGGACCAAAGGAGCAACGCCGCAGATCGAACGCGATGACGGGTCATGGCATATCCTATTGCTGGACAGAGGTGTTACCGGACTTTGAACCGAAACCAGCGAATCAGGCCGACGCAGTCTTCGTAGCACCAGAAGGCGACGAACAGATTTCCGTCGGCTAGACGCGTGACGCAGGGGGCACCGAACCGCAGCACCTGGAAGTTCTTGGCCATCGATTTGTCGTCCGCGGTCAACCCGGCTGTTTGATGTCCCCAGAGAGGCTCCGCACCTTCGTTGATCCAGCGGTTTCCGTCGATCGTCACCAGCTGAGCCCAAAGCCCCGGCTGATCGATTCGCCTGTAAACACACAACACCCGGCCGTCATCGAGAACAAATTGAGTCAGTGTTTGGCCGATCAATCCCGTCGATGCCGGCTCGGTCCATGTATTGCCGCCGTCGTTACTCAGCGCGTAATGGTTTGGCAGATCCTTCGAGTGCTCGTCGTCGTAGACCCAGGCGGCAGCGAGCAGTCGACCGTCGGGAAGCTCGACAATTTTTGATTCCCAATAACGAATGCGGTTGGACGGATGATGCATCACATTAAGGTAGGTCGGCCAGCTACGCCCCTCGTCAGTCGAAACAAATGCGACCATCCGATTTCCATTCGGGAGATTTCCGTCCCAGTCGCACCAGGTCGAAGACGGGAGCAACCAGCGGCCGTCGCGCAGAATCGTAATCGGACAGCAAAGCTCAAATGACGGGCCGACCAGCGGCGGACTGATGGACTCTGGCCTGCTCCAGGATCGTCCGCCGTCTTTCGAACGCGTGATATCGAATGACGTCGGCACGAAGCCGAGCGTGACGGGGTTCGCGAGCCCTTCGTCGACGCGGCCGGTCCGATCATGACGATGAAGCAAGGCGATCACTTCACCGTTTTTCGTCGCAGTCAGTCGCGCGCTCTCCGACCAGGGACGTCCTTCCAGGTCGCGGGTGATCGGTCCTTCGGCTGTCCAGGTTGTTCCGCCGTCGGTCGAACGTGACAGATGAACGCGGCAATTTACCGCCTCAAAAGCTTCACCGACCATATATGTCGCGAGCAACTCTCCATTGGGCAACGCCGCAACTGAGGGAAAATACCCGTGAACGCTTTTCAGGTGCGGCACGGGGTTCTTGAAGAGAATTCCCGTCGATACGTTTTGCAGGATCGGTTCTGGCATCGGTGAGACAGACTTCTTTTCTTAGATTCTATCGAGTGGATAAACCGGCCGGCGGATGTGCCGGAATGGAAACATTGTCACATCGCTGGCACATGGGCCGGGAGTCGAAACAGTATAACTCGCTTTGACGATCGGGTCGTACGCCCTGCGGTGCGCGACGGCCGCCTTGATGCCGATGACCGAAAGCTTTTCGGGATCAATCCCTTGGCTCCGCCATTGCCCAAGATCGAACGGCGGAGTCTTATGGCTGGTGAGGAGAATCGTTACCCCTTGATGCCGGACGACGGCACACGGCCCCATGTCGATCTTTACCCCGCTCATCGAAGCCAGGTGACTCTGTCGGTCTTCGAGTTCAAATTTTCCATCGCTGCGGGAGACGAGTTCCACATTGAGCTCCACCGGCCCTTCCGCGAGCTTTGAACCGCGCCCGCCGATGCGGAGCCGTGTCTGCTTGCCGATCGCGCAGTCCTTCAAGGCTGTCACCGCCGCCGGGTCGTTGATCACGACGGCGGAATTCGGAATTGCGTGCTTGACGAACGCGCGGAGCACGCTGGTGCCGTCTCCGGGGGCACCGCCGCCGATATTGTCGGACGGCTCAACGATCGCGACGGGAGCTTCCTCACGGCGTACGTGTTCGAGCACGCGCGGCAAGACACTATCCAATAACGGAGGGACGACGTTTCCCAGTTGACGATGCTCGACCGTCCATTGACTGAGAGCGTGCAATGCGGCACGCGCCGCTTCCGGGTCGCCGAATGTCACGGCGGAAAAACTCACACCGGTGTCGTGAGTATCCGCAAACGAGAAGCCGGCGAAGACATTCACGTGTGCGACTCCGGGAACGGTCCGTTCAATCTCGCGAGCCTTCGATTCCAGGGTTTGCATCGGGTCGTCGGCGGTGCCGGTTCCGGTCGGTGGCCACACAACCGGCGGCTGGGCCCACAGGCAAACGGGACGTCCCCCAGTGGAGAGTATCCGGTCGAGTAGCCGCGCGCTGTCAACAGCTGCTTCACGGGCATCGATGTGCGGATTCGAACGGTAAGCGACAAAACCATCCGCCAACTCGACGGTTTGCCGGGAGATGTTTCCGTGCAGATCGAGGACGCCGCAAATGGGGACGTTCTTTGCGCCGGGCAGCGCGCGAATTCTTGCGAGGATTTCTCCTTCCACGTCCCGCAGCGACTCGGAGACCATGGCCCCATGGAGCACCAGCGCGATGCCGTCAATGCCCCGTTCGAGCAGCTGTGCGGCACGCGTCTGAAATTCGGACCAGAATAAATCAACGACCTCATCCGCGACCGTTGCACTTGGTGTGGCACGAAGATCGACCAGCGGCAGAACTTCCCATCCCGACTGCTCGGCCACTTCCAAGATGCCGGACATCGGCGATCCATCGCCGCGCGACGAGAATAGCTCTTCGCCGCGCCGGACCGCGAACGATTCGAGCGGCGTCGTCCCCTCGAGAAAGGTATGGGTTTCGTGGAACAACCCGGCTAGAAGAACACGCTTCGCCATGCTGCAGACTCACATTTCACGGATTCGTGAGGCGGGGGAAACCGGCTCAAACGTAAATAGGCAGCGGTACGATTCCAGCGCAATACCGCCCAGTCGATCCGTCAGATATTCGAACTCAGTGGTCATCCCGAGCATCTCACTCGTGTGGTGATCTTGGAAAGGGAGAGCTGGAGGGTTATCGATTGCCGACGATCCCGGGGAATACAACGCCAGAGTACCGCGTCCAGACCGGATTCGCACCTTTTCAACGGAAAACAACCCCCAGGCAGTAGAGTATGAGGCCTTGCAGCTATCCCTCGGCAAACAGAATCTGATGGAAGATGTCTTCCAACACGCTTACGGTATTAATTAGCATTCGAACAATTTGCCCTGCTTCCACACTTTGCCATATCGATGGGCAAAGCGACAACGTCATCACAAGGCTTACCGATAGGCACACTGTCCGCTGTTCAAAATTCATATTGATTTTTTGAGAAGCCTGTTGACACTTCAAATTTTCATTAGTAGATTCATCGATCATCTTTCAGCTGCATTATCTTTTTGCTGCACTCATCTTTCGATGGAATTCGCGACTCGTTCTTATCGAATCTTATTGACTGTGGGTTTGTTCGGCCGATAGTTGTTTGATGGAGCAGGTACACGTAATCGGACTGAATTCACAGACCTTGCGTTGCCAGCCTGCGGGCTCCCGAACAGGCTCCTCTTTATCGGCGCACTCGATGCGGGCCATATCGAGCTTCGTACGCCGTTTCTGCGACTGTCTTTGACTTTCGGGTCTTTTCCGCCTGATTGGTGGAAATCCCGTTCAATGGCGCTCGCATGCCGGGTAAGTGTTTGGGGACCGATGGAAGCTTGGTCTCCCAGGCAGTAGTGTCGCGCGGGCCACGTGATCCTCGTCAACCTCGTCTTACCGGTTTCGGCAATCAAAAGGGAAGCCCGATGTATCGAAATCACTGGTTGCGCTCGCTCGTAAATCGTCACCGCCCCGCTAGCCAGAGAACCAGGACTCGCAAGCAAAAGCGAGATCGTCTCCAGCCCGTCTGGTGCTCGGTCGAGCTGCTTGAAGACCGCGCACTCCTTTCGGCCAACCCTGTTGGAAACGAAACGCTGGTGAATACGACCGTCGCCGGGACGCAAATTGTGAGTGCGGGGGGAAGCCGAGCGGTGGCTGTGGCACCAGACAATAGCTACGTCGCTGTTTGGGGGAGCACCGTCGGCGATGGTTCTGGATTCGCCGTTTTCGCCCGCCGGTTCGCGGCGGACGGGACCGCCCTCAGCGGTGAAATTCTGGTCAACACATACACTTCGGGGGATCAGCGCGAACCGGCCGTTGCCGTCGGAAGTGACGGAAAGTTTGTTGTTACTTGGCAAAGCATGTTGCAGGACGGCTCCGGATACGGCGTGTATGCTCGCCAGTTCTCCGCGACCGGTTCCCCGCTTGGCGGGGCGTTCCTCGTCAATCAGACGACCTCATCCAATCAGCAATTGCCGACGGTGACGTATCTCACCGGCGGCGGATTCGCGATTGCGTGGACCGGCAACGGCGTCGGCGATGGAAGCGGTGTGTTTGCCCGTGTTTTCAATAGTTCAGGCGGCGCGACCACGAGTGAGTTCCGGGTCAACGTCAACACTCTGAATTCGCAAGTCAATCCGTCGATTACTTCGGATGGGAGTGGCGGGTTCGCCGTGACCTGGAGCGGCTACGGCGCTGGGGACGGCGATGGGATCTTCTTCCGCCGATTTAACTCAAGCGGTACAGCGCAGACTGGTGAAGTCCGCGTCAACCAGACCTATTCGCTGGTGCAGAAAAATCCCTCAATCGCGTTGATGAGCGACGGTACGTTTGTTGTCGCCTGGGATGGGAACGGTATTGGGGACAGCGCGGGGGTCTTTGCTCGCCGAATTTCGGCCAGTGGTGCAGGTATTGGTGGCGAGATACTGGTCAATCAATACACGCTGGATAATCAAGTATCAGCCTCCGTTATCAGCACCCCTGACGGTTTCGCCGTGTCTTGGTCCGGCGCGGATGGGTTGGGGGGCGATCCGAAAGAAGACGAAGATCCCGGAGAAACTTCGGGAGTTTTCCTCCGGACGTTCTTGCTCGACGGCACCGCTGACGGAGGGCAGCAACGAGTGAATACCACGATCACAGGATCGCAGAGCAAGCCGACCGTCGCGGCGCTCAGCTCCGGTCTCGTGGTTGTCTGGAGCGGACCGGGAACCGGTGACGGCTTTGGAACATTCTCGCAGCGTTTTGCATTCGGCGAAGCACCGACCGAGTTCGATGACGCGATTGATGTCAACCCCGGCGATGGGATCATCGCGACTGCCGCCGGCATGTTCTCGCTCCGGGCGGCGATTATGGAAGCCAACGCCCAGAATCTCCCTGGCGTCTTCACAATCAACCTCGATGAAGGAACCTATGCCCTTGAGATCGCCGGTCGAAATGAGGACGGCGCGGAAACGGGGGATCTCGACATCACCGCGCGAATTGAGATTGTTGGTCTCGGAACCGGACTCACGTTCATCGACGGCGAGTTAATCGACCGCGTGTTCCACGTACTTCCGGGGGCCGAACTCATCCTGCGTGATCTGACCGTCACCGGCGGCGATGGCTCGAACAGTGGTCTTGCGGGAGGAGGCGGAGTGTTGAGCGACATGGGAACGCTCACCATCGATAACGTCGACTTCTTTGAGAACAGCGCCTTCAGTAACGTGGAAGTATTCGGCGGAGGCGCGGTGGGGATTCGGGGCGGCATGGCCACCATCACCGATTCCACATTCACGAACAATACGGCGGAAAGTTCCGGTGCGCCGTTTTATGGATACGGCGGGGCCGTGGTGGCGGTCGAAGGGGCTTCCCTGGAGATCACCAACAGCAGTTTCGAGGGGAACTCCGCCGATGCCGGCGGCGCCATTTATGTCGACGCGAGCACCGCTTTCATCACCGGCTCGACAATCAGCGGCAACCATTCCAATGGGAGCGGAGGCGGCGTCAACGTGCAGTTGGCTGACGTTACGATCTTCGATACCGATATCCTCAACAACTTCGCAGAACATCAGGGGGGTGGCCTCTGGAACTTCGCCAGCACCGTCTCCATCACTGACAGCACAATTTCCGGCAACTCGGCACAAGACAGCGGCGGCGGTATCGAGAACACCGGTCGCTTCACCGCTGCCGTCGGCACGATGAGCATCACTAACAGCACCATTGCAAACAACCACGCTCTGACCGGCGGCGGCATCATGAATCGCCGCGACAGCATCCTCAATGTGTCCGGCAGCTCAATCTCAAACAACACCGCGACCGAGTCGGGCGGCGGGATCGCGAATGTCGAAACAGAATCGTTCGGTCCGGGACAGGTGACACTCACAAACGTCACGCTTTCGGGGAATTCGGCTGGTTTGTACGGCGGTGGCTTGTACGCTCTCGCGAGCAATACCGATATCGTCAGCAGTCAGATCCTGAATAATACGGCCCATGAAGGGGGCGGGCTGAACAATGTCGGGGGAGGAAGCATGGCGGTCACCGGCTCCCTCATTTCCGGCAACTCGACCAACAACGAAGGGGGCGGCATTCAGAACGAGTTGTCGTACCTGGCCGTTATTGATTCGACGATCACCAACAATCACGTCACCAACGACGGGGGCGGACTGTTCAATTTCGCCGGTACGGTTGATATCTCGGGGAGCACCTTCTCGAACAACTCCGCCGACAGCACCGGCGGCGGTATTGAAAACACCGGCCGCATCACCGCCGCGATTGCCGTAATGACGATCACCAACACGATCATTACGGACAACACCGCCTTCGACGGCGGTGGAGTACAGAACAAACGCGACAGCCTGATGACGATCACTGACAGTTTTATCACCAACAACACCGCCACCAACAGCGGCGGAGGCGTCTCCAACCAGAATACCGAATCATTCGGTCCCGGCACGCTGACAATCCACAACACCGAAATTTCTGGTAATACGGCGGCGGTGTACGGTGCCGGCCTATATGCCCTCAAAAACACCACTAAGATCTATGACAGCCAGTTTCTGAACAACACCGGGCATGAAGGGGGAGGCGCGGCGAACATCGGCGCGGGAAACATGACCGTACTCAACACCCTCTTCTCCGGCAACACGACGACGCTGGAAGGGGGTGGTATTCAGAACGAGCTGTCGAATCTTACCGTCGTCGGCTCAACCTTTACCGACAATCATGTGACGCGCGACGGGGGAGGTATCTTCAACTTCGCAGGTCATGTTGACATCTCGGATAGTACCTTCTCTGGTAACTCCGCCAACCGCACCGGGGGAGGTATTGAGAACACCGGCCGCATCACGGCCGCCATCGGCGTGATGACGATCGCCAACACCACGATCACGGGCAACACCGCCTTCGACGGCGGCGGGGTGCAGAACAAGCGCGACAGCTTGATGACGATCACTGACAGTTTTATCACCAACAACACCGCCACAAACAACGGCGGCGGCGTCAGCAACCAGAACACCGAATCGTTCGGCCCCGGCACCCTCACGATCAACAACACCGAAATCTCCGGGAACTCTTCCGGAGGTCATTGGGGGGGCGGCCTCTGGGCGCTCAAGAACACCACGATCATCAACGGCGGCAGCGTCACCAATAATTCCGCACACGAAGGTGGCGCGCTCGCCAACACCGACGGCGGCACGATGACCGTGAACGGCGTGATGATTTCGGGCAACCACGCGGACAATGAAGGGGGCGGGATTCAAAACGAACTTGCCAGCCTCACGGTCAACGGTTCGACAATCACCGACAATCACGCCGACAACGACGGCGGCGGTATTTTCAACTTCGCCGGCACCGTGAATGTATCTAGCAGCACCATTTCCGATAACTCGGCACTCAGCAGCGGCGGCGGCATCGAGAACACCGGCAAGCCGGGGGTGTATGGCATCGGTGTCGTGACGGTCACCAACAGCACGGTTTCCGGGAACCAGGCGTACGAGGGGGGCGGGTTGATGAACCGCCGCGAAGGGAATGCCACGGTGACCGGCAGCACCTTCACCGGGAATACGGCCGATCTGGGGGGCGGCGGACTGGCGAACGTTGAAAACAGCACACTGAGCATCGCCGATAGCACTGTTAACGAAAATACCGTGCTGGGTAACGTCGGCGAGGACTTCGGAGGCGGCGGAATTGGCATCAAGAGTGGAACCGTGAATATCTCGAACACCGTCATCAATAACAACACGGCGGTCGCCGATGTCGGCGCAATCTACCATGGCTACGGCGGCGGCGTGGTGGCAATTGGTGGGGCTCATGTCACGATCACCGGCAGCCAGATCATCGACAATCAAGCTGACGGCGGTGGCGGACTGTTCCACAATGAAGCCTCGTTGGTCGAAATCAGCGATAGCATCGTCTCGGGGAACAGTGCCAACGGCACCGGCGGCGGACTCAAGACGGAACTTGCCACGCTGGTTGTTACGAACACGGAAGTCTCGAATAACACCGCCGGCGGCGACGGCGGCGGCATCGGTAACTTCGGCAGCACCGTCACCATTACCGACAGCACCATCAGCGGCAACTCTACCGCGACGAGCGGCGGTGGAATTGAGAACACGGGACGCGTCACGGCGCTGATCGGCACGATTACCATCACCCGCAGCACGATCTCCGGCAACTCGGCCGGTCTCGACGGCGGCGGCATTCGCAACTACCGGGACAGCGTCCTTACCGTGATCGACAGCACTATCTCGGGTAACAACGCTGGCACGAACGGCGGCGGCGTGGCGAACACCGGAACAGGCAGTTTCTCAGGGGGATCGGTGACGCTCCGCAATTCCACGATTTCCGGTAACACCGCCTCTGCCAACGGTGGCGGTATCTCGAACGTGATGAACAACAACGTGCTCGTCCTCAACGTGACGATCGCCGATAATACCGCCAATGTTGGCGGCGGCATCTACAACGAGTCGAACACGTTCACTGTCACAAACACCATTGTCGCCACAAACACTGGGATCACCTCAAATCCCGATGCTTCCGGAGCCTTTATCTCCGGCGGCCATAACCTGATCGGCATCGTCGGGAGCGCGACCGGTTTTACAAACGGAGTCAACGGCGACATCGTGGGAACCAGCGGCAGTCCAGTTAATCCGTTGCTCAGCCCGCTGCAAGACAACGGTGGCCCAACGCTCACTCATGCACTTCTTTCCGGAAGCGCGGCGATCGATGCCGGTGGCAACGCCGCCGCAGCCGGTCTTTCGACAGATCAGACTGGCGCGCCGCGAATCGCTGACGGCGACGGCAACGGCTCCGAGATTGTTGACATCGGTGCGGTCGAGTTCGGGTCGCTGGATGAACTCTTCGCTGGATTTGGATTTGGGTTCGGCCTCAACTTCTTCGGTGGTAACTGAGATTTCCACGTAAGAACCAAGGAAGGTGCGGGCATAACGCATCTGGTTGTGAAAAGGCCGGAAGGGCAACCTCTCCGGCCTTTTCCATTGGGCTGTTCCCGTATCGACTCAATTCAAAGCCGCCTGTCCTCCGCGGGAGCCAATTTTCAAAGTGCGGTCCCCAATCCATCCCCAGACGTCGTATAATGGCTCCCAGAGGAACGAATCGCGAATTGCCCCGGAGGCATTTGGAGCATGCCGAGAATCATGTCATCTCCGCGACCACAAGCACCGCTGACGCTGTTTTGCTTCCTGCTCGCCATCTCAACGCTGGGCCTCCGCCCTTCCCTCGCCGCCGATCGGCATCATGAGGAGCGGCTGAAGATGGTGGATGAATACATCGCGAAGGAGGGAATCAAAAACCCTCGGGTGCTCGAATCGATGCGGACCACCCCACGTCATGAATTTGTCCCGGCGTTCGAACGCAAAAGCGCCTATGCCGACGCGGCCCTCTCCATCGGTTATAAGCAAACGATCTCCCCCCCGTTTATTGTCGCCTATATGACCGAACTGGCGGACCCGCAGCCGGAAGACCGAGTGCTCGAAATCGGCACTGGCAGCGGCTATCAGGCAGCGGTCCTCTCCCCACTCGTGAAAGAAGTCTATTCGATCGAAATCGTCGAACCACTCGGCCGCCTGGCGGCGCAGCGGCTCAAGCAGCTCGGATACAAAAACGTCACCACCAAAGTCGGAGATGGATATCAGGGCTGGGCCGAGCATGCCCCGTTCGACAAGATTCTGGTCACCTGCTCACCCGAAGATGTGCCCAAACCGCTCGTTGATCAGCTCAAGGAAGGGGGCAAGATGATCATCCCTCTCGGCGAACGGTACCAGCAGGTGTTTTATTTGTTCGAAAAGAAAAAAGGAGAGCTGGTTCGCACGCGGCTCATTCCCACGCTCTTCGTGCCCATGACCGGCATCTCGGAAGAACGCCGCACCGTGCAGCCCGATCCACTCCATCCGAAACTCGTCAACGGCGGATTCGAAGACGATAGCGACGTAAACGACCGTCCCGACGGTTGGCATTACATTCGCCAGGCGACGCGCGTGTCGGAAGATGCTCCATCCGGGAAATACTACATTCGATTCGAGAATTCCGAGCCGGGCCGGTTGTCGCAAATGTTACAGGGGTTGCCGATTGATGGCCGGCATATCGGCAAGTTGCACGTGCAGCTTTCGGTCCGGGCTGAGAATATCGGTCGCGGGGAAGAGTCGTTCCAGAAGCCGGGATTGTTCGTGCACTTCTACGATGACCGCCGGCTGCCGATCGGCGATGAATCACTCGGTTCCTGGTCACAGATCGACGAATGGAAGAGCGTCTCCGGCGATCTTACCGTCCCCCCCCGAGCGCGCGAGCTGGTGGTGCGTATCGGGCTCAACGGGGCCACAGGTCAATTGTCGATCGACGGTCTGGAGTTGACGCCCGAACGGCGCTGAAGAAGAATCCGGTATGGACGATTCTTCCTTGAGAAAACTTCAGACAACGTGCGGCGCAGCTTTCTCGCTGGTAACCGATTCTCACGGGGACGGTGCATCGCGACCCGCCGCGCCCCCCCTGCACTTCGGCGACCCGGCGGCCGAGTACCTCTCCGCAACGACGAATGCGGCGCTGTTCGATCTCAGCAACCATGCACAGATCGAAATCACCGGCGACGATCGTGCGAAGTTTCTACACAACTTCTGCACGAACGATATCAAAGGTCTCATCCCCGGGAACGGATGCGAAGCCTTCGTCACGAACATCAAGGGACGAATCCTGGGGCATATCTTCGTCTTCGACTCCGCAAGTTCGCTCTGGCTCGAAAGCGTCCCGGGGTCGGAAGAACCCCTGCTCGCCCATCTCGACCGTTACATCATCACGGAAGATGTGCAACTTCATCCGCGAACGGGCGACTTCGCGGAACTTTATGTTTGCGGTCCCCGCGCGGCCGAGAAGTTGTCTCAGTTGTTGCCGTCCGTGGAAAGTCTGCAAACGATGCAGCACGCGACCGGATCCCTGGCCGACACTGAAGTCGCGGTGCGGCGAGTTGATTTCACCCCAGTGCCAGGATTTCTCCTCACTGTTTCTCGACTCGAAGCCGCGGCTTTGTGGCAAGCGATTCAGAACATCGGTGTCATGCCGGCTGGCTCGCAAGCCTTCGAAGCGCTGCGCATCGAAGCGGGAATGCCGTGGTACGGGGTCGATCTCACCGACGACAACCTGGCCCAGGAAGCGGGACGCACATCGCGAGCAATTTCGTTCAAAAAAGGCTGCTATCTCGGTCAGGAGCCCATCGCGCGGCTGGATGCCATGGGGCACGTGAACCGCGAATTGCGCGGGCTGCGACTCGATGCGCTGCCGGTCCCGCCGATCGGCAGCAAAGTGGTTTCCCCTGCCGACGGCAGTCAGATCGGCACGATCACTTCGGCTGCACTCTCCTATACTGACAATCGCCCGGCCGCGCTCGCCGTGCTGCGCAGCCAGTTTACGAAACCGGGAACGGAAGTGGCTGTGATTCGCGATGACGATGGTGCGCCGACGCGCGCAACCGTCTTTTGGCCGGAGAAGAATTGAACGGCGCGGCCGGCTGACCACACAGCCGAGGTGCATGTCGTCTTATGCCCGCCCGCTGAGTTGCAGTGTCAATTGTTCCAGCACGATTCGCTCCGGCAGTCGGCTGGCCCCTTTGAGATTGCCGTCCGCCTCACGCAGCCGTTCGCTGAATTCTTCGACCTTGCTTCGCCCCAGCTTGCGCAGGTAGCGAGCAGAGAGATCAATCTCTTTGGGAAAGACCCCTGCCTGTCGGAGCGCGTCGTCAAGCCGCGTGCCGCCGCGCGTCTGTTCGGCCGCGCGGATCAGCTTGCGATAGACCGCGTTGATCCCGCCGAGAATTCGCTGCGGCGCCTCGCCGGCCGAGAGCAAACGATCGAGATGCTTCAAAGCCAGCCCCACGTTGCCCGCCTGCATCGCGCCTGTCATCTGGAAGACCGTTTCCGCGGTCCATCCCCCAACCAGGGTCCGCACATCTTCAGCGCTGATCTCCGATCTCTCGCCGACATACGCTGCGAGTTTCGCCAGTTCCTGCTCAAGCAATCCGAGTTCCTTCCCCGCGAGTTCCACGAGCAACGACTGCGCATCCGGCTGCAGCTGTTTGCCGAATCTGTCGCGGCACATGCCGCGCAGCCAATGGGCCAGCGCCGCGCCGTCGAGCGATTTGCAGTCGAGTTCGAGCCCTTCCTCGGCCAACAACTTCGCCAGCCGAGTGTTCTTCGGCCAGGTTTTGACATCGAGCACCAGGACCGATTTTCGGGCGGGCTTCTTGACGTATTTCTCGAGTCCGGCCCGAAAGTTCGTCACGAACGGATCGGCATCCTCCACGATCACAAGCCGTCGATCCCCCCACATCGAGATCGTTAACAGTTCGTCGCAGACCGTTTTCAGGTCGGTATCTTTGCCGGTGAAGCGAGTCGATTCGGACTCATCGCTCTCGCCGAGCACGAGCCGCGACAGGGCGGCCAAAGCTGCCCCTTTCAGCCAGCGATCCTCTCCAAAGAGGGCCACAACCGGGCTGACGGGATGTTTTTCCGGCGACTTGAGAAACTCCGTGACGTGCATACCTGGCCGGTGCTCCAATCCACATTGACCCTATTCGATCTCCTAGCGTACAGTTCCCCCGCTAAAAGCTGAAGTTCACTACATATGGTTTCAAAACTGGGAGGGCGAGGCTCCCGCCGAGCCGCTGCGACCGAAAGTCTCGCGTTATGGCGGCTCCGACGGAGCGTCGCCCTACCAAATACAAGGTTTTGAAACCACTTCGAACGAACTGCCATCCGCGTCGTCTTGCATCTGCCTGGAATTTGTATTCAGGCTTAACGAATCACGACCCGGCCATTTTCAGGATCTGGCAGGCCATGTCACCTGTCGCGACCGAAAAACTGTATGTCTGCCCGGGGGATACGCACCCCATTTCGCGGGCGGTGCATTTGAGCCGGCTCGCCGCGTACTTTCCGGGATGTCGCGATTGTCCCCTTCGTTCCGACACCGGGCAACTCCCCGCCAAGATCATTGAGCGGGTCCAGAACACCGTCAAACGGGTCGAGCGGAAATCGCTGTTCACCACCGAAGGGGTCCGCGGCGTCCATCGCAACGAGTTGACCCGGGCGAAGGCTGCCTCTGTCGCCACCGCGTTCGCCGGGCTGTTGTGGGAAGAAGCCATCGTGGCAAATGAAACAGAAGTGTCCGATCGTCCAACCCGGCCGGCACGTCCGTCGGTCATTGTCGGATACGATGAGCGCCCCTCGTCCCCCGACATTGTCACCGGTGTTACTGCCGCGTTGCGCCGCATGGGTTGCCAGGTAATCGATATTGCACTCTCCACCAAGCCCTGTCTCTGGTTCACCGTCGATCATCTGCAAGCCGCCGGAGGCGTGTTCATTACTGGATCAGGTTGCGAACCATCCTGGACCGGCCTCGATTTTATCGGACGTGCTGTCCGTCCCTTGTCGCACGGTGGAGGGTTGAGTCGACTCGAACAGCGTCTGCGCGAACCTGCGGGACGACAAACCCGTCACGCCGGCCCACATCGCGCGTTTCAGGCGTTCGTTCCGTATGAAGCCAGCCTCTGGAAGCATTTTCACGCGCTGCGGCCGCTCAAGATTGGCTTTGCTTGCCCGTCGCGCCTCGTTCGCCGCACGCTCGAACGGACCTTCGCGAATCTACCCTGCCGATTGATTCCGGTGAACATCCCCGATCGCCTTCGCGATCTGTCTGATCCCAAAGATGCCGACGCGACGCGGATGGGAGATGGAGTCCGCGGCGCGCGGGCCGATCTGGGAGTGATCATCGGCGACGACGGACAAAGCTGCGCGTTCTTCGACGAACACGGCCGCCTGATTCCGCAGAGCCGCATTACCGAACTCGTCGCGGCGGTGACGCTTAACCTCCATCCCGGTCGGCTGGTCGCCATCGAACACGCGGCGTTCGACTCTCTCAAGCCGGTCATTGAAAAACGTGGCGGGGAGTGCATCGACGCCGGGGAAACTCTGGAGTTGATGTCGAACGCCATTCGTGACCAACGGGCGATCTTCGGCGGCGGCACCGGCCCGCGGATGTGGTTCGGCGACACCTTCCCCACCTGCGACGCGGTCCTTTCGATCGCCAAAGTGCTCGAAGCCTTGAGCCAGAGCGACGCCCCCTTCTCCGAAGTCGTGCCGCGCAACTGCACGCTCTAACCGTCGCGCATTGCATTCCGCGTGCGATTTCTCTCCCTTCATTGAATTGCGAGAAGCGTTCAGCCGCACGGGACTGGCGGAATTGTCATCGTCTCCTCACAATCCATACTGGCAGGAACTGTCGAATCCGTCCATTTCGAAGAGCAAGGCACACGACCATGAGCGACCGCTGGATAGCCGACCGCATGCATAAGATTGACGCCTCGGGAATCCGCAAAGTGTTCGACCTGGCTGCGAATATGAAAGACCCGATCAACCTCAGCATCGGCCAGCCGCACTTCGATACCCCCGAGCCGATCAAGCAGGCAATGTGCGACGCCGTCGCCGCCGGGCGAAATGCCTATAGCCAGACGCAGGGGATCGCCCCGCTGCTCCAGAAGCTGCAGGAACAGGTTCAGGCGGAGTTCGGGCACAGCGATCGCAAGGTCTTCATCACCAGCGGCACCAGCGGCGGGCTGATGTTGTCGCTCTCGGTGCTGGTGAATCCCGGCGACGAGGTGATTTTCTTCGATCCGTACTTTGTGATGTACAAGCACCTCACGACGCTCGCGGGGGGAAAACCGATCATCATCGACAGCTATCCCGACTTCCGCATCGACCTCGATAAGGTCCGCGACGCCATCACGCCCCGTACAAAGGCGATTCTCTTCAACAGTCCTTGCAACCCGACAGGCCGGGTCGCCACGACGGAGGAAATTCGCGGCCTGGCGGAGTTGGCGGCCGAGCGCGACGTGCCGCTCATCAGCGACGAGATTTACCGTTCGTTCAATTACGACCGACCGTTCGAGAGCCCCGCGAAATGGAATGACCAGACGATCGTGATCGACGGCTTCAGCAAGTCGCATTCGATGACCGGCTGGCGAATCGGATGGGCGCACGGACCAGAACATGTGATGCAACAGATGATCAAGCTGCAGCAGTTCACGTTCGTCTGCTCGCCGCACCCGATCCAATGGGCCGGGCTGGCGGCTCTCGACTGCGACATCTCCGGCCGCGTCGAGGAATATCGCCGCAAGCGGGACTTCATGGTGAAGGAACTGAGCAGCGACTTCGAGATTGGCGACGCCGGCGGTGCGTTTTACCTGTTCGTGAAAGCCCCGTGGGGAACCGCCAGCGAATTCGTGGCGGAGGCGATCCGCAACGACCTGCTGATCATCCCCGGCAACGTGTTCAGCCAGCGCGACACGCACTTCCGCATCTCCTACGCCGCCGAAGACCGGACGCTGGAGCGGGGAGTCGAGGTGCTGAAGAGGATTGCGAAGCGGTGA
>CAZVJA010000013.1:29352-49435 GCA_964626885.1 uncultured Planctomycetaceae bacterium | reverse complement strand
TCGGCAGATTGGCGTACGCTTTGCCGATCTCGCTTTGATTGCCGGCGATGATGTACCACCAGCCGTCCGGACCTCGGCGAATCGCATGCGCGGTGTGTTCATCACCCGTGCGAATTTTCAGAAAGAGGTCCGGCGGTCCGTCCGCTCGATCGTCGCCGTCCTTGTCCTGGTAGCGAAGCAGCCCGGCGTCACCAGTGCAAAGCAGATCATTGCCGTGGAAGAACAGACCCTGAGCGCCGTTGGCGGGTCCATCGGAAAACTGCTGGAACGACTCGGCCTTCCCGTCCCCATCAGCATCAATCAGAATTCGCACATATCCCGGTCCGGAAACGACCACGCGACCGTGGCTGTCGATCGTCATTGCGAAGATATCATGCGCCAGATCGTCATCGGCGTAGAGCGACACCGCAAATCCCTCGGGAACCTTCACCCCGAGATCTTCTTCCGCGCGAAGGGCCCCGCCGCCAAACAGGCCGGCCGCAACAGCAACGGCGAAGACGACGACCAACGAGCGACGTCGATCAGCCGGCGTTCGACTCCCTTGAATCCGTTCGTGATTTTGTCGTGATCTGCGCTGGAGCATGGAACCTGGACCCCAAAAGTCTCACCTGCCCCCTCTTCACCCGGTGAAGCGCGCTCCGCTCCCCGGCTCGCCGGGGCGTATCTTAATACGAGTTGGCAATTTGGGGCAATCCGGGTTATTCGCGACCGGCTGTGCCCACAATTTGCTCTGCCAACTGGTCGGGGGTCTCATCCCCGGAGATCGGAATTGGACGGCATTCCTCCAGGTTTCGGAACCAGGTGTGCTGCCGCTTGGCGAATTGCCTTGTGCGGATTTTCACCTCGTCTACGGCAGCCTCGCGATCGCACTTCCCCTCCAGGAAATCGATTACCTCTTTATATCCCAGTGCCTGACGAGCGGTTCTGCTGAGCGGCCTCTCCCCCAAAAGCAGTCCGCGCACCTCATCCACCAATCCCTGCAAAAACATCTCGTCGACCCGCCGGTTGATCCGCTCGTACAGCCACTTTCTCGGAGGGGAAAGCCAGTACACGTGCCGCGGCTGCTCCGAGGCCTGTTTCGGAGGCTGCCGCTGTTGTTCCGAGAGCGGCCGGCCGGTGAGATGCTGCACTTCGAGTGCCCGAATGATTCGCCGCATATCTCGCGGGTGGAGCTTGCGGGCGGCATCCGGATCGACGGCAGTCAGCGTCCGGTGCAGGTAATCCCCCCCCTGCTCCGCCGCTTCGGCCTCTAGCCGCCGCCGAAACTCCCAATCGGCCTGTGGACCGTCAAAGACTCCGCGCAACACACCGCGCAGGTAAAGCCCCGTCCCCCCCACGAAGAGCGGAGTTCGCCCGCGTTCAAGAATCTCCACGCAGGCCCTTCCGGCTGCTTCGACGTATTCCGCAAGGCTGTATTCCTCGCTCGGCTCGATCACGTCGATCAGATGATGCGGCACAGCGGAACGAGCTTCCATGGAAGGTTTCGCCGTGCCAATGTTCATCCCCTTGTATAGCGACATCGAATCGAGCGACACGATTTCCGCGTTCAGATGCACCGCGAGATGGCAGGCGAGATCGCTCTTTCCACAGGCTGTCGGCCCTGCGAGAAACCAGCATTGCGGCAGGATATTTGGAGAAATCTCCATCGCAGTTCGATCGATGCTCCCTGGAAAACTGTGAGGGGGGAACTCAGAAACCCTGGTCTCAAAACCGCGCCCCCCCCCAAAAACTCTTCACCTGCGGCCTCATCCCCTTTAAGATGATTTGGAACGCGGGGTCAAAAGAATAGCCGGTGGTGCGCCGGCCGACTCAATCACCATTCAAGTTTCGCATTCTTATGGGAGGGCCGGCAAGGATGGCCAGATTCGAATCCTCCGTTACGATCAACTGCCCGGGAGATCTGATCTTCGATTTCCTGGCGCGGCCCGCGAACCTGCTGCATCTCACCCCGCCGGAAGCGGGCTTGGAACTTGTGCAGTATCCGGAAAGGTTTGAACGAGGCAGCCAGTTCAAATTCCAGATGACAGGCTACGGCCCCGTCCAGCATTGCCTCCACGAGATCATCGAATTCGAGGAACAGCGGGCCATCATTGAGCAGCAGGTGCAGGGACCATTGCAGCGATACGTTCACGAGCACGTTGTCGAACAGATCGACGATGGAACCGCGCGGGTCATCGACCGGGTCGAATTTGGGCCGCCGGGGGGACTGCTGCGATTTGTGGTCAGCGAAGAACGCATCCTGAAATCGCTCCAGGGGGCGATTGAATACCGGCACCGCGAACTGCTCAGACATTTGGACCAATCGGCGGTCACCGGCGTCGATCGCGCGACGCGGGAACGGTAACGCATGGGGGACTCGCGCAACCCCGCGGGGGGAAATGGGCCAACCCTGCTCGCGTTGTTCGGCCTGCTCCTCGCGGCGTTCGCCCTGATCGGCCTGGCCGGATTGGTCCTGCCTCAAATTCTTGGCTTCGCCATTGTGGTCGGCGGGTTTATCATCTTCGGCATTTTGCAATACCTGCTGTGGGGCCGCTGGCTCCCCCGAGATCCGATTGATGACGATGACGACTCCTCGTTTTGACGAGCAGGAAGTTAAACTCACTTCAATGAATGGAGCCGGCGGCAAAAGCCCCGGAAGAGGTAATAAGGAAAGCAGAAACCCAGGAAAAACGAGTTCGAGTGCAGGAATGAGTTCAGTGAGCTCAAATCCGGCAGAACGATATGGAATCGGTATTAATATCCCACAAACGATTTCACATCCGAAGCGTTCATCGCGGATACCCGCGTTTTATCCTTTCCTGTCTTCCTGGTTTCCTGATTGAAATTGTCTTTCTGCATGCTCTCGGCGAATTCCGCCCACTGATATGGATTGCTTCCAATCACATGACTGCCTGACCACCAATGGACTCCCCCCAGCAGAATCTTGTTCTGATCCTCGGTGCGGGAATTAACGGCTGCGCCCTGGCGCGCGAACTGGTGCTCAACGGGGTCAGCGTCTGGGTTGTCGATCGGCATGACATCGCCTTCGGAGCCACGTCCCGCTCCTCGCGGTTGATTCATGGAGGACTTCGCTACCTCGAATACGGCGACTTTCGTCTTGTTCGCGAATCGCTGGCCGAACGAGCGGTCTTGCGAAAGGCCGCGCCGCAGTACGTCGAACCGTTGCGGCTATTTATTCCCGTTTCGCGTCGGACGGGGGGGCTGTTGCGGTCCGCCCTCCGATTTCTCGGAGCGGGCCGCTCACCGTGGCTCGGGCGACTCTCGGCGAAGATTTCCGGCGACGCGCCGCGCGGCCAATGGATCGTTCGCATGGGACTCTGGATGTATGACCTGCTGGCCGCCGGGAACGAGTTCCCCCGGCACAGCGTCACTGCGGTCGATGCCCCGAACACGCCGAAGGTCGACCCCGCGAAGTTCCGCTGGCAGTGTGCCTATGCCGACGCGCAGATGCGGTACCCGGATCGATTCGTTCTGGCCATGCTCGAGGACGCGCGCCGGCTGGCCCGCGAGAAACACCTCGACTTCCGCGTGCTCACGCACCAGTCCCTGACTGTTCATGATTCTGCGATCGAGCTGCGCGGCACACGGCAAAATTTGACCGCGAGGCTGACGCCGCAAGTTATCGTGAATGCAACCGGCGCGTGGGGAGACATGACATTGCAGGGGTTGCAAAGCCCGTCCCCCCGGCTCTTCGGCCCCACGAAAGGGAGCCATTTCATCTCCCACGCGTCGCGGTTTCGCGCGGCACTGGGAGACGCCGGCATTTATGCGGAAGCGGACGACGGGCGACTCGTATTTGTGCTCCCGTTCGGCGAGAGCGTGCTGGTCGGCACCACCGACGAACGATTCGAATCGGACCCGGCAACCGCCGTCGCGGAAGAATCCGAAATAGACTACCTGCTCAGCATGGTCAACGAATTATTTCCCACGTTGAAGCTCACTCGAAACGACATCGCTCTGCACTATTGCGGCGTCCGCCCGCTCCCCCATGTTCCGGCGGGTAGCGCCGCCGCCATTACGCGAGACCATGCCATCGTCGAATCCAACGCGGCGGGAAAACCGGTTCTCACGCTTGTCGGCGGGAAGCTGACGACGGCCCGCGCGTTCGCGCAGCTTGTCGCGGATGATGTCTTTCGCAGGTTCTCCGTCACACGGACGGCATCATCGCTCGATCGAGTCGTTCCGGGGGGAGAGGACTATCCGCCCGACAGTGAGACATTGCGGCTCGAGTGGGAAACCATCGCCCGTAAGACAAGGTTCGAGGTCGCACAGCTCCGGTCAGTCTGGTCGCTGGTCGGCAGCCGCACGGAAGAAATCTTGCGGTTTGTCGGCAGCGAACATCATGCGCGCGAACCAAGTCCCGCGCCAGGTTCTCGGAACTCGGGCGACATGCGCGAAAATCTTGCGGGAACAACGCTGCCCCTTTGCGTGGTGAATTGGTTCATCAAGCACGAATGGGTCACTTCGCTCGATGACCTCGTCGAACGACGGTTGATGCTGGTGTTCGAACCGGGGCTGTGCGAGCAAACGCTTCGTGAAGCAGCCGGCTGCCTCGTCGAAACCGGGATTCTTGCCGCTGGCGACATGGAGGCCGTCGTGCAGGCAACTCGCGAGCGCCTGCGCCGCGAGCATGGCTTGAGATTCGACTCTACGGCGTGAAATCGCTCTGGTCGTCGATCGTCAGGCAGAAGTGTGCGATGAGTGCCGCCGCGTGTTCCAAGTCCCTGAACGAGACCATCTCGACCGGACTGTGCATGTAGCGGTTAGGAATTGAAACGATACCGGTCGCCGGACCGCCGCGGCTGACTTGCAGAGCCGCCCCGTCGTTGCTGGCGGCAGCGGAAAGTCCGGCCCGTTGAACCGGGATTTCATGCCGCTGCGCCAGATCGGTCAGCCGATCGAACACTACCGGATTGATATTGGGACCGCGAAAGACCACCGGCCCTCCCCCCAGCTTCACCCGGCCGAACTGGTTTTCGTCGATCGACGGGCAATCGGTCGCGTGAGTGACGTCCACGGCGATACCAATCTTTGGCTCAACGGTGAACGCGCTCGTCTGCACGCCGCGCAGTCCGATCTCTTCCTGGACCGTTGATACCCCAAAAACGGCCGCGCGACAGTTTCCTCCAGCAACCTGCTCCAACGCCTTCATCACCACCCACACCCCGACGCGGTTGTCCATCCCCGGCGCCGATGCCAAGCCGTTGCGCATCTCGCGGAGCCCCAATTCCAGAGTAACCGGATCACCGATCGCAATGAGTTCGCGGGCTTCGTCTCCACCGGTCGCACCGATGTCGATCCAGAGGTCCTTCATCTCCGGCACCGACTTCCGCTCCTCGGGGGTCATCAGATGGATCGCCCGCCGGGCGATCACCCCCGGGACCGCTCCAGACCTCGTCCAGACCTGCAGCTTCTGGCCGATGAGCGTCTGAACGTCCCACCCACCGATGGGGGTCACGCGCAGGTAGCCCTTATCGTCGATATGCTTGACCATCAATCCGATCTGGTCGCAGTGTCCCGCCAGCATAATCCGTGGAGAACCGGCGGGATTAACCGCGGCGATGACATTGCCATGCCAGTCGGTTTTAACCTCGTCGGCAAACGTCCCCACAAACCCGCGCACCACATCCTGAATGGGGCGTTCGTAACCCGACGGGCTAGGCGTTTCGAGGAGGTTCTTTAGAAATTGAAGCGATCGTGCGTCCATGTGACCTTCTTCTCAAACCAGATGGCTCACCGACATTCGACTTTGCGCCCGAATGCGGAAATCCCTGCATGAATCAGAGACCGGCAGCAAACTGGCGAGATTATAGCGGAGTAAGTCTCGAGAAACAGGCAATTCTGACAGACGATGCGATACGCAGATAACACGTGCTTCTTCAGTTTTTCATACAGTCCACCCGCGCGGCACGGAACAGCGTAAACGGCGGGTCCATTTCGTTTTCCGGTGCATGTTTCTCTCTAAATGCATTTGACGACGGGGTTTGCCGGAATTAAAGTAATCGCCGTAGCACATTGCGGTTCGAAGGGCTGCTGTTTCGGAGCCTGTCCCCGTGTTCTTCCAATGAAGCCGGGTCGATCACAGAGCTTTCTTGAACGGCTGAACGCTGTGCGGAAGAGTCATGGGCGCGAGAAGCGCCTTGCAAACTAGACAAGGAAGCGGCTGCCCGCCAACGCACGGAGGATTTCGTCCGACACGCAAACACGCCGCCGGCTAACTCGCTCTTGTTTTATCCATCTTTCCGGCGCTGGTATTTTGCATGTTGTCGATTTTCTTCGTTCGATTGGCTGAGGTGCGGCATTGCGCAACGGTACGCAGCTTCAGCAGCAAACGCACTGATGAATCTCGACGCAAGCGGATGTGCGTGCGCAGTTCGTGCCGTGAATAGTGATCATGGAGGCTCGTATGTCTTTATCCACTTGTTTTGATTCCCCACAATCGCTCGCCGAGTTGATCGAGCGGCACGTTCTCTCGCGGACTGGCGGACAAATCCGCTCGCTGCGGGTCGAGGTCATCAACGGCGAAGTGGTTATCTCCGGTCGCACGACCACGTATTACAACAAGCAGTTGGCGACTCACGCGGCCAGAGACGCCGCCGAGAATCTGGTGCTCACCAATCAGATTGAGGTCTGCTGACTGCTCCAGAACGCGGAACGCCCTTCTCCTTCGCGCCTTACTCGTCGCTTCAACGACCTGTTCTTAAGCGTCGCGAAATCTCTCCCAGCAGCATCCCACCGCTTAAGGTTGTTTTTCTTCCAGCTGAGTCTCGCTCGGTGACGAGGATCGCGCCGCTCGGAACTTTGGTTCCTCACCGCGCAACAAGCGGCCGATATTCGTCCGGTGCTGGTAAATGATGAGCGCCGGAACCCCCAGGCTGAACACCGCCAGGCTCCAGTTGTCGGGACTGAAGGGGGCCGGCCAGAGCAGAATCATCTGCAGCACCGCGAAGGCGGACACGGAGAGAATCGATGACAACGAAACGATCCGGCTGATCGCGAAGACGAGTGCAAAAGTGCCGATGGCACCGAGCGATCCCCAGGGGGCTAACACCAGGACGATCCCCGCGGCGGTGGCAACCCCTTTCCCGCCGTGAAATTTCAGCCAGCAGGGAAACATGTGCCCCAAAATCGCCGTCACGGCACAGACAACCCGCGCATGCCCCCATCCCGGAGAATCCGAGCCGAGAAACAATGTCGGCAGCAGCCCGACCGGCAACGCTCCCTTCAGGGCGTCCAGCACCAGAACGACCGCCCCCCACTTCCCGCCTAAGACCCGGGCAACGTTGGTCGCCCCGATATTTCGGCTGCCGTGCTCGCGAATGTCGATGCCACGAACAATCTTCGCGGTCAACAACCCGAACGGGAGAGATCCGACGAGATACGAGATCGACGCGGCGAGAGCGCCCGCAGCCAGAGGTGTCATACGGGCGATCGTAGCCGTGCGAAAGTCGGGGGGCAAGCGGCAGCGCCACCCCCTTGATAACGTCGCTGAACCAAACAACCGTACCGGAAAATTGGACGCTGGGCTGCAAGACGCAAAACCGAACGACGCAAGACCAAACTCAGTACGCTCCGCGGCCAGATAACACCGCCGGGATCGTCAGGAAGAGCAATTTCAAATCGAGCCAGATGCTGCGGTGCTGGATATACTCCAGATCCAACCGCACCTGATCGCTGAACGGCAGATTCCCTCTTCCGGAAACCTGCCAGATACAGGTGATTCCCGGACGAACCATCAGCCGCAGGCGGTCTTTCTCCGAGTAAAGGTTGACTTCATTGGGAACCGGAGGCCGCGGGCCGACGAGACTCATGTCTCCGCGCACCACGTTCCAGAGCTGCGGCAGTTCATCAATGCTCGCTTTGCGAATGATGCGGCCGATCCAGGTAATCCGCGGATCACGCTGCATTTTGAACGTACGGTTGTCGCCGTGATGGTTCTGGTCGAGCAATTGTTCCTTCAACTTTTCAGCGTCGGGAACCATCGACCGGAACTTGAAACAGCGGAATTCACGGCCTCGTTCGCCAACCCGTGTCTGAACGAACAACACGGGACCCCGATCCCAGAGTTTGATCATCAAAGCCAGCAGCAGCAATGCCGGCGACAGCAGAATCAGCAAGGGAATAGTAACCGCCAAATCCAAGATTCGCTTGGCAGTTTCGTACCGGAAGATCTTCTTACGGACATCCTCACCGACCCGTGCAAAACTCCTCCATGATTCCTGGACCTGAAACTGTGACGTCTCAATGGCAGCATCTGACGGGTAATCATGCGGCATATTGACTTGGGCTCCTAAACCTAAAACCTGTGATCCAATCAAGGCTGTACGTTCAGACCTGGCCCGCAACTCACGCAGCGGTGTTCGGGCGGCACCGAGAGCCGAATCGCAATCCTGAGACGGTGAGGTTCCATCACTCGCCGTGTGTGCATCCATCCTTGCGGGCACAGGATCAGATTCTCATAGCTCTCGGGAGACTCTAAACCACGCGACTGTCAAAATCCATAAACAGAATATACACCCCGCATGTTAACATGCGTGACTTTAGCAACCGGAGCATGACGATTTCAACCCCGGAGAAGGAAATTCTCCTATTTTTCCCAATACAAAAATCCCCCTTGATGCTTACGGCTTAATGTTTTAGGTAGCCGGTTCACAAGTGGGGACGATTGAGACCTGTTGCTGCCCAATGTAAGATCTCTGGCAAACTATCGATATTTCCGCGATGCTGACCGTGTTCGGCAGGCTGGAAACGGAATAGCGTTTCCGCGGAATTAGCGAGAATTGGGGACATTTTAACGCGCGGTTCGCTGGGGTCATTTCAATATCCTTCTTAGGCAACCCACCAGCCGGTCGTCCGTGAGTTGGTCTCCAAGTATTCCCCCGGGCCGCTCCTTCGCTTCCATTGAGGTACTTCGTGAAGAGCGCGGTTGTTGTCGTGCACTACCGCACCGAGCAGATGACCCTCGACTGTCTCGCGTCGCTCCAGGAGGAATGCGCTGCCAATCCGGGTTCGGATGTCTGGCTCGTCGATAATGCCTCCGGCGACGGCTCGCGGGAGCGAATCCAGCAAGAAATCCAGCGGCGCGGATGGGATTCCTGGGTGACCTGTCTCACTGCGGAGTCCAACCGCGGATTCTCCTACGGCAATAACCTTGCGATTCGAGCAGCCCTCGCAAACGGCCCACAATTCAAGCGAGAGCCCTACGACGCATTCCTCCTGCTAAATAGCGATACGCTGGTCCGCCCCGGCTGCCTGGCCAAACTGACGAAGAAGCTCGCGAGTGATAAGCAGCTTGGGCTGGTTGGCCCCCGGCTGGAATGGCCCGGCGGCGAATTGCAGCACAGTTGCTTTCGTTACATTTCTCCGCTCAGCGAATTGCTCTCATCCGCCAAGACCGGGCCCCTCACCCGGCTGCTTGCGTCGCGCGAGGTCTTGCTCGACCACCCTCCCGCCGACCAGACCCCGATCGAGTGGATCAGCTTTGCATGCGTTATGATCCGCCGCGAAGTCTTTGAGACGGTGGGAATGATGGACGAAGATTACTTCATGTACTTCGAGGACGTCGATTATTGCCGTCGGGCACGAGAACAAGGTTGGAAGATCGCCTGGGAACCTGCCGCGCGCGTGGTCCACTTGCGGGGAGGAACCACCCCTGAAACTTTTGAGGAGAAAGAACAGCGGAGACGCCCGCGATACTACTATGCCTCGCGGTCACGGTACCTGACGAAATACTACGGCCGCGGCGGTCCCTGCACCGCGAACCTCCTCTGGTGGGCCGGCCGGTCCGTCTCCCTGCTTCGTGAGTTCGGCGGCCGAGAGAGCCGGCATATCGCCGAACGAGAGCCGTTCGACATCTGGATCGATTGCTTCCGCGGCATCAACGGAACCGGACGCGAGAACAGTGGCCGCCACTGTGCAGGTGGCCCAGCCAGTTCCCCCCAGCGATCAAGCCATCAGGCCGACGAGGGGGATAGCCATGGAGCCTAATCGCCCCCGTCCGAATCTGTTTCTGGTTGGCGCGATGAAAGCGGGGACAACGTCGCTGCATAACTATCTCGACGCTCATCCCGAAGTCTTCATGACTCAGGAGCCGTGGAAAGAGACGCAGTACTTCGTCGCCGAGCGGAACTGGAGCAAGGGAGAAACGTGGTATCTCGATCTCTTCCAGTCCGCCGGACCGGCGAGATATCTGGGGGAGTCATCCACCGATTACACGAAGCTCCCCCACTACTCAGGGGTGGCGGAACGGATTGCGAAGTTCTCCCCCAGCGCCCGCATTCTGTATCTTATGCGTGACCCGGTGGAGCGCTCGATCAGCCATTACTGGTGGGAAGTGCAGTGGTCGGGCGAAGGGCGCGACATGCTCTCCGCCATGAAGAAGGTGTGCTGGATCACCGATGTCAGTCATTATGCCCTGCAGTTGCGTCCCTACCTGGAACTGTTCGGACGGGAAAATGTCCTGGCTCTCACCACCGAGCAGTTGAGCCAAGCGCCCGAAGAAACGCTCGCGCGGATCTTCCACTGGTTGGGTGTCGATTCGACATTCGTCCCCGGGGGATTGCACAAGCGGCACAATGTCTCGCAGGACCGTGTGCCGCAATTCATCGGAGCGAAGCTCCTCTCGCCCCTTCGAGGAGGCCGCATCTGGAATACGGTGAAGCAGGTGGTTCCGGCAGGAATTCGACAAAAGACATTGCGGACCTTCTCCCGCCCCGTGGAACGCGACATGAGCCAGGCGAAGGCTGCCGCCGAATACTTGCGTCCCATTCAACGCGCGCAAACAGCCGAACTGAGCGAACTGCTCGGCCGGGACTTTGCCGAGTGGACAACGCTCTACAGTGACGACACACCCGGCGGCGCCCCATGAGCCGACGGTTGCTCATCGCCAACGCTTCGCCGTCGTTTTCACCCGACTGGGGGTGGATCTCCGGCCGACTCGATTCCGATCGCTACGAATGGCGGTTCTTCAACACGGCGCCGCGGAACGGAATCGAACGTCTCGTCCGCCGTCCCGACATGGCCCGATTCCGCTGTTGCCGCGAACTTGCCCGTTCCCTCGAACGTGAGCCGGTCAACCTGATCGTCACGCACAGCCCGCTCGTCACCTGCTGGTCGGAACTGTTCGCGAAGCGCCGCCGGGTTTGCATGTCGCACGGGCAGAAGCTCGCCCCGCATCTCGCTTTTGCATTCAATTTCACGCATCTGCCGCGCGGCCTGCGCCGAATCATCATGCGGCGGGCGTTCTCCACGGTCGATCGCTTCACGGTTTTTTCGCAGTTCGAACGGACGCTCTACAGCGAATACTTCGACATCTCCCCGGAGCGGATCGACATGATTCACTGGGGTGTGCAGGAGCCCCCCATGGACGACGGCTCGGCCCCGCTTGTTGATGGCGATTACTGCTGTGCCGTCGGCAGCCAGGCGCGCGACTACGCCTCGCTCGTGGAAGCCATGCGCCGCTTACCGAACATCCGCCTGGAACTGGTCGCCAGCCCGGAGAATCTCCGCGGACTCTCGATTCCCCCGAATGTCTCCGTGCGAACGAACATTCCCCTGCGCGACGTTTACAACATCATCCGCCGCTCGCGGTTCCTCGTTCTTCCCTTGCTGCACTCGGAAGTCCCGTGCGGACACGTGACGATCGTCACCGCGATGTACCTGGGGAAAGCGGTGCTCGCCACCGAGTCGGCCGGAATTACCGATTACGTCCAACCGGATCAAACCGGGCTGTTTGCCCCCCCCAGCACTCCGGAAGTACTGGCCGATCGCATCCGTGCTCTCTGGGAAGACAGCCAGCTCAACGCGAAACTCGGCCATGCGGCTCAGCAATTCGCTCGCGCGCATTGCACCGAGCAAACGACCGTCAATTACGTGCGGCAGCTGCTCGACCGGCTGGAAACCACCGGCAGCCTTTGAAGAAACCATTGCGACACCGCTGCACGTCGGGAAGCCTCTCAAGCCGGCGGCCACATTCGCCGCTTGAATCGACGTTGACGTTCCAGCGACATTCCCGCCGTGGTCGGCACCACTGCCGGCACGAGCGCCTGCACGGGAACGAGCACCAGCCCGTTCACCGCTCCCATGCAAAGCGCGCAGACCGGATTGATCTTCGCGTTGAGCAGGTTATCGACCGCATACAGGGCCAAGATCAGCGCGAGCACAACGATCGGCGCGATCTGCGGACTTCCCCAATCCGCGGCGGGAAATCGCCGCCAGACGAGAAACGCCGGCAGCAGATAAATAATCGTGACAGCGAACAGTCCGATGAGCCCTGTCTGGCCGAACTGAATGATCCACAATCCGTCCGTCGTTGAAATGTCTTTGCCGAATTCGTCGTAAATGCGTGCTCGTCCCCACCGCCCCCAACCAAACCAGGGACGCTTCAAGGCTTTGGCGGCCAGGTCGTTCTCGTTCTTGAAGCGGAATTGCAGCGACTGGGCTCGTTCCGCCTCCAGGACGCTCGCGGCGAGACTGACTGCTTCTTTCCCTTCCCACAGGCCCCCCGCGCGAATCCAGGAGTAGGCCGGCGGAATGACCAGCAGGCAAAGCAGAGGAATGGCCGAGCGAAGCTGCTTGCAGATATACAGCATCGCCGTGCCTCCCAACATCAGCAGGATCGCGCCGCTTGATCGGCAGGCAATCGTCGTGAGGTACACCAGCGGCACCCCCCAATACATATCGATCTTCCAGATCCGACGCACTCCGCCTGATGCCCACAGCCACACCCCGCACAAACTCGCGCTCACCATCCACATCGCCAGCATCAGCCCGCTGTTCATGAACCCTTGCGGTCTGTATCCCCCCAACCGCAGCCCCGACCAGCTTTGAATTCCGTAGACCCAGTTCGACAGCTGCGGGCTCATCCGGATCTCGAACCAGCAAATCGGCACGTATACCAGCCCGCTCAAAAAAATGCCGATTGCGAGTTCCTTGATCGACTCGGCATCTTTGAAATAGACACGCCCGATGAAATACGGCAGCCCCCATTTAACGGTCTCGCCGACGACCCATGTGACTCCGTCATACCCTCCCAGCCCGTTCGTCAGCGACGAGATCAGCGGCGAGGTACAGAGAACAATCATCGGCAGATCGAACCACCGCGGTCGAAAAGCGAGCAATTGCTTCGTATCGAACAGCAGCGCCCCGAGCAGCACGCCGACGCACGTGGCGAACATCTTCGTAAAGTCTGGCAACCCGGGAAGCTGGTAACCCGCGTCGGGAAGAAACAGCCACGCCGTCAGAAACGCGGCGATCACCGCGCGGCGCGGCGGCAAGAACGCAAACAGCACGAGGATGGCAGGCACCCAGCCGCACAGGGTTATGTCGACAAGAATCGTCATCGCCGCAAACCTTCGAGTCGCGATTCCGTTCTGCTCGTCATGCACTCAACATTTGAGCGTGCGATTATCCGTCAGTCATTCAACATGTCACCCGAGGAGACTATTGCCAGTCGCCACGCCCCGAAGCCGCCTCGCGGAGATTACTCCCACTCGATGGTGCTCGGAGGCTTCGAGCTGACATCGTACACCACACGGTTTACTCCCCGCACGCTGTTGATGATCCGGGTCGAAATCCGCTGCAAGACGTCATACGGCAGCGGATACCAGTCGGCCGTCATGAAATCATCCGTCGAGACGGCCCGCACCGCCACCACGTCTTCGTAGGTTCGGTCGTCCCCCATCACTCCCACGCTCTGCACCGGCAGGAGCACGGCGAACGCCTGTTGAATTTTGCGATACAGCCCCGCCTTCCGCAACTCATCGATGACGATCCAGTCCGCGTCGCGGAGCGTCTCCAGCTGCGGCTCCGTGATTTCTCCCAAACAACGGACCGCCAACCCCGGCCCGGGAAACGGATGACGCCAGATGAGATCGTCAGGCAGCCCAAGTTCCAGCCCCATCCGCCGCACTTCATCCTTAAACAGATCGCGCAACGGCTCAATCAACTCGAAGCCCAGTTCTTCCGGCAATCCGCCGACGTTGTGATGCGTTTTGATTGTGGCTGCCGGACCGTCGGGATTCGCCCCGGATTCAATCACGTCGGGATACAACGTTCCCTGCGCCAGAAAATGTGCGTCTTCGATCGATTCCGCTTCTTTTCGAAAGACTTCGATGAACACCCGGCCGATGATCTTCCGCTTCTGTTGCGGATCTTTAACCCCGGCCAATTCGCTCAAGAAACGTTCCCGCGCGTCGACGACGTGTAAATCGGTTTTGAAATGCTGGCTGAACCGTTCGCGAACCTCTTCCGCTTCTCCTTTTCGCAGCAGGCCGTTATCGACAAAGATACATGATGCCTGCGTGCCGATCGCCCGCGACAACAGCGCCGCGACTACCGACGAATCGACCCCGCCCGAAAGTCCGCAGATCACACGGCTTTTTCCGACACGCTCCCGAATGCCGGTGATCTCCCGCTCGATCAGCGAACTGATCTTCCACGTCCCCTTGCAGCTGCAAATGTTTTTAACAAAGTTCGCCAGCAGCCGACCGCCGTGCTCCGTGTGCGTCACCTCCGGATGAAACTGCAGGCCGTAAATCGACCGCGTATGATGACGCACCGCCGCGAAGGGGCAGGTGTCGGTCTCCGCCAGCGACACAAAGTGATCGCTCAAGTCCTGAACCTGGTCGCCGTGGCTCATCCAGACCGTCGATGTCTCGGGAATTCCCTCGAAGAGCCCCTCGGTGGTATTCGCCCGACAGGTCGTCCGTCCGAATTCCCGCGACGTCCCCGGCGCGACGTTGCTCCCCATCGCCCGGCAAGAGGCCTGCATGCCGTAGCAGATGCCGAGGATCGGAATTCCCAATTCGAAGATGCCCGGATCGGGCTGAGGAGCTTTCGCCCCATAAACGCTCGCCGGCCCGCCGCTGAGGATCAACCCGCGCGGCTTGAGTTCGCGGATGCGGTCCGCCGTCAGATCATGCCGCACCAGTTGGCAGAAGACGTTCTGATCACGTACCCGCCGGGCGATGAGCTGCGCCGTCTGCGAGCCGAAGTCGAGCACAAGGATCAGTTCCTCGGCCTTCGGATCGACAAATCCACGATAGGAAGAAACGCTCGCAGCCTGAGTCAAAGAAGATCCGCTCCAACGAACAGGCTCCGTCCCCCGCACGCGGCGGTCACGGAGCCGAAAGTGAGAAACGGTTTATTGTACAAACGGTTGTCAAAAAGGGAAGGAAGCATCGCCCAGTAGTCAGGGCCTGTCAGTTATTCAGATTGGGCCATTGTGGAAGCGAACGCGAGTGTGGCACGCCCTGACGCAAGGAAGAGCGTGGTTCCGGTTTCCACCACCCCCTTCGCGGACACATTGATGCCACCAATTTCCGGTGCGTGCAGCCATTCCAAGCCCACGACGGCGATCAACGTGCCAATGACAATCAACGCCCAGGCTGGATGTTGCATTGTCCGTCTCCTGCCACAAACTCCGATTGCTGCGCTTGGCGAAGGTGCTCGAGGCCACCTGCGAATTCTGCTTGCGTTTTCGACTAAAGATAGAGACGATCAGTGGCAGAGCAACCGTTTGAAGCAACGAACGAAAGAATCGCTATTCCGCTCTCAGCGGATGCTTGCCACCCATACATTCTCGGGCAGGGCCGAATGATGCAACAGCCCGCCGAAAAACCCATTTTCTGGTCGGGTTTCCTTGCCGTGTCGCTGCTTCTGGGCACCAGCTACGGTTTCTTCCTGGTCGAATTCGCGGCAGTGACCCATGGGTATCATTGGTCGAGCCGGTTCTACATTGACCCAGCTATAACCGCGATCGTCTGTGGCGGCATGGTTGGCCTCATCCTGGGCTTCGTGCTCGACACAACCGTGTCAAATCCTGAAACGAGACAAAAACTAGCCAAGTCTTTATGGCTGTTGCTGATTTTCTCCTGGTTCCTTTTCAATTTACTTCTTCCAGGGTTCTCAAGGGCCCGCGAATAGTGGTTATGCCATTCCCGCGACATCCCCCCTGAGGGCATTCACTTCGACGCGGAATTCTCGATGTGGTAAAGATGCTTTTCGGTTCGGAGGAAGAGTGCATCGCCGGCAACCGCGGGGCTGGCCATCAGCTGCTCGTCGTCCAGCCGGTTGACTGCCAGGATCTCGAACTTCCGGCCCGGCTTGATGACCGTGGTGGCCGAAATCTCATTCACGACATAGATGCGGCCGTCAGCGAAGAGTGGGGATGCGGAATACTTTCCCTCCAGGCGATCCTTCCAGACCAATTGACCTGTTTTCGCCTCCAAACAGGAGACAATTCCCTGACGGTTGACCACGTACAGCAACTCGTCCACCAGCAACGGCGATGAGCGAGCCGGCATCGCGCGGGTTTCTTTCCACGCGACATGGCTCTCCGTCACGTCGCCCCTTCCATCCGGACTTACGGCCCACAGTTCGGGGTGATCATGGTCGACAACCACGAAGACAAGCCCATGTCCATAAACCGGCCGAGGGGCAATCGACCAGCCATGATGCCGGACCTTCCAAAGCTCATCCCCCGTCAAAGGATCGTAGGAATAAATCGCCTGCGCACCGGGGCTTACCAACTGTTGTCCTCCGTTGCGCGGAACCAGCAGCGGCATGGTGAAGGCCTTGCGCTGATGCACCGCGACCGTGTTGTAATCGACGGAGCGATTCGTTTTCCAAACGGTGTTGCCGCTCGTTTTGTCGAGCGCGATCACATACTGCACGTCACGCCCGTCGACGTTCACGACCAACAAATCTCCCACGAGGAACGGCGAACTGCTCGGCCCTGCCCCGGACTCGTGGTCGCAATTGAGATCGCGCCGCGTCCAGAGAATATGACCCGTGGCGGTATCGATGCAAGCGGTGCCGTAGGTTCCATAGTGCACATAGACGTGCCCCGCCTCAATTACCGGCGTCGGGGAGGCATAGGTATTCTCCGCGGCAATCGGCTGCGGCTTTTCGACGTCAAAGACATGAATATCGTGGAGGATCTTTCCCGTTTCCCGATCGACCCCTACAGCAAAAAGTTTGTGGCCGTCAACAGTGGAAGTTGTCATCCAGATCTGATGGCCCCATAGGACGGGAGAGGACCATCCGCGATCGTGAATGGGGGTCTTCCAAACGATGTTCTCTTTCTCGCTCCAGGTGAGCGGCAGGCTTGTCGCGCGCGAATGTCCATCGCCCCCCGGTCCGCGAAACTGAGACCAGTCGTCATCGGCGGATGCCAGACCCGCAGCGTTGAGAACCATCGCCGTAAACAATGCAAATCTCGTCAGCTTCATCGATGAAAATCCGGTGTTGAAATCCCGATTTCGCTGCCTGGCATCTGTCTCCCGCCGAGCGATTTTCCACATGACACTGTTTTCGAATTTAGGCCGGATCATCACAGGTTTCAATCGATGTTGCGTTGTGCTGCGGAGCCTGTTCCGCCTGACGACGCGGCTTCGGCACGCGAAGCACGTGCAATCCTCAACGTTTTTTGAACGCGAACACGTGCGCGTCGAGCCGATGCAGGACCGTGAATGCTTCCGGAGCAATCCGGCTGATCAGTTCACGGTGAGCGGCATCGAAGGCTTCCACCTCACTTGTTGACAGCGTCGCGCCGACGCCGCGGCAAGCGCGGATGCGTCCGCACCAGCCTTCGCGGGTAAACGGAATCGGCTCGTCGTAAAAGAACATGGCCTTCACATCGAAATCCGCTTCCGCCCATTTGGGGCTGGTCGGAATCGCGCCCGACCAGTCGGCGGCGCTCCACGCGGGATTGAACTTCAGCACCAGCTGCTCGCTGCCGCGGGCAATCTCGTCGCAGCGCGGAAGCCACGAGAAGTGCGAAGTCACCAAAACTCCCCCGGGCCGCAACACGCGGCGGAGCTCTTGAATCACTTTTTCCTTGTCGAAGTACAGCCAACATTGGTTGGCCGTCACGACGTCAAACGTCGGCTCGGTCCACGGCAACGTCTCGGAGGGATGCACCGAAAACTCAGCCGACAGTCCTTCCTCACAGGCGAGTCGTTTCGCCATCGCAATCTGTTCGGCGGAGATATCGATCCCCTGCACTGCCGAACCCTGTCGCGCGAACTGGCGCGCCAGCACGCCGGTCCCGGTTCCCAGATCGAGAATGCGTTGACCTTCGATCCCGATTCCCAACGCCTTCAGCATGGTGAAGAAACTCGGAGGCGGACCAGGACGGTGGAGGGAATAGTCCTCCGACGTTTTTCCCCAATCAATACGCCGGTCGCCGTCATATGCTGGGATACCGTGCATGGAACTCCCCCTTATTCAGCGACCACAGACACGGTCCCTGACGTTCTTCTATCTCATGCCACGCGATTTGCGAAGACTTAGGGACGTGCCACACGACTTCGGCCCGTACTATTAATCGATAATGCTGTCGTAGCGGATCGCGCGAATCTTGCCACATCCCGGGCAGACGCTCTCGAAATAAATTTCCCCGTCCAACTCGAACGCGCGCACATCCGCCGAAAATGCACGACAGCGACAATTACTGCATCGTCCGTAGTTCGCCATCATGCATTGGTATTCATCTTGCGTGAGATCGTAGTCCAGGTATCGACGATTCTTCTTTTTCGAATTCATACGGTCCGGTTATCCGCCACCTCCACGGAAAATCCCGCGATCCGGTTGTCAGCGAGGGTGATGTTCTTCGCATCCGCCGCGATGCGGATGGCGGTCCGTTTCATCGCGCCGCGCGTCTCGCGGATATCGTTCTTGGCGATGGTCACGTCGTGGGTTTTGCCGTAGATATCGACCGCAACGCCATTTTCCGGACCGCTGTCGATGATGCGATTGTTTTCGATGCGGTTGCGGTTCGGCCAGAAGTCCTTGCCCCGGTTCTCGTCGCGGAAGAGCACGCCGCTGACACCGCTGTTGGTGATATCGTTATCGACGACGAAATTATCGGTGTCGTTGTGGCCGATCGAGACGCCGTAGTTCAGGCTGCCGTCGATCTTGTTCTTCTCCGCCAGCCCGTACTTGATCCCCCAGCAGAAGAAGATGCCGATGCCGTTGCGCTCTAGTTTGTTGCCGCGCATCACTGGCCGCTGCGATCCGGAACCGGGATGCAGGCCGAGGTCGGCGTTGTCGTGGCTGTGACAATTCTCGACCACCACATCATGGCAGATCTGCCAACTGATGCCGTCGCCGTTGTAGTTGCGGGCGGTGACATCGCGAATCGTGTAGCGGTTGCAGTCCTGCAGGAAGATGCAGCCGCCGTAGTTGCCGTTGAAGTTGACGTTGTTCGCGCGGTTGCCGTCGAGGGCGAGGTTCTCGATCACCACGTCCGACGTGTATTCGCTGGTGACGAGCGGGTAGAGGGTCGAGAGCGTCGGCGCGCCGGAGATCCAGAAATTCTCGCGGAGCGGCTTATCGAGCTTGAAGCGATTGCCGGAACGGGCTACGAGCACCCGCTTCAACACGTCCTGCCCGCCGTTGTGCGGATCTTTGGTCTGCAGGGCGACACTGTCGCCAACCTGGAAACCTTTTGCGTCGGCGACGGTAATCTCCTGGTCGTACCAGTCGGAGTCTTCCGAGATTTTCGCGGTGACGGAAGCCGGCTTGGTGAGAATCGTCTCCGCGCCGCTGCCGAGCAGCCGAACGTTCGAGCTGAGCCAGAGAGCTGCGCGGAGCGTGTAGGTTCCCGGCAGGATCTTCACCGTCCCGCCGCCGAACCGTGTAACGGTATCGATGGCCCCCTGAATCGCCTTATCATTCAGCCCCATGATGTCGGCCTTTTCCGGGCCGACGGTGATGGTGAGCTGCTCGTCCCAACGGGGTTCGAAACGACTGTCGCCGGAGGTCGCGCGCGGGCTGGTCACCAGCGGCGGCTCGGCGGACCGGGCAAGGCGGGCAGCAGGTGCCGCCGCGATCAACCCGCCGGCGGCAGCCAGAAAACGTCTTCGCGAAAAGCCGGGTCGTGACATCGGTTCGCTCCAATATCTTTTGGACGATACTCGCAGGATTTTTCGCAGTCCCGAGTATAAACGGGTTTCAAGTGATGAAGCAAAGGCCGTGCCTAAGATTGCCCCGTCTTCTGCCTGTCACTCCGCTTGCAAACTCAGCGTGGAATCGTACTGTGGAATCGTATCGGGGAAGAAAATCTTGCGTGACGGAACGA
>CAZVJA010000013.1:0-29252 GCA_964626885.1 uncultured Planctomycetaceae bacterium | reverse complement strand
GTGGAATCGTACTGTGGAATCGTATCGGGGAAGAAAATCTTGCGTGACGGAACGATTCCGCCCTGTTAAAACAAAGAAGTTACAAGCGGAGGAATCGGCATCCGATTCAACTGATCTTGGGTGGGAGGTGTGCGTTGTCGGCTATTCTCGAAAGAGCCAAGTTCCACAAGGTCTTCTCCCTTGAGCAGCAGGGAAACATACTGATCGTGCAGCCCATGGGAGATGCCGTCGGATTTCGCGATTCCGACGTCGCGACGGAACTCAATACCGTGCTCGAGATCCTCAATCATCTCGGGCCGGTGCACCTGTTGATCGACCTGGGAAGCAACAACTACTTCGGTTCAATCATCATCGGGGCGATGCATACCATGGCCTCGAAAGTGCAGGAGGCGGGAGGCCACACCGCAATTTGTGACGCGTCTCCGGAAATGCTCGACGTCCTGCAGATCATGAAGCTCGACCAGATGTGGATGAATTTCGATACCCGCAAAATCGCGCTGAAGGCGCTGGGCAAGGTCGAATAGCAGGGACGCGACGACCGCCCGCTGATAGACTCGACCCCTATGCCCGATATTCTGCTCGCGACCTTCAACGCCCGCTATGCCCATTCCGCGTTCGGGCTCCGCTGCCTGCTGGCGAACATGGGAGATCTGCGTCCGAAGACCGAAATCGCGGAATTCTCCCTCAACGATCATGCGGTCGACGTGCTCGACAAAATCCTCGCACGCGGGCCGCAAATCGTTGGCCTGGGTGTCTACATCTGGAACATCGACCTTTCGACGCGGCTCGTCGCGGATCTCAAACGTGTTCGTCCCGACGTGACGGTCATTGTCGGCGGACCGGAAGCCAGTTACGAGATCGAATCGCAGGAAATTGCTCGACTTGCGGACTACGTCATCCCCGGCGAAGCGGATCTCGTCTTCCCGCGCGTCTGCACAGACGTTCTGGACGGGAATCCCCCCGCGAAAAAGATCGTTGCAGCCGACGTCCCGCCGCTCGAATCGGTGGCCCTCCCCTACGACGAGTACACGGCCGAGGATGTGGCCCATCGGGTCATCTACGTTGAGGCATCGCGCGGCTGCCCCTTCACCTGCGAGTTCTGCCTGTCAGCGCTTGATATTCCCGTGCGGCAGTTTCCACTGGATCAATTCCTGGCGGCGATGCAGTCACTGCTCAACCGGGGAACGCGGCAGTTCAAGTTCGTCGACCGGACATTCAACCTCAATTTGAAAACCAGTGCGGCGATTCTGCAATTCTTTCTCGAACGCTTCGAGCCCGGAATGTTCCTGCACTTCGAGATGATTCCCGATCGGCTCCCCGATTCGCTGAAGGATCTGATCGCGCGGTTTCCCCCCGCCGCGTTGCAGTTCGAGGTCGGAATCCAGACGTTCAACGATCAAGTCGCGGAACTCATCAGCCGCCGGCAAGACAATGCCAAAGCGGCCGAGAACCTCATGTTTCTGCGCGAACAGACCGGCGTGCACGTTCATGCCGACCTCATCGTCGGCCTGCCGGGAGAATCGATCGAGAGCTTCGGAGCGGGCTTCGACCAGCTGGTGACGCTCGGACCGCAGGAGATTCAAGTGGGAATGCTCAAGCGTCTGCGCGGCACGCCGATTGTGCGGCACGACGAAGCTTTCCAGATGCGCTACAGTCCGCATGCGCCGTACGAAATTCTCGCAACGTCGCTCATCGATTTCGAGACAATGAGCCGACTGCGGCGGTTCGCCCGCTACTGGGATCTGGTGGCCAACAGCGGGAACTTTGTGGAGAGCACGCCGCTCATCTGGGGAGACGAATCTCCCTTCGCATGGTTCCTGCGATTCGCCGATCGCCTTTACGATCGGGAGGAAAAAACGCATTCCATTCCGCTGGTGCGCCTGGCGGAGCGTCTGTTCGAGTTCCTTGTGGATGTCCGACTGCTCGATGCAGAGCTGGTCGCAAGAACGCTTTGGCGAGATTATCAGCGCGGGGGACGGTCCGATCGCCCCGGCTTCCTGCACAGTTTTGATTTAGAACCACCCGCCGAACGACGACGCATTCTTGCGGACACACCGCGACGGCAGGCGCGGCACGCTCGCGTTGATCGTGCCGGATAATCGGACGCACGCGCAAATATCCTGGAAAGTTCCGCAAAATGAAAAAGCCCACGGACGGATGTCCGTGGGCCGCGTTGACCCGCATTCAACGTTGCCGCGTGCGAAACAATTCACCCGCACGACTTACTTGTGTGCGATCGGAATCGACGACGAATACTTGTTATACAACGTGAACACCAGCTTCGCCTTGTTGTCCTTCGCGTCCTTCACGTGCATGGCGAGATCTCCTTCCTTGCTCTCGCCCGATTCGCTCCAATCCGATTCGATGAGCGGCTTCTTGTCGGAACCGAACACCAGCAGTTTCCACTCATCCCCCGCCACGTGCTTCGCAGTCACCAGCAGACAGGTTGCTTCCCGATCGTTCCCTTCGCCGTCGGTGAACTTGAGCTTGCGGAGCTTGTCGGCCTCGGCCGGTTTGTCGCCGACCATGGGGTTAAAGCATTGCGAGCAAAACAGGTAGCAGAGCCCTGCTCCGTTTTCGCTCTCGACCGCCGGATTGATCTCCCCCTCTTTGAGACCTTTGATCGGCACCATCACAATGCCGTCATGTCCGCTGTGCAGGCCGACGGCCTTCATCGGGTCGACCTCGAACTTCACCTGCGGCTCCTTGGTCTCCTCCAGGAATTTCTTCGACAGATGCTCCGCAACTCGTTGTGCGGTTTCCGATTCAATTTGCTCCAGATCTTCTGCCCGTACGGCGATGACCACCGAAAACAGCGACAATAAGGCAAAAACAGCAACTTTCCGAACGTTCATAAGAGACGCACCTTTCCAACGAACCTATGGAAGAAAACAAGATTTGACAGCGAATGTAAGTCACCCGATAAGGATGCTTCCGCGGCGGAAAAACCTCCGGTAGCCGGCCGCGAGGGACAGACCTTCCCTTTGCCGGACGGAAGCCCTCCCCCAAGGTACCTGCGAAAAGTGGCTGTGGTTGCAAGAAAACTGGCAATGCCCGTGGGGCCTCGGCTACCGCCCCTTGATCGCCGTTTTGACACAAAGGATAAGGGTGCGTATGTCCTCCCGCGTCAAACCGTCACCCAGCCGCCGCTTTTGCCGCTGGCGATGACCCCTTCGATCACCTTCATATTCGCGACGGCATCCTCGATCGGCGTAGGAACCGGCGTATCGTCGATAATCGCCCGCGAAAAGAGATCCCCCTGGAGGCCGTACTGATCACAAGTCTCAAGCAGAATCTCCTCCGTCTTGCCGTCATGCTGATGCCACATTTTGCACGGGCGGTCCGGCGGGGCGTTGAACGGGATTTCAATTTCGACCCGCCCCGTCGTCCCGAAGATATTCACCCGCTGATACGGCGCCAATTTCGTCGCGCAGGTAAAGCTTGACGTGCCGCGCCCGAAGTCGAGAATGGCCGACGCCAGCCGGTCGGTTTTGAATTCGGGATCGTACTCCACGGTGCCGAAGACCCGTTTCGGCTCGGCCCCGAACACAAGTCGAGAGAGAGAAATCGAATAGCAGCCGATGTCCAGCAACCCGCCGCCGCCGAACGCTGGATTGTTGCGGTAGTTCGCCGGGTCTCCGTTGTAGTAAGAGAAGAAGGACTGAATCGTCCGCAGTTCCCCAACGCCCCCGCCGGCCACGATTGCACAGGCCCGCTTCCATTGCGGGTGATGGCGGTACATGAAAGCTTCCATCACCTTGAGCCGCGGGTGTCGCTTCGCGGCATCGACGAGTTGCTGCCCTTCCGCAGCCGAGAGGCCAATCGGCTTTTCGCAGAGGACATGCTTCCCCGCTTCGAGTGCGCGGATCGACCACGGCACGTGCAGATGATTCGGCAGCGGGTTGTAGATCGCCTGCACATCAGCGTCGGCCAGCAGTTCCTCGTACGAGCCGAACGCACGGGGAATGCCGAGCTTTCCCGCTGCCTGCTTTGCACTGTCGAGACTGCGCGAGGCAATGGCGACAATCTCGCAATGTGTTCCGTTCTGCATGCCGGGGATGACCTTGTTGACGCCGATCTTCGCGGTGCTCAGGATCCCCCAGCGGATTTTTGAATTGCTCATGGCAGCCCTTTCGATTGGTCTCCAACAGATTAGAGACGCAGGGCAATCAGCCCGCAAGCGAATCCACCGATTCGTCTCGTGGTTTCTCGAGCGACTCCGCCGTGTAGCGTTCGAAGCGGATCGTCTCCGACCAGTAGTCGAGCGGCAGCCCTGCCTTCCGCTTGAGGTGGCCGAGAAACTCGCGCGGGTCCGCCACGTTCTCCCAGACGGCGGGGAGCAGCGTCGCCCGGTGACGGCCTTCGTAAAGAATCAGCCCGTCAATCCCCGGCCGTACCGTCGCGAACCATTCTTCCTCGGAACGGACTTCCATCGGCGACGGCGGCGAAAGAACCGAGATGTGAAAGTCGAGCCGTGAGAACTCCGCACTCGTCAACGGAGAAAACCGGGGATCACGGAAAGCGGCCGAGACGGCGTTGTTCGCCACATCGCGCACCAGCGGATCGCGCGCCACCAACGACCCCATGCAGCCGCGCAGATGTCCCGCGATCTGGAGCGTGACGAATGTGGCCCGCATCTCCTGAAGGGGAGCCGGAAACTTGGTCACGTCGAGTTCGAGCGTTCTGCCACTGGAGAGTTGCGCGGCAATCGACTGCTCCGCCACCTGGAACAACAACCGGCGATCTTCGAGCGACAGGCAGGGCTGATTAACGGAATTCGATTCGTTCATGCTGAAAGGTTCCGGGGGCTCGCCTGAGGCTCGACCGCGATCAACCGACGCAGTTGGGGATGGTTGAGAGAAAAAACTATCCGACGACATACGCTCCATACCCCACCACGCGGTCGCGCGGGCCGGCGGTGTCTCCCGAGTTCCTCAGATCAACTGCACGTACCGAGAGCGCCCGCTTTCTCGCGGCGAACAACAACCCGCTGATCGGCTTGAAGCCGCAACAGAGATCGCCGCGCAATTCCTCGTACCGCAGCCCTTCGATCAGCTTTGAGGTCCGCCCGTCGATCGCCGTTGCCATCGCGTGGTCGTGAAAATGGCTGAGATCCGAGCTGATCACAATCGCGGTTTCGGGACCGTTCCACAACAGTTCCAACACCTGGGCTACCTCTTCTGGTGTTGCCTCGCCGACCACCAGCGGCACCAGTTGAAACGACCCGAGCACTTCCTGCAGAAACGGGATGTGAACTTCCAGGCTATGTTCGCGGGCATGGGCGGCATCGTTGATTTCGACCTGCGGCAGGACGAGCAACTCCTTGATCGCCGACGTATCGACCGGCACCCGGCCGAGCGGAGTCTCGAAAGTGTCGGCGCTCGAGGCAGCCAGCCCCCGCACCGGCACAAAATGGGAGGGACCGATCAAAACCACTCGGGAAATCTCATGGCGACGGTTCGCGAGTGCCTTATAAGCCGACGCTGCCACGGGGCCCGAGTAGACGTACCCGGCATGCGGCGCAATAATTCCCTTCGGAGCGGCGTTGCTGCTCGGAGCCCCTTGCAGATAGCGGCCGATCTCGGCGCGCAACTCGACCGGATCATCCGGATAAAACCGCCCCGCCACCGCTGCTGGTCGCACGACTGTCATTTCAATTCACATTCTGAATTACGCGGCAGATCGCCCCCTCACCCCCGCCCTCTCCCGCGAGGGGAGAGGGAGAATGAAACCTGGGTACCACCGAGACTCGCGTTCCCTCGTAACTTGAACAACCTGATTCAGCTATAATGATATTCCCCTCACGGAGAGAGGAGCAACCCGTGACCTCTGCCGCCCCCTTCATAGTCCCCACCAAATACTGGCACGCCCTCGATGACGGCCGCGTGCAGTGCGATCTTTGCCCCCGCTATTGCAAGCTGCACGAAGGGCAGCGCGGATTCTGTTTTGTCCGCGCCTGCGAGGAGGGAGAAGTCGTGCTCACCACTTACGGCCGTTCGAGCGGCTATTGCATCGATCCGATCGAGAAAAAGCCGCTCAATCATTTTCTCCCCGGTACTCCGGTGCTCAGCTTCGGCACGGCCGGCTGTAACCTCGGCTGCAAATTCTGTCAGAACTGGGATATCAGCAAGTCGCGCGAGATCGACACTCTGGCCGACGAGGCCTCGCCGGAACTGATCGCACGGGCCGCGCACGAACTCGGCTGCCGGAGCGTCGCCTTCACGTACAACGATCCCGTGATCTTCCTGGAATACGCGATCGACACCGCGAAGGCGTGTCACGCGCTGGGGATCAAAACAGTGGCGGTGACGGCGGGAGAAATCTGCCCTGAGCCGCGGGCCGAGTTTTTCCGGCACATGGACGCCGCGAATGTCGACTTGAAGGGGTTTACGGAGCGGTTTTACCACGATGTCTGTCTCAGCCACTTGCAGCCGGTGCTCGAAACGCTTGAATACATCAAGCATGAAACGAACGTCTGGTTTGAGCTGACGACACTGCTGATTCCCGGCCAGAACGATTCCGACGACGAGATCGACGCCATGACCCGGTGGGTGGTCGAACGTCTCGGCCCCGATGTACCGATGCACTTTTCGGCGTTTCATCCCGACTTCCGCATGCTCGACATTCCCGCCACACCGCCAGCCACATTGACGCGTGCGCGGCAGATCGCGCTCCGGAACGGCGTCCGCTACGCCTACACCGGCAACGTACACGACGGCGACGGCGGGAGCACCTATTGTCACCAGTGCGGCGGGCTGCTTATCGAGCGGGACTGGTACGTGCTCGGCCAATGGAACCTGACGGTGGAAGGGTGTTGCAAGTCGTGCGGCGCGAAATGCGCGGGGGTCTTCGAGACTGCCCCCGGCAGCTGGGGTCCGAAACGGCAACCGGTCCGACTGCGAGATTTCGCGGGGCGGGGATAATGGGGACAATACGGTGGCGCCTGAGGTGTAATCGTCAAACCCACGGTCGGCCGACCGTGGGCTAATCGTATTGCGAAGGAAGCTGAGCATCTCCGCCGGTGCCACAACATCGGGCAGCGAAAATCTCCGTCGCGCGACTTGCCGATCGGCGGGCGAATTTCTATTCTCTGATTTCCGGCTTTTTTGAGCGGATGGCCGGGGCAAAGCGGTTAGCACACAAGCTGGTCGGCGCGCCCCGGAGAATCCTGCCATCCAAGCCGGTCGATCAAAGTTTTTGCAGACGCGCGGACGTGGCGGAATTGGCAGACGCGCTGGCCTCAGGAGCCAGTGGGCCTTAACAGCCCGTGGAGGTTCGACTCCTCTCGTCCGCACTCGTATCTCAAAAGCAGTACGATCGCGCGAAAAAGCCCAGGGACGGTCGTCCCTGGGCTTAATTGATGCGCGGAAGAGGCCTGACCAAAATTCATCGGCGTGGGCGCTTGATCGGCCCGCAATTACTTCTTCCCCCTCGATTGCACCAGTACGTTGACCCCCTTCTTGTTCGACAGCACGATGTCCGGGAACGTGTCGCCGTTGAAGTCGGTTACCTGGAACTGCGTGCCGACACCGGTGCCGAGCCCTGCTTCGATCTCATGCCGCAGAAACTTCGGCTCCCCCCCCTTCTCACGGTGAATTTCGTACCAGAGCATCAGCACCGGTTCGTACTCGCCGGGGTCGTGCCCGTTGTGCGCGAAGTACCGTTTGCCGGTTATCATGTCTTTTTGTCCGTCGCCGTTCATGTCGACGAACTCCATCGCGTGCGTCTGTGAGCAGGTTTCGTCGATGAGATGATATTTGAACTTCGTGCCGTCGAGGTTCTCGAACCACCAGACACCGTAGGTGTGAGCTGAACTCATAATGATGTCACTGTCGCCGTCGAGGTCGAGATCCTCGGCCCACAGGTTCGAGGCCGGTAGGGGATCTTTCCCTTCTTCCTTGGAGAGCGCGAAGGGATGAAACTCCCATTCGACCGCCTTTCGGTCTTCGGGCGCTTCCCACCAGCCGTGCGGAATGAGCACGTCGTTCCGTCCATCACGGTTGAAATCTCCGACGCCGAGCCCGTGGTAATACTTGAAGGTGCCGTTCTTCGCCGGGTCTCCAGGACGACTGACCGCATGGAACGTCCACTCTTTGACATCCAGCTTGTCCGGAGCGGGGATTTCGATGTATCCCATCTGCGACTCAGGCTGCGAGCCGAGGATGATCTCCGGCTTACCGTCACCGGTGAGGTCGAGGAAGCAGGGCGACTCGTTGCAGGCGCTGTGCCAGATGGTCCGTTCCTTCCAGTGTCCCTCCGCATTCTTCGGATTCTCGTACCAGAAGAACGGGTCGCCCGGAAAGCCGACGAGGATCAGGTCGTCCCAGCCGTCGCCGTTAATGTCGTAGGCCCAGTTGCAGAAGCTCTTACTATATCCAACCCCTGCGACGAACTTGCCGACTTCGCGAATTGCGTGCATCTTCCACTCGGGGGCTTCGTACCAGACGTCGCCGGCGAAGACATCCATCTTGCCGTCGTGGTTGATGTCGGCCGCGGCCACCCCTTCCGAACGGAAGGCCTCGTCCAGCTTGTGACGCGTCCAGCTTAATTCTTGCGCGCGGCCCGACGGGGACGCACTCAACACAAGTCCGATGGCACACGCGGCCAGCAACAGGTTCTTCATGGTTGCGGTTCCTCAGAATATCTCAGCGAAAATTCTCGCCAAACGAAGGCATCATTACCGGACGGGGAGTTTGCGAACCCGATGGTTCGTGCTGTCTCCAATGTAGACATTTCCATGCGAATCGACAAACACACCGTGCGGCTGGGCCAGCCGACAGTGGCGCGGCGGGCCATCCGGGCCGTCTCCCTTGGTGCCGTCGCCGACCAGCGTAGCGATGGTTCCATCCGCGATGTGAATCACGCGAATGACGTGATTCTCGGTATCGGCCAGGTAGATGTCGCCGTTCGGTCCGACGGAAATTCCCTTCGGACCCGCGAGCCGGGCCTGTTTGGCCTCCCCTCCGTCTCCCGAATAACCTTTCTGGCCCGTTCCGGCGACGTGGTGCAATCTTCTGCTCTTGAGATCAATTCGATAGACGGCGTTTCCCTCTCGCAGTGCAAGATACAGATTCGCCTTGCCGTCGAAAGCGAGCGCTCGAGGACCGTTGAGCGGCGTTCCGGTCAGCGGCGCGCCGTCGGGTGTTGGCTTTTTCTCTCCGGTTCCAGCAAAAGACGTGATGAGCCCGCACACGAGATCGACGCGGCGAATGCGGTGGTTGCCGATGTCGCAGATGTTGAGTTGACTAGCAGCGTCGAGCGCAATGGAATGCGGCGCGTTGAGTTGCGCGCGGACCGCCGGGCCGCCGTCTCCGGAAAAACCTTTCTGCCCCGTTCCCGCCACGGTCGAAATGAGGCCGGTCGCATGATCGACACGGCGGACGATGTGGTTCATCATCTCGACGAAGAACATGTTGCCGTCACGGTCAAAACGAATTTCATACGGTTCGTTAAGCTGCGCCTTGAACGCGGGACCGCCGTCTCCCGAGTAGCCTTTTTTGCCGGAACCGACGACCGTGGAGATGGTGCCCGATTTCTCGTCAATCCGTCGGATAACGTGATTTGCAATCTCGCAAACATACAGCGCGCCGTCGGGTCCGATCGTCAGACCGAACGGTCCGCCGACCTCCGCCCGCGACGTCAGTCCCCCATCGCCGCTGTAACCGGACTTCCCTATTCCCGCCAGCGTGACGACCTCGGCGGCGTGTACTTCGGACAAGAGCGCAACGAAAAATGCGACAGCGATCAGAAAAGTACGGCTCAATGTGCTCTCCGCCCTCAAGATGCGTTTCTATTCACAACCATCGGGATCAGAATCGATCTTGCGTGATTGATCGTACCCCCTGGCGGGGCGCATTGCCACAACGTCCATCCCTTCGGATCGGGGTGGCACGCCAGGAGGCTTTGCGACGGGCGTGGGGCTTTCTTGGCTCACCTCCCGAAGAATTGTCTCACAAGGAAAGCGGCAAGTAGATTCGCCTGTAAGGCAAAATCGGATGCAACTAAGTTCGCCCTCACCACGCCATTCGCCGACTCAGGGCGTGCCACACATCCGTATGGTCGAGAAACTTCTCGCTCACGCCGATTCGAACGCGCGCCAGTCGATACCCCGGTGCCCAAAATCGAACTGCGCGGGATGCAGAATCTCCGCGAGGATCTCGGCTGACTCCACCAGACGCGGCCCTGGGCGATTGAAATACTGGTTGCCGTCGGTGAGATGCACCTGATTGTTCCGTACGGCACGCAGATCGCTCCAGCCTTCCTGCTCCACGAGGATCGACATTTCCCGATGGCAGCGATCGATACCGAACCCGCAAGGCATGACGACAATTACGTCCGGGTCGGCGGCGACAAGCCGCTCCCAGTCGAGCCACGGCGAATGAAAACCGGTTTCGCCAAACAGGCATTCTCCACCGGCGATCTCGATGAGTTCCGGCACCCAATTGCCGGCAGCCATCAGCGGGTCGATCCATTCGATGCAGGCGACGCGCGGCCGGTGTGAAATCGTGTTGGTGCGAATCTGAATCGCGTTCAGTCGCTGCCGGCATCTCGCGACAAGCGACGTCCCGCGTTCCGGCACGTCGAGCGCGGCGGCCACCCGAAGAATATCATCCCACACATCGGCCAATTGCATCGGTTCCAGCGAGACGATGTCCGGTTGCGAGCCGATCATCCGGCAGACGGCCGCCTCGACTTCCTCCAAGCTGACGGCGCAGACTTCGCATTGCGCCTGCGTGATGATCAACGTCGGCTGGAGGCGCTCGAGTTCTTCCTCCAGCACGCGATAGAGTGAGACCGCTTCCTTGAGCCGGGCGCGAACATCATCGTCGATCTGCCGGCTCGTCCCGGCGACGTTGATATCGGCTGCGGTGCAGATGGGGAGCGATGTCACTAACTCGGGAAAGTCGCATTCGTGCGACCGCCCGACGAGTTCACTCTCGAACCCGAGAGCCGCGACGATCTCCGTGCCGCTGGGTATCAGCGAAACAATGCGGTGGCTGTGCATGGCGGTTTACCGGGCATGCAGCAGGCCGGTCGGATCGGAAATCGCGGCCCGGCGGCAGAGGATTTCATACCCGCTGAACAACACGATGGCCCCAAACGTATCGGCCGCCAGCGTGTTGCGGAAGAACGGAATCGCCTTCGCGAAGCAGGTGACGAACCCGTTCCAGCTATGCTCGTAGTAGACCAGCCAGTCGCCGAAGTTCGTCGCGAAGAAAAAGAAAAACGCCCCCGCAAGAGTCCCGAACGCCACCGGCACCGCCCGACGGGAGAGCATGGTCCAATCCCCGCGCGCCGCATGGGCACGTTCAGCAATTGCTCCCAGGTCTTCGGAGGCGGTATCCAGCCGGTTCCAGTGGGCGCGAATGCCGAACCCGAGGCAGACGCTCGCGAGATAGCAGCCGTAGACGACAGGCAGCAGCGGGTGGAACGTGTAGAACGCGAAATCGTGGCGGACAAAACCGAGGGCCAAATCGCTGATCAACATCGCACACACCGGCACGGCGAGCGCCAGCCCGCGATGGCGGAACGTCGCCCCGGCGAACAACGCCACAGCACCAATCGGAATCGCATTCCAGCCGATATCGACCAGTCTCAGCGTCGCCGGCACGGCAATCATCAGCGTCATCAAAATCAACTTCGGCAGGTTCATCGATTTGGCTCCTGAAATATGTCCCAGGGAGAAACGCGACTGGCGATCGGCTGGCTGTTCATCCCTGGAACTCGTTCTGATAGCACAACTCCTGGAAAAAGAAAACCGAAACAGGTTCGCTCTTGTTCAAATCTTTACGGTGTGGAAACTTGTTGCGCGGGCTTCGGCCCGTCCGTCGTCATGGGAACGTTGTGTACGCGGCAGATGAGCGGCTTGGGATTCCCCGCTGCATGGTCCGGCGGAGGCATTGCGTACCAGCGATCGCATTTCGGACAATACACCCCGCACAATAACGTTGACTTTCCGGTGGCGGGGTTGACGGCCGGTGTCGCCTGCAGCGGAGCAACAACTGTTTGACCCGTTTCGCTGCAAACGTAGACCACGTCCTCGCCCGCCGCAGCCGATCCGCCGCGCGCGGTCATCCAGAACCAGGCCGTCGGTATCAACACAACGAGAGCAATCACGGCCAGAAGCTTCGGCCATTGGGAATTCATGGCAGCGGCTCCTTTCCGTTATTGCTGGTCGTAAAACGTATCATCCGGCCCGACATGCCCCAGCCCGATCTTCCGCATACGGTCCACCTGCGCCGGTGGGACAAACGGCAGATCGATCCAGCTTGGTTCGACGGTCTCCACATGCCCGTCCAAAAACGCAACGTTCGCGGTCCCGTCATGCCGGAAGTGCGTCGTGGGATATTGATTCGACGGCGGCTCCAGCAGCCAGACTTCCTCGACCGACAGATTGCTGCACGTCGGCCAATCGAAGCAGCGGACCTGCGCGCTGTCGGTAAACGCGATCGTTTTGGATGTTGTACCGATATCGCGAAACTTGAACGTGGCGGGGGCACTGCTGACGGCGATCGTCGGCCAGGCGGAATAATCGTAGTCGATGCCGCGCCCCAGCGAATAGCCGTTGTATGCGTAGCCCGAGGCCATCTCGCCGAACCGCACATTGCCGACCTGCATCACGCCGAAGTCGGGACACTGGTACGCCGCCCGGACCGACTCCATATAGGGAGCAAGAAACCCTTTGGCAAAATCAAGCTGCAGATACGGACTGGTCTGCGTGTTATCGACGATGCCGAACCAGTAGTTGATCTTGCCGCGCGTTCCGGAGAATCCGGAGGTGACGTAATTGATTTCGACAACATCGTCGATGCTGTACGGCATGAGAACTTCGAGGTGCGACTCGGCATAATTGTGCAGCGCGAGCACGAGTTGCTTGATATTGTTGCGGCACTGCGTGCGCCGGGCCGATGCGCGGGCATGCTGCACCGCCGGCAACAGCAGCGTGATCAAAATCGCAATGATCGCGATCACGACCAGCAACTCGATGAGCGTGAAGCCGCGCGAACAAAGCTTTCCCGGTAAGCACCCCCTCACCCTCAGTCCCTCTCCTGTAAGGGGAGAGGGGAGATCGCGCCGGGCCATCGAATAGCCGTTTTCGCCCCGAACATGATGCTTAATCGATCGACACCACTGGAAACTTACCTGCATGACAAGTCCTCGTTGTCCGTGGCGGCCTGCATCGCGAAAAGGCCCGTCCGGCCGAATTTTGTCGGCGGGACGGCGGCATTTCGAAATTGCAGAGTCGCCGAATCGTCCGTCAGGTCGGCGAGGAATGAACAGGACACACGAAAGCGCAATGTCTCGCGAGAGAATTTCAGCGCGCGGAGGGATCTCGACTGAAAACGAAAATCACCGCGCACCGCTTCGCTAGGAAGCGGAAGTGAGACGGCAGCGCAATCGGGGCAATGTCTTTTCCTCGAAAGACCCGACGAGCATAACCGACATCTGGGCAGGTCTTCTGGCTCCCGGATTCGCCTACTGACTGCCCCTTCCCGCGACTTGCAAACGCCGACATCGGTCGACGTTCGTTCGTCACAGTGGTTTTCGCAGCGTTCGTCCCCGGTTACAGCGGCGGGACCGCAACGGATTTGCACCGTTTTCCCTATTCTTCCCCCAGGCAACAAGCCGGGGGACACCCAAGTCGAACAGCCATCCTACCGCGAGCGATTGGAATGTCAACTAAGAGTGAAGCCCGCAAACAAAAACTGGCTTCAGTTGATCAGGCTGCGGGCTTCAGGAACAGCCGACGACTTCTTTCCATCCTCCGTCTTCCATCTTCTATCCTCCATCCTCCTTCTCCGCGGCGCGGCGCAGACGATCATTGAGCGCGCGGCCGAGTCCCTGTTCCGGAAAGGGTTCCGCATGAATGACGTCGAGTCCCAGCGCATCGAGACGGCGCAGCGCCGCGAAAAAGTTCGCGGCCGCTTCCGCCAGATCCCCCGATTTCGACAGCACCTCCACGGCGGCGTAGCTGGTCGTGTCACGCGGAGGTTGAAATGCCAGCAAACCGCGGCGCGGACTTTCGAACTGTGCTGATTCCGCGTCGGCATTCAGAATGACGAGCGGAGTGCGCGGCGCGTAATGCCGCGGCAACATGCCGGGAGCGGGCATGGCCGAGGATGTACTCGACTTCGCCTGACCCGGCAACGCGACGGCACCGATCACCTGCTCGATCTCCTCCACAGGCAAGCCCCCCGGCCGAAGCAGCGTCGGCACGTCCCCCGAAACATCGAGGACCGTCGACTCCACGCCGACACGGCAAGGACCGCCGTCGAGAATGTAGTCGATCTTGTCGCCCAGCATCTCGCGGACATGCTCCGCCTGCGTGGGGCTGATGCGCCCGAACGGGTTCGCGCTCGGCGCCGCGATCGGCAAACCAGACTCCCGCAGAAGCTCGAACGCTGTCGGATGATCGGGAACGCGCACGGCCACCGTCGTAAGTCCCGCCGTCACGATGTCGGGCACAATGTCGGCCTTCGGCAGCACGAGCGTCAGCGGTCCCGGCCAGAAGCGCTCCCCCAGTGTCGCGGCGGCGGCGGGAATCTCGCGCACCAACCGCGTCAGCGCGGCACGATCCGCGACATGCACGATGATCGGATCGAAGTGCGGCCGATTCTTCACCTCGAAGATGCGGGCCGCCGCGCGCGCGTTGAGGGCGTTCGCGCCGAGCCCATACACGGTCTCGGTCGGAAAGGCGACCAGTCCCCCCTCCTGAAGAATGGAGGCAGCCTGACGAACATCGGTACCTACGGGACAAGTCATACGCGAGTCTGGTGGAGAATGTATGGAATTGAGAATGTACGGAAATGCAAAAGTGGTAACAAAAAAATATCAGGTGAGCGGGGGACGTCGGTCCCCCGTTTTTGTCGAACAGAAATCTGCTTTCCAGCGTGCGAAGGCGTCGTGAAAGAACGGGGGATTCACATCCCCAATCTCCAGAACCACTGAGAGCGCCGCATCGAGGGAACCGAGCGTACCAGGTTAAATATCGACGATCACCCGCCCTTCCCAGCCGTTCGCCGTCTGCTTGACTTCCAGTTGATGATACGTGATCGCCTTGATTTCATGCGCCGGCTGGTGTCGCTCGGGGTCGAATGTTTCTCCCCGAACTTTGGCCGTCAGCCCGAGTTCGTCGCGCGTCACTGTAAACTCGGAGAACAGACGTTTTTCGCTGTCGAACCGAAACAGCAGCTCGTTCAGCCAGTCGAACAGCAGGTAATCGGGCGCTGCTCCCTCCACACGAATCTCCTCTTCCACCACCGGCCGAATGGCGTCCGGGTTTTCGATCACCAGCGAATTGAAACCCCGGGCCGCCTCGACGAACAGGGTGTCGAGATCCGGTGCCTCGATCCGCAAGCCGGCGTCGGCAGTGTGCTCGAAGACTTCGTACATGGTTCTCTGAGCGTCCGTCGGAACAGCGGGGATGTCAAGGGAGTGAGGAGAGTAGAAGATGGAAGACGGAAGATGGCGGATGGAGGACAGAGGATGACAAAGTGCGTCGTGGGCCAGTATCGACATCATCCATTCTCTATCTTCCATCCTCCATTCTCGTGTCACCGTGTCCTCCATGCTGAAACAAATCTGTTCGAGGCAATTCCCTTGCGAATCGTGGAAAGTTATTCTGGCGGGTAACTAAGTTTCGAGACGCAAGCGGAGGGGACAGTGATGCTGCGGGGGATCGTCTGGGGAGTCTGTTTTGTATCTGTCGTCATGATTGCCACGACACCAAGTCAGGGAGAAACGCCGATGTTTCCGGAGGTGGATCAGCTCCCATCGCATCCCGAACTGCCCGAACCACTGATGATGTTCGACGGCACGCCGGTCAAGACGCCGGACGACTGGTACAAGAAACGCCGCCCCGAGCTCAAAGGGCTGTTTGAATACTACATGTACGGTCAAGCCCCCCCCGCACCGGATAAAATCGAATCGAAGGTGTTGTACGAAAATCGGGAGTTCCTCGCCCGCAAGGCAACGCTTCGCGAAGTAGAACTTCGATTCGGCCCGCGGGGAACACCGCCGCTGCATGTGCTCTGCATTTTGCCGAACGCGCGGAAGGGGCCCGCGCCGCTGTTTCTGTCGCTCAACTTCTGCGGCAATCACACCGTAGTGAACGACCCCGGCGTCGCGCTGCCGAAAATCTGGATGTATAGCAAATGTCCCGACTGCGTCGAGAACCGCGCGACTGACGCGGGGCGTGGAAAACAAGCGGAGATGTGGTCAGCCGATTATCTCGTCGAGCGGGGATACGGGCTCGTCACCTGTTACTACGGCGATATCGATCCCGACAAGCCCGACTTCACCGATGGCATTCATCCGCACTATTTTCGCGCGGGACAAACCAAGCCCGGCCCGCACGACTGGGGTTCGATCCGTGCCTGGGCATGGGGAGTCTCGCGGATCATTGATTATCTGGAGACGGTTCCCGACTTCGACCAGAAACGGATTTGCGTCACCGGACATTCACGACTTGGGAAAACCGCCATCGTCGCAGCCGCTTTTGATGAGCGCGTCGCGCTCGTCGCGCCGCATCAGTCGGGCACTGGCGGGTGCGCCCTCAGCCGCGATAACGACCAGGAAACGGTCGAACGGATCAACCGGGTCTTTCCCCACTGGTTCAATGACACATTCCCCAAATTCGACGATCATGAAGATCTGCTGCCGATCGACCAGAACCTGCTGATGGCGCTGGTCGCTCCGCGTCCGTTCCTCGATACCGAAGGGGATCAGGACAAGTGGGCGAACTACAGCAGTTCGTACCGGGGGCTGCAATCCGCCGACAAAGTCTACAAGTTTCTCGGCGCAAAGGGGCTTGTGGAAGGGGGATTAGTCCACGGCGAGGAACCGATCGTCGGGCCGAAATTCAGCCAATTGATGCAATACCGCCGCGATACGAATCATCAGATGAACCGCGATTACTGGCAACGGATGCTCGATTTCGCCGATGCGCACCTGTCCGCCAAATAGCAACGATCCGCGATATTGAGCGGGTACGCGCTCCGCGGGTGAGCTCTTCTCACCTTGACACATCTCCGGATTTGGACGACAAATCCGCACGCAGACGCGGTTTGCGCGGCGAATTCGCGCCTAACTACTAAGATTGCCGAGGGAACGGTGAAATCACGCAAGAAGCTCACAACAGCGATTGTCATTCTACTCATCGGCGCCGCGGTCGCCGGCGGCTGGGCGTATCGGAATGCGAAACGTTACAAGCATTTCGCCATCCATGAACAGGGCAAGGTCTATCGTTCCGCATGGCTGGAGGCAGACGCCATGGCGGAAATGGTCCACACTTACCAGCTTCGTTCCGTCGTGAACCTCTGCAAACCGGGTGAAATGGGAGAGCAGCGGTGGATCGACGAACGGGCAGCCGTCGAAGGGGCGGGCGCGAAGCTCATTGAACTTTCGATGCCGTTGAAAATCGACCCCAATGATGAACCGGTCATCCAGCAGCATATCGCAGTCATTCGCGATCCGAACAACTACCCGATGCTCGTGCATTGCCAGCACGGCGTCACGCGGACCGCGAAGTTTCTCATCCTGTACGACAAACTGATCCGCGACAAATCGGCCCAGGAATCGTTGGCCGGCATGCCGCTGTTTGGACGGGACGAACAAAACGTCCACGTCCGTGCCTACGCCAAAATCCTCGACGAAAAAGGTTCGCAGGATCATTCGACCACAGCCGCGGGCAATTCCGACGCGGCGCGGCGCTGAACGCTTTCTCCCTTTGACGGCCTTTCTCGGCTCGAATCCGGGACACCCCCTTCCATGTTTCGCTGCTTGAAGTTTGCGGGAGTCATCCGGTCATTGTTGGGTCGGCACACGATCACATTGCTGGTTGGCTGCATCACGTTGCTGACGTTCACCACGCTGCGGATTGCCCTGTTGATCCGGCATGTCTCATTCAACGAGATCTCCACGCCGGACCTGTTGCGCGTGATGTTCGTCGGCTTTCGATTCGATCTGCTGACCGCGGCGGTTTTTGTGTTACCGTTGGGCGCGCACCTGACATTGATCGGCGATCGCTGGATCAGCAGCCGCCCAAGCCGCCTGATGCTCGAGTCCCTGTGGATTGTCGGGTTTCTGCTGCTCCCATTCTCGTGTATCGTCGAGTTTACGTTCTTCGAGGAATTCGAATCCCGCTTGAACTACATCGCTTTCGAGTATCTCGTCTATCCGACGGAAGTCTGCTGCAATATCTGGCAGTCGTATCCGGTCATCCCGCTGTTTTCGACGGTGGCAATGTGTGGGATCGGCTTCTATGCCTGGGTTCGGCGCCCGTTGCTGGCCTGCCTGCCGATCCCGCTCTCTCCGCTGAGACGTTATTCCTGCTTTGCCGCGTTGCTCGCCGCTCTCCCCGCGCTCTGGCTGACGTTGAGCTGGTCCAGCACGCAGATCAGCGATAACCGGGTGGCGAACGAATCCGCCGGGAACGGCTGGTACAGTTTCGTGTATTACGCCTGGAGTTGCCGTGTCGATTACGAGGATTTTTACCCGACTCTCGACCAGGATGAAGCGACGGAACGCACGCGCCGGAGGATCGTCGCCAAGTCCGATCATCCGGAAAAAGAATCCGCCAACCCGGTTGATCGTGTCGTCGCGTCGTCCCGCTCGCGTCGCGACCTCAACGTCGTCATCGTCCTTGAGGAAAGCTTCGGATCGGATTTCGTGGGAGTCTTGGGAGACAATCGCGGGCTCACGCCTCGCTTCGACGCGCTCTCGAAAGAGGGAATCCTGTTCGACAACTTCTACGCCACTGGTAACCGCACCGCCCGGGCCCTCGAGGCGGTACTCACATCACTGCTGCCGCTCCCGACCGAGTCGATCCTCAAGCGGGATCACTCGGAGCATGTTTATACACTGGCGAACGTGCTGGCCGATCGCGGCTATGAACGGCTCTTCATCACGGCGGGGCGCGGCTTGTTCGACGGCGTGCGCCGCTTCATGAAATCGAACGGTTTCAATCGCTTCCTCGAGCAGAGCGACTTCGTTGACCCGGTCTTCGTCAACGCCTGGGGGGTTTGCGACGAAGACCTGTTCCACCGCGCGATTGAAGAACTCGATGCGCTGCATGCCGAAGGTAAACCCTTCTTCGCCACGCTGCTCACCGTTTCGAATCATCGTCCCTATACGTACCCCGAAGGGCGGATCAAAGCCTCTCCCCACGACCAGCAACGGGACAACGCCGTCAGCTATGCCGATTGGGCACTGGGAGATTTCTTTGACAAGGCCCGCAGCCACGCCTTCTTCAAAGATACGATCTTCATTGTGCTGGGCGATCACGGAGCGCGGATTTACGGACGGCAGATGTTTCCCATGAAGTCTTATCGCGTGCCGGTGCTGGTCCTCATGCCGGATGGGGAAGGCCGGGGGACACGAGTGAGCACGCTCGCCTCAACGATCGACATCGCCCCGACCGTCATGGGACTGCTCGGCGGGGAGTATCGATCGGTCTTTTTCGGCCACGATATTCTCACCACCGATCCAGCGCACGCCTTCGCCGTCATGCAGCACAACCACGACGTGGCGGTACTCGATGCGAAGAATAAGCTCGTGGTGCTCGGCTCGAACAAATCGGCCTGGGGATATCTGCTCGACCGGAAGACGTACGAACTGACTGCGACCGGATTCCCTGAACCGGAAGCGGCACAGGACACCGTCTCCCTCTACCAGACAGCCAACCGGCTGTATTACGGTCGGCAGTGTTACCCGGCGGAAAGTTCCGAGCACCGGGCGGTGGCAAAACTTCCGGCCAGTTCGGAAACACGAACGCAGTAATCGAGTCCTCGACTCAACTCGCGCGATGGATGTTCCGCGCCCTATTCCTCATGCCGGCCATTGGAACGCCGGCTTTTGTACACCTCGAGCTGTCGCTCGAGCTCGCGCTGCTTCTGACGGACCTCGGCCAACGAAACCTTTGCCCGGGCGCCGGTCGAGAGCATATCGCCCAGCGCCTGCAGAATGACCCATGCGGTCAGCAGAAGCACTCCGCCCCAATAGCAGGCGAACGCCAGCGGAAATTGCCCCCAAGGCATCAGCCCCCCAAGTGCGAGTAACAATCCGAGCACGACAACGGACGACGAAGTCTGCATGCGGCGACGATACCGTTTGGCAAAATGCAGGCGATCGTCGTCCGGGAGCGCGGCGTCATGCTTTTGCATATCCCAGGCACGGCGATGTGTGCGGATCATGATCGCGCCAATCACCGCCACCACCAAGCCGAACGCCGCCGCAATCAGTTCTTTGTTCACGGTCGTCCCCGATCGCCACTTCGAATCTGATTCATGCCTGTTGTCAACCCGTTATCAGCCATGCCGAATGTATGATGATGAGAAACTTCGAGTGAGGCAATCAACGATCGTGGACTTCGTCCGATCCCGGAACTTCGTCATCAATTCGCCGGCTGTGGAACATCTTCCAGCCACTTCAAGAGCACGCGTCCCACCTTCACCAGACTTTCCCCGGAACATTGAGCCGGAAGATCGCGCGTCGTATGCCAATAGGGATATTCGAAGTCGATCAGATCGCAGGTCGGAATTTTCGCGATGTTGTTCAACGGCAGATGATCGTCGTTGACTTCATGCTTCGCGCGGTCGATGAACTCGGCGACTTTCAGGTCGCGCGCGACTTTCCACACGCTCTCGGTAACGTTGCCCGCGAGCTTCAGACTCTGTTTTTCCTTGTAGACCGCCAGGTTCTTGTCGCCGATCATGTCGACCAGCACGCCGCACCGGTAGCGGTGAGCCGGGGGATCATCGCGATACTTCCGCGCGAAATGCTCCGAACCAAGAAAGAACTTCCCCTGGTCGTTGAACACGAGCTCCTCGCCGTCGAAGAAGACAAAATCGACGCCGCAGCTCGGTTTGATTTTTGTCATATGATGCCCCAGTTCCATGAACAGCGCGACGCCGCTGGCCCCGTCATTCGCGCCGATGAAGATTCCCTGCGGGCTGTACTGGTCGGCGTCCGGGAAGGGGCGTGTGTCGTAATGGCAGGCGAGCAACACCCGGTCGCGCAATTCGGGATGCCAGGAGACGACGATGTTCGCCATCCGCACGGGGGAGCCGTCGAGCGGATGCCGGGCGTCGAATTCCTGAAACGACACCCGCGCCCCCAGCCTGCTAAAATGCTCGACGATCAGCTTCTGCTGCCGCGCCATGCCGTCGCTGCCGCTCGACCGGCGCCCGATGCGACAAATCTTCTGGAGATAGCCAAACGCGCGATCGGCGTCGAGCTCGATGCCCGATTCACCATTCGTCGATGCTTGCGTGCCAGCCTGCTCGCTAACAGCGTTGACGTTCGGCTCAGCGGCGCGAAGAGGACTCGGTCTGGATTCAATTATCCCGATCGAAGCATACGCGAGGACGGCAAATGCTATGAAGCAGAATTGATTTTCGCGAAACAGCCGGGCCACTCGACGCTTTCGCACAATAGACGAGTGAATCATGCCACCATTGTACGCAGCAGTGTCGCAAATTCGAAGCTGCCTTGTCGATTCACTACGCAACCGGCGAGCGGGGGATGTCAATCTCCCGTTCTTCCACGCTCACGACGCCTTGCGCACTCCCTGCGGCAGCGATGACAACAGCCCGACGAGTACCTCATCCTCGACGACGGTCCCCTTCGGCAGCCGTTTGATCGCTTCGAGAAGCTCCAGCACTTGAGCGTCGCCGGCGTTGATGCCCAGTTCCGTCAACCGATGTGCCACCGCGCGGCGACCGCTGTGCCGTCCCAGCACGAGTTGAATCCCGTCGGCGCCTACGCGCTCGGGACGGAAGGGCAAGTACGTGTCGGGATTCTTTAGCAAGCCGTCCTGGTGGATGCCGGCCTCGGTCGCGAAGATATTCGCTCCAGCCACCGGCTTGTTGCGCGGCAGCGGAATGCCGGTCAACTCCGCGACGAGCCGACAGAGCGGCACCAGTTGCGTGGTATCGATCTTCGCGGTTCGGCCGTACTGGTCCTCGTGGAGCGCAAGCGCCATCGCGACTTCTTCCAACGACGCATTCCCCGCCCGTTCCCCCAGCCCGTTCACGGTGCATTGCACTACGTTCGCCCCTTCGTCAATGCAGGCTAGCGTGTTCGCGACCGCCAAGCCGAGATCGTCATGAAAATGCACGGCGAGCAACGCGCGGTCGATGTTCGGCACATGGTCCTGAATATGCCGGATGAACGCGCGGGCTTTTTCGGGAGTAAGGATGCCGACCGTATCGGGAAAGCCGACTGTCGTCGCACCGGCGGCAATCGCCTCGCGATACACATCGCACAAGAAGGGCAATTCGGTCCGGCTCGCATCTTCCGGGCTGAAGGCGACGATCTGAAATTTTTCGCAAGCGTAGGCGACCGTCTCGCCGATCATCCGCAAGACTTCCGGCTCGCTTTTTCGCAGCTTGTGTTCTCGATGCAGCGGGCTCGTGCCGCAGAACAGGCTCACCCCCCGCTTGTGCACCGCGCGGCCGGCGAGCGCCTCCTCGGCAGCATCGATGTCGGCGGTAACGGTGCGGCACAGTGCGGTCAGCACCGGTCCCTTCACCAGCGGCACCATTTTGCGAATCGCCTCGACGTCAGCTGCACTCGATGCCGGGAAACCAGCGTCGAGCGAATGCACCCCGGCTCGCTCCAATGCGAGCGCGATGCGGACCTTGTCGTCCGGCTCGAGCGTCGCGCCCGGCATTTGCTCCCCGTCGCGGAGCGTCGTATCGCTGAACAGCACGGCCGATCCACGGCGATGCCGCTGAATCACTCCCTGCTTGACGGCGTTCTTCGCCCCGCGAACGAATCTTTGAAACAATCCCCGTTTTTTCATGTCGGCCACCTGCGGTCCGTCGCGTCATTTCTTCTTGAGCAAATCCGGGAGCGCCGCTTTGAGGTCGTCGACGCTTGCGACTTGGGTAAGCACCTGCCCTTCTTTATCCAGCAGGTACATCACCGGCGGCACGACAATTCCCAAGGCAGTCGCCGGACGGCTTTCCAAGCCCCCCGGTTCGTATATTTGCGGCCAGGTGACTTTGTGTTCCTTGAGATACGGCCCGACCGGATCGGTCGTGCTGTCAAGATTCACACCGACGATCTCGAATCCGCGGTCGTGATATTGCTCATAGATCGCCCGCAGCACCGGCAGATCCTGCGTGCAGGGGGTACACCAGGTCGACCAGTAAACAACCAGCACGATCTTGCCGCGATAGTTCTTGACGTCAACCGTACCGCCGGACAGTCCACTGCCGGCCAATTCAAAGTTCTTCCCTTTGATATCGAGCCGGCGCAACGCTCCCGCGGCGCGTCGCCCCGGCGGCGTGTCGGCGTGACTTTTGACCAGCTTCTGGTACCACTCCTTGGCGTCGGCCGGCTTGCCGTTGAATTCGTGCGCGATGGCCAATTGCAGCAGCGCCTCGGGTGTATCCTCCGACTCCGCAAACTCCGTCGCGAACTTCGCGAGTTCCTTCCGCCACCACTCTTGAACTTCCTGCTGCTTCTCTCCCGCGGCGGCCTGTGAGTCGGTGTAGTACTCCGCCAGCATGCGGCGATACGTGACGTATGGCAAGAGCGGGGATTTCGGCGAGTCCTTCTTCGTGTCGGCCTCGAGAGTTTTCAAACGCTTCAGTCCTTCGGGGTAAGCGCCGAACTGCACCGCCGAAGCCAATCCGTCGACAAGCTGACGCGACCATTGCGCCTTCTCATCGTCTGATTTTGATGCCGCAACAAGCTGCTCCATAAGATCGGCGCGCTGCGCGTTGTATTTGGCGATGGAGCTCGCTCCAGCGGTCGGATCGGGAGCGTTCTTGTCGAGTTCCTGCAGCTTCTCGAGCAGCTTCTGCATCTCGGGGCTGACCCCCGGCGTATCGGACGCCGCAACCGTCGCCGTCGCCGAGGCCGAAGGTTGCAGCAAGACCCCGCCGACAGTGACCTGGGCCGAGTTCCCTTCGATCGGCTGTGGGATCTGAGTCAGTTTCCAGACGTCGCCGACCCGGACCATCTCGCCGATCTGAACCAGTCCCGGCTTACCGTCCGATTCAATAATCGCCATGGCGTTTTCATAGAGGTACAGGTCCGACTTCGCCTTCCCTTCGTCAGCCGGAATGATGCACGGCGTCGAGTTGTCGAACCGCATCCAAACGGTCCGCGCTCCGAACATTTTTGATTTCGTGGCGATCTGCTCCATCTTCTTCGCCGGGTCACTCACCGATTCGAGCAGCTTGTCGGCGTACTCATCGCTGATGTCGAGCGTCTTAATGTCCTCTTTCGTCAGCAAGATCGCGCTGAGGGCCTTCTCGTCTCCATCGACCATCGCCCGCACAGCTTCGCGGCTGGCCTCTTCCGCCGAAAGTACTTTCCACGAATCGATCTTGCCGTCTTCATTGGTGTTCAGTCCCCAACGTGTGCCGCCGGTGTTCAGCCAGCGCGACTGATCGATCTTGTTGTTGTTATTGATATCGAGATCACGGTAAACCTCGATTCCCTGCTTGTAGTACTTCCACTGGTCGACGATGTTGTCGCCGTCGGTATCGACGAACCGCCGCAGCACCTGCCCCGCGGGACCGTACACGACCCAGCCGGATGACTTCCCCGCGCGCTCGACCTTGACCGCGCACTTGTCCTGTTCTTCAGGCTTGGGAGTTTCGATATCGACCTCTTTTTGCGACGGCCGAAACGAAAGCGCGTACTTGACCGACGGGGGCTCGGCGGCGGGGCTTTCACTGCCGAGAAGCATCAGTCCGCCGAACGTGGCGCACAGCCAGACAATTCGCGAAACACTCCGTTGCATCCGCGCGACTCCCATGGATTTCGTCAGGCAATGATCTTGTCATGCCGGGATGCGGCACCAGGAGGGCCCAGGTCTCCCGCCGACCGCGTCACAATTCACGCCCGATTGTAGTGAAAACCGGCCCATGAGGTCAGCAGCAGTTTTCTCGGGAAAACAAGCACTTTGCCCGATCTACCCAGTAGCGGGGGAGTGTCGCTTCCGAATTTCATGGTTTCGAGACGACTACTCGAAATCCCGATGCACGCGTCGCCGAGACGATGCCCGCGAAACGGTACACGCGGGATGAGCGTCCCGGAGGGACGCTTTGAGAATAGCCCAGCGATTCATCGCTGGGTTGCGGTCGCCGGTTCGAACAATCGAGTCCCGTAGGGACGACTGTATTCCTCAGGAATACATAGTCATGCTTTCATACTACCATGAGGGCACATACGGAATGAAGGCGGAAAATGGGGCGGCTTCTCACTCGCGCCCCAGTTCCCGCTTCAACGCTTCGAGTTCCGCGTCGACGCGGCGGGCGCGGGTTTCTTCACCTGCCGGCCCCATTGCCGCTCGTCCCCCGGACCCGGTCCGGGTTCCGCTGGCGGATGCGGGCTGACTGTCAAAATCGTGGAGCCGGCGGCGGGCGTCCGCGATGCGCGCTTCAAGCGCCCGGAGTGTCGTCGTCAGGTGATCGCGCGTGGCCGTGGCCGCTTTGTGCTGCTGTTCCAGTCCCGCCACAACATCCGCCACTTCCTGCTTTCGCTCCAGGGCGAGCCGCGCCTGCTCTTCGTGACCCGCTTGCAGCTCACGGCGCGCCTCGCCAACCCAGTATTCAATCTGCCGGCACTGCTCCGCCATCTCCTTTTGCAGCCGCTCTTCTGATGCAACGGCTGTCGTCACGCTCCGGCGGGCTCCCGCCAACCCTTCCTCCATCTCGGCAATGATGACCTTCAGGGCCTCCCCCGGTTTCGCTTCCTTGGAAAGCAGTTCCGTCAGATTGCAGGTCACAATATCCGTCAGTCGGCTGAAATAGCTCATAGACACCTACCTCGATACTCCATTGTCACGTTCTTCCGCCCGCAGGCCAATCGGCATCGCGACTCCCCCCGGTTTCGCAACCTGTCACATTTCGCTGCCTGTCACCATAACGTCCTTTGAAACACAAGGGATCTCACTGACTCGTCTGTTTGTCAAAAAAGGGGCGGGAAGCTCGCGCGGATTGTAACGATTTTGCCGGCCCCAACCGCTGAGACTTTCTCGGATGAGAACGAAGGGGTTTCCCCAATGCCGCCCCCGACTCACTTCACCCTCTCGCTGGACAACCTGCCAGCCGATCCAGTATAAATACATATAAGCATTGGCTAATGGGTCGCAAGCCGCGTGGCAAAGGACTGGTGTCCGCGCGCTACTCGCGGCCATACCTTGAGCCGGAGGCATCGCCATGTTGCGGATCGATGCGGGGGGAACGAGAAGTTACTGCGACGGCCTGAACCGCCGCAGCTTCGTACAACTCGGCGTCGCGGGAATGGCCAGCCTCGGCCTCGGCGACGTGCTCCGGGCAAAAGAGTTGTCGCGGGATGTCGCGGCCGACAAGCCAAAAACCTCGGCCATTCTCCTCTGGCTCGATGGCGGTCCCAGCCACCTCGACCTGTACGACATGAAGCCCGACGCCCCAGCCGAAGTCCGCGGGCTCTGGAATCCCATTCCCACGAACGTCCCCGGTTTTGAAATCACCGAACTCTTCCCGAAGCAGGCGAAAGTCGCTGACAAATTTTCGATTGTTCGTTCGCTGCACCACGACACCGGCGACCACTTCGCCGGCGGGCACCGCATGCTCACCTCGAAAGACATGGGGGTCAGTGGCGCGAACAACGCAGGCAAGTTCCCGTCGATCGGCTCGATCGTCGCCAAGCAGCGCGGGCCGAACCGCCGCGGCATTCCCGCGTATATCGCCGTCCCCTACGCCAGCAGCATCGGTATCAATCCCGGTTATTTCGGCGGCAACTGGCTCGGGGCGCATCTTGATCCCTTCGCCACCGGAAGTGACCCCAACTCTCCAAACTTCAAGGTGGAAAACGTCAACCTCGCCGGCGGGATGACTGTTGATCGTCTTGACGATCGCCGCAAACTCCTTACGACTCTCGACCGCATCCCGCGCGCGCTCGATGCAAAGGGAACATTCGACACGCTCGACAAGTTCGACAAGGACGCCTACGAGTTCGTCTCCGGCAAGCAGGCGCGCGAAGCATTCGACATGAGCCGTGAGGACGACAAAATCCGCGACATGTACGGTCGCCATTCGTGGGGGCAGAGCGTGTTGCTGTCACGCCGTCTTGTCGAAGCCGGGGCGACCTTCGTCACCGTCCACTTCGGCGGCTGGGACCACCACTGGGATCTCAAAGCGGGGATGGAAAACTATTTGCCGATGGTCGACTCCGCGGTGGCGGCATTGTTCACCGATCTCGCTCAGCGCGGCCTGCTCGAAACGACGATCGTGATCCTCTGCGGCGAATTCAGCCGAACGCCTCGCATGAACGACGGCGGCAACGGCGGACCTCCCTTGAGCAAAGGAACGCCCGGCCGTGACCACTGGGGAAACGCGATGTTCTGCCTCCTCGGCGGCGGCGGCATTCGCGGCGGGCAGATCATCGGCTCGACCGATCGCAACGGTCAGGCACCGCAAACCCGCGCGGTACGTCCGGAGCATATTCACGCGACGATCTACCGCGCGCTGGGCATCGACCCCGCGCTGCACTTCCTCGACCACCGCGGTCGTCCAACGGCCGTCCTCGACGACCCGACGCCGATTCACGAATTGCTGTGAATCCTCTCGCAGCCTCATCGAGAATGCGTTCGCGCAGCGATTCTCGTCGCCCCATCGGTTCGGCTTCGTCTCGCCGCTTCGATGACAACGAGGGACTCACGTCCCCCCGTTCGCCTGTAGCATCGCGCACGCTCCCGTGGTAGGCTGCACGCACTCCCGTTTTCCGGGAATCGTTTCGCGAGAGAGTCTCAATCCCCTCTCGCTTCGATCATCCCCACAGTTCCCGCTGGCCCCAGAAAGCGCTCCGCATGACATCGCCGAACTCCCGCGATCAGTCGCTGTACGCCCTCGGTGTCCTATTCGCCATCAACACCATGAACTTTTACGACCGGTTGATTCCCGGCGCGGTCGGCGAACTCATCAAGCAGGACTGGAAACTCAGCGACACCGCCCTGGGCTGGCTGGGCACGGCGTTCGTGCTGCTCTACGCCACGGTCGGCGTCCCGCTCGGCCGGCTGTCCGATCATTTCAATCGCGCGCGGCTGCTGGCCGGGGGTGTCTTCGTCTGGAGTTTGCTCACCGCCGCCTCGGGGTTGGCGCGGAATTTCTGGCAGATGGTCGGTCTGCGGCTGTCGGTCGGCGTGGGTGAAGCAGTCTGTGCGCCGGCGTCGGCGTCACTCATCGGCGATTTGTATCCCGCGCGATCCCGCGCCCGAGCGATGTCGTTCTTCATGCTCGGTCTGCCGGTCGGCAACGCGCTCAGCTTCGCGATCAGCGGGGCGGTCGCTAAAAGCTGGGGCTGGCAGGCGGCGTTCTATGTGGCGCTGATTCCGGGACTGATCTGCTCGCTCGCGGCCGTCTTCATTCGTGAGCCGGTCCGCGGTGCAACCGAAACACACGCCATTGGAGCGCTGCGGCGCAGCGGCTCCCCGTGGATGCTGGTGCTCTCGATCCCCACAATGCGATGGATCATCCTTTCCGGCGCGCTGCACAACTTTAACATGTATGCGATGGGTTCATTTCTCATCTCCTACATGGTGCGGGTGCACGGCACGAGCGCCTCGACGGCGGCCTACATCGCCACCGGCATCTTCGGTATCGCCGGCATCCCCGGGTTGTTTTTGGGGGGAATGCTGGGAGACCGCGTCGGCCACGGCCGGGGTCGGCTGATCATCGGCACGGTCGGCATTACCCTCGCCACGCCGGTCTTCTGGGTGGCGCTTGCGATGCGTTCACAGGGACTCACCCTGTTCGCCGTGCTGATGGGACTCGGCTGCATGGCGCTCTACATGTACTACTCCACCGTCTACTCCACAATTCATGACGTCATCGAGCCTTCGCTGCGCGGGACAGCCATGTCGCTTTACTTTTTCGCGATGTACCTGCTCGGCGGCGCACTGGGGCCGATCGGCTTCGGCAAGCTGAGTGACTTTTTTACCCGGCGGTACGCGACAGCGGCCAATGTACCACTCGGCGAATTGTCCGGAACCGATCTTCAGCAGGCGCTCCTGCCGTACGCCGCAGACGGCATTCACGCGGCGATGTACATCGTGCCGATCTTCTGCGCCTGCCTGGCGGCGGTGCTCTTCGCCGGGTCACGCAGCGTCACCAACGATGCGGAAAACCTCCGCCGCTGGATGAGCGAGGCGACAACGCAGAAATAAAGCACGAAGCACAAATGTCTAAAGAAGCACTAAGCACGAAGGAAGAGGCAAATCGCGGCGACTGACTCTAATTTCTAGAGGTGGT
>CAZVJA010000012.1:12443-49992 GCA_964626885.1 uncultured Planctomycetaceae bacterium | reverse complement strand
CCTGCTACAAGGCGCGCGGGCGGTCGAGGAGATCACCGGAGAGCGAGTCACCGCGTATCGCGCGCCAAATTTCTCGATCACTGCCAAATCACTTTGGGCTCTCGAAATCCTCGTTGAAGAGGGGTTTCAGTACGATTCCAGCATTTTTCCGGTCTACCATGATTGCTACGGAATTCCCGCGGCCGAACGTGCACCGTGTTGCATCGAAACATCGCGCGGTTCGTTGTGGGAGTTTCCGTTGTCCGTCTATCGTTGGATGGGTTGTCTAAACGTCCCTGTCGCCGGAGGAGGGTATTTCCGGCTCTACCCGTCGAATCTGTCGGCGCATTGGCTGAGCAAGCTTAATCGTGAAGAGAAACGCCCCTTTGTTTTTTATATTCACCCTTGGGAGCTCGACCCGGATCAGCCGCGCCTTTCCGGATCCATGCGCGCGAAATTTCGTCACTACCAGAACCTCTCCTCCACAGAAGCAAAGCTCAACCGGCTATTGTCTCGCTTCAGGTTCGGCAGTCTCAGCGATTCGCTCCAGGCATACTTTGGCGACGATGACACGAATTCCGGACGAAAGCTCACCATCGAGCAACTGACCTCTACCTCTCTCGACTGACTACGGTAGAAACTTCTGCCTCGGCGCTGTCGAGTTCCTCAATCTCTATGTAATTGCGACCACACAGCCTGCTAAGCGAATTTGAATATCGTGCCTGCCAAATCGTTTGAGGAAATGCCAAGCCTGACGAAATCCCCAGCACACCACGATTCGCTGCGCGCGACCATGGAAGCATCGAGAATGCAAGCTGCGGATGCACAGGGTGTAGAGTTGAACCACACTCCGAAGCAGCCACATACGGTGATTGAACCGCTCTCCGGCTGGCGATTGATTGATGTCGCGGAGCTCTGGCGGCATCGTGACCTGCTTTATTTCTTCACGTGGCGCGACGTCAAGATTCGCTACAAGCAAACGCTGCTCGGAGTTTCGTGGGCCGTGTTGCAGCCGTTCATGATGATGGTGGTGTTTTCCGTGTTTCTTGGAAAGATGGCGAAGGTCAACTACGGCGACAATCCCACGACTGTATTTCTTTACGCCGGACTGCTTCCGTGGACATTTTTCTCCACAGCGATCTCGAATGCCGCCAACAGCGTGGTGAATTCCCAACAAATGATTACCAAGATTTACTTTCCCCGCCTGCTTGTCCCCTTCGCATCGATTGGAGCCGCCGTCGTCGATTTTCTGATCGCGTTCCTACTGCTGGCGGCCATGATGGCGTACTACCGCGTGGCTCCCGGCTGGCCGATTTGCATGGTGCCGGTCTTGTTAATCCTGATAACCCTCGCCGCGGCCGGAGTCGGAACATTCCTGGCGGCCCTGAATGTCGCGTTTCGCGATTTCAAATATACATTGCCGTTCCTGGTACAACTTTGGATGTTCGCCACGCCGGCGGTTTACCTGCCAGAACGGCGTCCCTCCTCGCCGTTGCTGGGGTTGCTCGTGGATCTGAATCCAATGAACGGTCTGATTGCTTTTTTCCGAGGCGCCACGCTCGGTGGTGAACTTCCCTGGGACGGCCTTGTCCCAGCCGTCGTGATGATCCTGGTGATCTTTCTCTGCGGTGTGTTTTATTTTCGTCGAGTCGAATCAAACTTCGCCGACGTGATCTAATCGCGACTGCTGCCTGACTTTTATGCCGCTGTAGATCTTTAAGAACCATCCGCACACTTGTTTGTGAGACCATTCTGACCGATGTCCACCGCTCTCCGCGCCGTCAACTTGTCCAAGTGCTTCCGGATCAATTCTGACCGGCCGCATGGATATTTGACGCTGCGCGAAGTCGTGACGGAAACTTTTCTGGCTCCGTGGCGCCACTTGCGGAACGGCGCCGCCATCGGCCGCACGTCCGAGTTCTGGGCGCTTCGCGACCTCAGCTTTGACGTTCCCGCCGGCGAGGTTCTGGGAGTCGTCGGTCGCAATGGAGCCGGAAAATCGACGTTGCTGAAGATCATCGGCCGCATCACGACTCCCACCTCCGGGCGGGTGGAACTCTTCGGCCGTGTCGGCAGCTTGCTCGAAGTTGGTACCGGTTTTCATCCCGAGCTGACCGGGCGGGAAAACATCTTGCTCAACGGTTCGATCCTGGGTATGACCCGCAAGGAGATTAACCGCAAATTTGACGAGATCGTTGAGTTCTCCGGCGTCGCGCAGTTTCTGGAGACGCCGGTCAAACGCTATTCCAGCGGCATGCGCGTGAGGCTCGCGTTTGCGGTTGCGGCGCATCTCGATCCGGAAATCTTACTGGTTGATGAAGTTCTCGCCGTCGGTGACGCGGAATTTCAGCGCAAGTGTCTGGGAAAGATGCGCGACGTTGCGCATTCCGGCCGCACGGTGCTCTTTGTCAGCCATAATATGGCAGCGGTGCAGAATCTCTGTACTCGAGTTCTGTTGCTCGAAGACGGTCGAATTGTGCGCGACGGCGAACCCGGGCCGGTTGTCGGTGAGTATCTTCGCAGTTTTGCGGCAGCTTCGGGCACGCGGGATCTCTCGCCACCGTCGATCGAACGCAGCGGAACGGGCGAAGCACGACTGGAAAGCGTGGAAATTCTCACATCCGACGGAACCGCCGCACCGGTCATCGAAATGGGAGAAGGTATTCGCGTGCGGCTGACGATTGCATCCAAGGTTGATATTCCAGCAGCGACGGTCGGCATCGGCTTGTTTGATGACGATGGACTGCGCATCTGCAGCCTGCAAAGCGTTGAGGCGACCGGTTTCACGGTCGATCTGCAAGCAGGGTCGAAAACGGTCGTCGAATGTGTGGTTCCACAGATGAACCTTATGCCGGGGGTTTATGTGCTCAATCTGCTCGTTCGGCGAAGTTCGTCGCGCGAACAACTCGATTTCGTGCACCATGCCGTCAGTTTTGAGGTCGTCCCAGGTAACGTTTTTTCGACAGGTCGATTGCCTCGCGGAAAAAGCGTCATCTTCTTTCCCTCCGAATGGAGCACAGTCCAGACGCACGACACCTTTCAAGAATCAGCATCTCTGGAGTTTGATGCCGTCGATTCCGTCGCCAACTTGTCGGAAGATGTCCCTGAAGAAGACGATCTCACGACCGGTTCCGCACGATCAGGAGGTATGGCTTGAGCAGTTTGCCCATGCTGGACAGGGTGCGTCAGATATTTCGCCGCAACGATTTTCTGTCGGTCCGTTCTTTGTTCGTGCTATCAACCGGACGCACTGGAACCCAGTCCCTCACGCACCTGTTGAATCTCTCTCCGGAAATCACGGCATTTCACGAGCCGGAACCGCTTCTGCTCGAAGAGTCGCTGGCAGCCTATCCTACTTCGCAATCTAATCCGGAGGCTCTGCAAGCTGTTTTTTTGAACGGGCGCCGACGCCTGCTTCAGGACGCAACACATCGCGGAAGGATCTATGCGGAGATGTCAAATCGGATGACCTACTTCGCTCCGGTTATCGCACAGCTCCTGCCGAACGCGCGATTCCTTCATCTTTATCGCCATCCCGCCGATGTCGTGCGTTCAGGCATGCGGCGCGGGTGGTACGATCACCACAAGCTGGACCGTTACAGAATAACGCCGACGGCAGGCGATCCGGCTGCGGCAGAATGGGCGGACTGGGATCCATTTTCCAAAATCTGCTGGTACTGGTCCGCAGTGAATGATTTCGCGACTCGCTTCTCAAATCAGATTTCACCCGATCGCTTTCTTGCCGTACGATTTGAAGACCTGTTTGCTGACAACTCGGTAGCCGAGAAGCTGTTTACATTTACCGGAGTTCAGGTTCCACCAGAAGATAAAATCAGCTCGGTTCTTTCGGTCCGCCATAACGAGCAACGGAACGGAGATTTTCCTTCAGCAGGCGGATTCAACGAGCAACAGCGGCAAACGCTATCCAAAATCGCGGGTGGAACAATCGAGCAGTTGGGATACACGCTCGATTAACCGATCAGAGTTACAACATCTTACGAAGCTGTAAGTTTTCGCAATGAGTGTTCGACATCGCATTTCTCAGTGGTTGGCGGCACCTCTCAGGAGAGTTCATCAGCGCCGGCTTTCGCAGGGAGAGTACGGACTGATTCCAAACCCGATTTGGTCGGCTCTCCCCGATCGCGTACGAACGTGGTGCTCCTACAGCGTCTTCGGCCCGAATGAGGATTTCGCGCGTGAGCTCGTACGGCAGCATGAGGTGCTCGGACGGTTTATCTCCGGTAACGAAAGCAGTTGGACGCTATCCCCCGCAACACTGCTCTACCTCTGGCGGCAACTTATTAAGCGGCGTCCGGGGTGCATTGTGGAATTCGGCAGCGGTCTCAGCAGCCTGGTTTTTGCCAGCTTCGCACAGTTCGCCGAGAAATCGGGCGTTGTTGTATCTGTCATTTCGATCGACCACGACGCGGAGTGGCTGGAAAACACCCGCGAGCGGCTGGCGAGGCATGGGGTATTGAACTACGTGCGATTGGTGCACGCACCGATCGCCGATCAGGAGATTCTGGGGCGTGTGCGTCCCGCGTACCAGGTGCCACCCGATGTTCTCCAGTCCGTCGCGAACCGCGGGGGCATCGATTTCTGTTTGATCGACGGGCCACCGAGCCAGATCGGGCGATCCGGTTGCCTGCCGATTGTGCAACCGTTTCTGGCTCCCAACGCGATTCTGCTGCTTGACGACGCATTTCGCACCGGTGAGCAGGCGGCTTGGAGAGAATGGACTTCGCGTTGGAGCCAATCGATGCGCCGCACACGATTGGTCCCCACATATCACCGTGGCCTGGCTGTCGCCGAATGGCGGGCCTGTTGATCGGTTGATTCACGCGTTTGGCTTTGTGCTGTTTTCGGTACAGACGTTATGCGATTGTTGGTCGTCACGCTGCATACGATCGAACGGGAGTTTGACCGCTCGCTGCAATCGATCGCGTCGCAAACTTACCGGGAGTTCGATCATCTTGTCATCAGCGGGCTTTCCAAACGGGAAGCACATCACAAGATGTACGGTACTTTCGTGGATCGCCGCGATGAGTTTGAGGTGCTCGTGAAAATTGATGCGGATATGGTCTTGAACGATGTGGAGTTCTTCGCGAAAGTTGTCGAAAAGTTTCGCAACCACGGTACGATGGATCTGCTGAGCATCAAGGTGCATGACTTCTTCACCGATCGGCCGACCTGGGGGCTGAATTGTTATCGCAACAATCTGGCCTGGAAAAGCAGCAGCGATCTGGTCTTTACCGATCGAGTCGATGTTCCTCGCGAACGAACCGTGTTTGATAAGTCCGACCTGGCTCCGGCTGCCACGCATTGCAGCGACCCCTCTCCATTCCAGGCGTTCCACTTTGGCATGCACAGAGGGGTAAAGGCGCGGGTCGCTGTCGAACGCCACATGCCGGAAGTCCTGGAATCGCGTCTCCGTGACATCGACGGAACGTGGAATCATTTTCTGGAAAAACGAGACATCCGGCTGGCACTGGCGGCGCTCGGCGGAGAACTGGGCATTACCGGCCGGTTTACTGACAACGACATTAGTTACACAAATCCCACCGTGTTGTCCGTGTTTGGAGAGTACGAGCACCTCTCCGTGGCGGACTTGCAGGAGACGGTACAGTCGCTGCGCCGGGCGTCATGGGGTTGGCTTCCGACACGCTTGCGAGTCGAAGCCTTGCGCGGCGAGTGGGGTACCTTTCCCTTCCGTTGTTTGATTTCCAGCCGCACGCGACGTCGTTGGGCACGTCGATTCAATCATCCTGAACAATCCATCAATTCTCATCAGAATTCGGGCCTTCCGAATATCGATTAGCATAGCCTTTGATCATGTCAGTCTCCGATTCCCAAGTCATTCACCACAAAGAGACGTTGTTCGGTGCCCTTCCTTCGGTCGTTTCGTCCTCCGTGGTATCAATCAATACCGCGCGTGTTCGACCGCTCCGTCTTATTGCGTTGGTCCCCCCCGATCAGCAGGGGCGCGGAGCGTCACGCTATACATTCCTGAGCGAGGAGCTAGAGGGGTTTGCGGCGCGGGGAGTCGAGGTGCATACCGCGTCTCCTTACGTCACGCGCACCACAACCTGCGGCAATCTCCAAATTCATCCTCTTCCGAGCTTCCGTAATCTGCGAGCCACGGTTGGTGGAATCCTGTCGTTCCGAGACAAACGAAAATCGGAGCTGCTTTCGCAATCCTCCTGGATAGCATCACTGCGAGCCGCCCGGCAGCAGCAAGGTATTGCAAGAATCCTTCGCGATCGGAAGATCGACCTGATCTACAGTCCATTCGCGTGGCCGTTGGGAATTGCGGGCGTTCCAGCCGCGATGGAAACCGGAACACCGGTGGTTGTCAGCTTGCGTGGGGCCGATATTCTCGTGGAGCAATCCATCGATTACGGGCAGATGCTCGATCAATTGTACGCGCGGCGGTTTTCCAGAGTTCTGCAATCCGCGGCACATGTGATTGCCGTGAGCCAGGCTCTTGCCGATGCTGCGGTTGCGCTGGGGTGTCAATCTGACCACGTTTCCGTAGTTCTAAAAGGGGTCGATACAAACCGATTCTTTTCGGAACCCACGGAAGCTGCGCGTCGCCGACTTGGCATACCGAACCGGCCGACGATCCTGTTCGTCGGAAACTTTGTTCGGTCCAAGGGGATCGGCGTGCTGATCGACGCATTTGCAGCACTTCATGCGAGACGGCCGGAATCGCAACTTGTCTTGTGCGGCGACGGTCCGGAAGGAGCGGCTCTGCAAGTGCATGTGGACAGATTGCAACTCGGGCCGCATGTGCGGTTCGCCGGCCGAATATCTCGTGGCGAGATCCCCGACTATTTCCGCGCGGCGGATGTCTTTGTACTTCCAAGTCTCACGGAAGGCTCGGGCAATGTGCTGGTGGAAGCCGGCGCGTGCGGTAAGCCGCTTGTCGGTGCGTCGGTGGGAGGTATTCCGGACTACATCGATGACGGAATCACCGGCTTTTTGTTTGAGAAAAGGAACGCAACGGATCTGTCCCATAAGCTGCTCCGCCTGGTGGACGATCCGCAGCTCGCCGGGCAGATGGGCGCGGCGGCCAGGCAGCGAGTCATTCGTCTGCATCAATACGATGATACGCTTGACCGGATCGTGACGATCTTCGATCGGGTACTGGCATCGCGCGGAGAGCAGCGATGAGCGGCTCCAAAACCGTACTCGTATTCTCCTATTTCTTTCCCCCGGCGGGGAACGTCGGCGTCCATCGCACGCTCCGTTTTCTCAAATGGTTGCCTGCGTATGGTTGGAACCCCATTGTACTCACGCCGGCGAACGCGAAAGTGCCCGATCTCGACGAATCGCTTCTGGTAAAGGTGTCGGAAGACCTACCGGTCTTTCGAACGCACTCCGTCGAGAAGTTTAACAAAGGCAAATCGATTGACGCCAATTCGATCGACCGACCATCGTCGGTTGCACGATCTTCCTCTGTCGTTTCTAAATTCCGCGAGCGATCCGCGGATTTGTTGAGCGACCTGCGGCGCTACGTTTCGATCCCCGATGAAAAACGGGGCTGGGTTCGGTCTGCTGTGCGAGATGGGGCGACGGTCATCGAGCGCCACTCGGTCGACGCGATCTACGTTACCGGAAAACCGTTCTCGTCTTATCTCATCGGAGAGGCTCTGTCGCGCCGCACCGGCGTTCCCTGGATCATGGATTTGCGAGATCTCTGGACACTGAATGCCCGCATTCGTCCTAGATCGCCGCTGCATGGAATGCTGGAACGCCGTCTCGAGCGACGTCTGCTACAAAGCGCCGCGACGGTCGTAGTGAACACGCCAGGCAATCGAATGGATTTCTTGCGGAGTTTCCCTGAATGTTCGGCCGAAAAGTTCGTCACGATTACCAACGGTTTCGACACTGACGATTTCGAGGGGCTCCCGCAAGAGAAGTTCGAGAAGTTCACGATCGCCTACTCGGGGACATTTTACTTCGATGCCGGCGCGAAGCCCCGGTTCTATCGCCGAGTGCTCGGACTCCAGCAACGGCGCGCGGAACTGTATGATACCTATTCGCCGAAGTACTTGTTCCAGGCTGTCGCACGGCTCATCGATATGTCTCCTGAGATGCGCGATCGGGTGGAAATCGTCATCACCGGCCCGGGGTGCGAAAAAGCCAAGCCGCTCGTGAAGGAATATGGGCTCGAGCAGCATGTGAATTTGCTGGGATGGCTTGATTACCGGGCGAGTCTCGCGATTCTGCGGCAGTCACACGTTGTCTGCTTGACCCTTTCGCGTGGCAAGGAAAGTGAGGGGTGGATCCCTTCCAAGTTGTTTCAATATCTCGGCTCCGGAACTCCGATCCTGGCTCTCGCCCCGAAAGGGGATGTCGCCGAAATCATCCACGAAACCGGTAACGGTGATGTTGTCCCTCCTGATGACGTTGATGCCATCGCTGCTGCCGTATCGAGACGTTTCGAGGCATATCGTCGAGGTGAATCACTTGCATCCCCCAATTGGGATCTGATCAATCGTTATGAAGGGCGGCAACTCACTGCGCGGCTGGCACAATGCCTCGATCAAATAGTTGAGAGGGATGTGACCTGCTTGACCACATCTCGGACCACGAACGTGTTCGAAGCACAATCCGCGGGTACCGATAGTATTCCATGACGACTGAGTTCGCCACTGCTCCTGAGCGTCGATTTCGTCCGTCACTGGAGGCAGCCACCCGCCCCTTACGAATCGCCTACGTGGTCAGCACGTTTGAAGCGGGAGGGTTGGAACGCTGTGTGGCCAACCTGGTCAATCAATTGGATCAGCGGTCTTTCGAGCCGATGGTCATCTCGCTCACACGCAGCGGCAGTGCAGCTGGTTGGATCGAACGTAAAGATATCCCCATTCACTCAATTGGCAAGCGTCCGGGCAATGATCTTCGAGCTGTAGGGCGTCTCGCCAGGGTGCTGAGGTCGGAAAAAGTCGACGTCGTCCACTCCCATAACTGGGGAACCTTGCTGGAGACGGTAATCGCTCGTCACCGCGCCGGCGTACCGGTCCACATTCATGCCGAGCATGGACTAGAACTTAACGCCTTGCAGGCCCCCCGTTGGAAGCAGCGTCTTCGAAGACACGCAATGAGTTGGGGGTTCCGTCGGGTTGATGCCGTGGTCGCGTGTGCCAGTTCCGTCCGTGATCGACTTTCGCGGCAGTTTCCCTGTATATCATCGTCTTTGCAGGTTATTCCCAATGGGATTGCACTGTATCCTAGCCACGGATGCTCTCCCTTACAAAAACCAGATTCGCAGGAAAACAGAGTTGCGGTCCAGCGGCTGCGTCGGGAGCTGGGAATTCCCGAGAACGCGTTGGTACTCGGCAGTATCAGTCGGTTGGCGGCAGTCAAAGATTTTCCGAATGCGATTCGCACACTCTCCATTCTCACGGAACGTGGTCGGAACGTGCATTTAGTTCTTGCTGGAGATGGTCCTGAACGCATACAGCTCGAACAGCTAACCATCGCCGAGCGACTCACTCAGCGAGTGCACTTCGTAGGAAGGCAGACGGATATCGCGAGTTGGCTGCAACTGTTTGATATTTATGTGAATTCCAGCCTCAGCGAAGCGATGTGTCTGGGGATTCTGGAAGCAATGGCATCGGAAACTTGCGTCGTCGCAACGAACGTCGGTGATACGGCGGAATTGATCGGCGGCGATGCTCCATGTGGAATGGTCGTTCCCCCAGGGAACTCCGTGGCGTTGGCCGATGCCATCGAGCAACTGATCGACGACGAAGCGTTGCGAATCACTCTGGGAGAGAACGGGGTTCGCCGACACGCCGAGTCGTATTCGGTCTCACAGATGGCGTCCAACTACGCCAAGCTGTACCTGGAGAAGAGTGGACTAAGCCAATGAGCTTCACTGTTCTGCTCTGGATGGCGCTCTTCGCAGGGCTTGCTCTCCTGACTCTTTACAGGCCGGCTTGGGGGATTGTCCTCTATCTGTTCACGTTTTATGCCGAACCGCACTTCTGGTGGTGGGGCAAGTGGCTGACCGGGACTTTCGGCGATCGGATCAATCTCGCAGCGGCATTGATCTTCGCGCTTGGTGTGTTCTTGCACCGTTCGACCTCGGCGTTTCAAATGCCTCGGGAACACCGTTGGGTACTCGGCCTGATTATGCTGTATGCGATCAATGCCACCCTGGTTCATTTTCTGTTCGCGAACGATCCTGCCCGCAGCCTTCGCGGGATGACCATGATCTGGAAGCAGCTGGGTCTGTTATTCCTGGTTGTTGCCGCGATTCGAACTCAATACGACATCCGGCTGTTTGTTACAGCGATCACATTCGGATCGCTCTACATAGCGTATGAAATCATATTCAATGACCGGGGACATATTTCGGCTGGCCGTCTGGAAGGGGTGGGGGCACCGGGTGCCGCGGAGGCGAATTATCTCGCCGGTCTGATGTGTTTTATGGTCCCGCCGGCGGGCCATTGGTTGTTCTTCGGAAAACGGTGGCAAAAACTGCTTGCCGCAGGTTCATTAATTCTGGTATTCGAAGTCATCTTACGTTGCAACAGTCGCGGAGCGTTTCTAGCGTTGATCGCCGGCGGCATTTGGCTCGTCTTTGCGGCACGCGGACGCGCACGACGTTATGCGTTGACTGGAATGGTGCTCGGGAGCTTGGCGGCAGTGGTGATGATCGGCGATCAGCGAATTATCGATCGTTTTCTGACGGTCTTCGCATCCGAGTCAGAACGTGATACATCCGCACAAAGCCGGCTTGATTTCTGGAAAACCGCGGTCCGGTTGATTGCCGCAAACCCGCAAGGGTCGGGGGCGGAAGCCGCATTCAAAAGTGCCTTGGGTCGCCGCTTTCTCAAGAATTACCTGGATCTCGATGAAACCCGTGCGGTCCACAACGGCTACCTAGACATCGCCGCTAGTTGGGGAGTTCAAGGACTGACGTTGTACCTGGTAACAATTGGTTTCGCCTGGCGAATGGTGCGGCGCGCTGGACGACGTGCGCGAGAGAGCGGTGATGATTCAGCTGCCTTTCTCGGCGTCTGCCTCGAATCAACCTTGGTGGTGCAACTCACGGTCTGCCTGTTCATCAGCAGCCTCGACGGAGAATGGTTTTTCTGGTGGTTCGCCCTGGCGCTTGGCTTCGATCGGGTTTTCAGAGCGGCCCCAAATTCAACTCGCTTGCCTGCATCAGTACGCCCCGTGTGGACCCGCTACGGAAATCCGCGGGAGTCATTCGGTGTCGCGGTGACTCAACAACAACAGATTTAACCGGAAATTCAATCTTCCCTGAGCCATGAATTCGTTGAGACGAATCCTCAAGCTGCGGCATATGTCGGCCGGTGAGATAGTCCGACGGATTGTCGATGCGCGCCAAAAGAAGTACGAGCGTAGCAAATTTCTTGCGGGGGTGAACCCGTATGAACGCGAATTCGAAGTTCTCCTACCTACCTTGGATGTGGATCGATTGGCATCGGTCTTCCTTCCGGGTGCGCAGGCTTCAAATCTGCGGCAAATCCGCGAGCGATTTCCGGAAGATTTCGCGGCGTTGCAAACGCTGTCGATGGAGCGCGCCGCGCAGGTGTTTTCTCCATCATTTCGATTGTTGGGTCAGCCTGCTGATGTCGAGCGGAATCTGAATTGGCATCGAGACGCGTCCTCCGGCTATCAGTGGCCGATGGCATTCTACGGTGACATTTCACTCTATGAACTTGGCGACGGCGTGGATGTCAAACGAATCTGGGAACTGGGGCGACATCAGTTTCTGGTCTCGGCCGCGGCCGCCCTCACGATGTCGGGAGACCTCACGCTTCACACCAATTCTCCGCAGACTGAGCGCGTCCGAAACATTCTGCTCGATTGGATTCAGAACAACCCGCTGCATCAGGGAGTTCATTGGACCAGTGGGCTGGAGATTTCGGTCCGGTTGATTTCCTGGATCTGGACGCTTGCACATCTCGGAAAAGCGATTTCTTGTCGGAAAGAAGATCTCGACCGCATTACCAAGAGCATGGCGGAACATGCCCTCTACCTCGAACATCATTTGTCCTTCGATTCGAGTCCGTACAATCATCTGATTGGCGAAGCAACAGGCCTGTATTTGGCGGGAATGGCACTGGAACCGTGGGGCTCGGCAAGACGGTTCCGAGAGCTGGGCCGGAAGATTCTCACGTCGCACGTTGCTCGACAATTCCACGCTGATGGATTCACGGTTGAACAGGCAACAGGCTATCACTTCTTCACGCTCGGATTTCTGTTGTTGGCGATCTCCGCAGCACGAGCCGAGGGGGAGCCTTTAATCGAAGTGGAGCAGGTTGCACACCGCGCGTTTCGAGCAGGAATCCTGTTTCGTCGTCCCGATGGCATTTGGCCGGCGATTGGCGATCTCGACAGTGCGCGATCGATTCCCGCTGTTCCGACGGAATTCTGGAACTTCGATTCATTGTGTCACCTGGCTGCGGTGTTGTTCGAGGATTTGACACTTAAATTGCACGAATCATTTTGCGGTGAAGAGCTCTTCTGGATGATGGGATACGAGGGCATCGAGCGGTTTCGTCGGATACCCGCGGCCGCGAATACCTCCCGTGGAGCACTGCTTCAAGAATCCGGGTATGCCGTTGCAATACGGGAGGACGACGAAGATTCCGATCGAGCACATCTGGTGTTTGACGCGGGTCCGATCTCGGCGGGATTGCATCGTGATGCGACCCCCTCGACAGCCCACGGACACGCCGATACGCTCGCGGTTCTCTATTTCTCCGGTGGAAAAGAGCGGCTTCGCGATTCCGGCATCCCCTATTATTACGGGCCGAATGAATGGGTGAATCACTTCCGATCCGCGGCTGCACATAACACATTGGAAATCGACGGTGTCTCTTTTGTGCGTTCCGCCGGCCGATTGGCGTGGTCAAACGCGACTCCCGCGCCGAAGCTGCAAGCCAACTTGTCGGAGAATGTTTGGATCACTCGCGGATCGCTCGAGTGGGAAAACCGAGTGCTGGTGGAGCGGACTTTGCTGGCACTGCCGGGAGTTGGTCTCCTCGTCACCGATTTTGTGCAGTCAGACCGGCCGCGGGCCGTGCGCTGCCATTGGCAACTTCCCGAGCAGGGTTGCGTGAACGACTTAGTATCAACGGCCGTGCACTGGAGAGATCCCGAGGATGGGACGCTCCTTGCGGTATGGAGTAATGACGGCGACGTTGAATCACATCTTCAGATGGCCGCTGCTGGCTCTCCCATCGGGTGGCAGGCGTCGGATTATGGCAGTACAACGTCGGCATCACGACTGACGGTAACGGTCGAACCTCGCAGAGAACTATTGCTTTGCACTTGGCTGGGACGGTCTCCCCTGGCATTTCGTGTCGCGACTGGCGAACACAGCGTCCAGGGAGTACTACCGGCCGACAGCCAGACGAATTCCGTCAGTCCGCTTAACTCGGCAGGTATCGCGCGGCTGCCGGATCAATCGTTCTCATCCACAGACCGAATGCATTGGATTATTCAAACGCCTGGGCTTTCTGCGGAATACCAAGCCGGATTGAACGCCGCACCGAATCCTTCTGGGTGGAGCCGGTTGAACGGAGCAGGAGGTTGGCCGGTTTTTTGGCGGCCTTGTACTTCAATCTCGCAAATCGAACAGCCTGGACGGCATCGCCAAGGAGTGAAGGTTGACATCTGAGTCGGTCACGTCAGTATCTGATCTCAATCGAGCCGATTCGCAGAACGGCTTACGAGCAATGCGGGGTACACGTCGTATTCTCGTATTGAGTTCGGTCTTTCCGTCATGCGCGCAGCCGACGTACGGCGTGTTCGTCAAGGAGCGCGTTCGGGCGATCGCCGATCAGCCGGGATATGAGGTACGAGTCGTCTCGCCGACTCCTTGGTTCCCACCGATCAAGATGCTTCCGCGGTGGTATCCCTGGTCGCAGACGCCGCGCAGGGATCGGACGGCGGGGATCGCTGTTGAACGTCCTCGCTATCTGTTACCGCCGAAGGTCGGCGGATATTTACATCCTCGGTTAATGCTCCGTCCAGCTCGAAATGCGGTTGCGCGAATTCGCCGCGAGTTTGATTTCGATCTGATCGACGCACATTTCGTGTGGCCCAACGGTGCGCTCGCAGCCATGCTGGGACGGGAATTTGGTAAACCGGTCGTCATCACGGGGCGTGGGGAAGACATGCTCCGTTTCCCAAATTTGCCGATCATCGGTGAGGGAATTCGTTCAGCTGTCCGGGAGTCGGCTCATTGCATCGCTCTCAGTGGGGAAATATCCGAGGCTTTTCGGAGAGCGGGTGCAGCGGGTGATCGAATCTCGATTGTTCCGAACGGCGTTGATACGGAAGTGTTTCAACCTCGCTGCCAGAATGAATCCCGACAACGGCTCGGTCTGCCTCAAGGCCGCCGAATCGTGCTCGCCGTCGGCGATTTGCAGGAGCGAAAGGGGTTCCACCTGCTGGTGGAGGCGATTGCGAAGGTTCGCGAGCAATTTCCGGATGTGTTGGCGGTGATCGTCGGCGGACCACCGAGATCGGGACCGAACTATCAACTGGTGATAGAGACATTAATTCGTTCGCGGCAACTCGAACATCATGCGCTGCTGGCGGGACCAGTACGACACGAGGAGCTGCCGGCGTGGTACAACGCAGCGGATTGTTTCACACTGCTCTCTTCGCGAGAAGGTTCGCCGAATGTTCTACTGGAGGCACTGGCTTGCGGCCTACCGGTCATGGCCACGCGGGTCGGCGAAACCGCGGACTTACTGTCGAATGAACAGCTGGGGATTCTTCTGGATAAACGCACCTCCGATTGTGCTGCCGAAGGGATCCGCCGTGCTTTCTCGAACTCCTGGGATCGAACCGCCATTCGAGAATTCATGCAATCCCGTTCCTGGAAACACACAGCTCAAAAGGTCACCCAGATCTTCGATCAGGTTCTTGAAGAGACGTTGTAGGGCACGTTTCATCCAGTTTTTAGGTCTCCACACCCTGCTCTTATCCTTGCAATTTTCGAAATACAACGCCGACTAATGACCGCTTGGCTGATACTTTTCTGGACGACGCTTGCGCTCGAGCTTTATGCACACGTGATCTATCCAGTGGTAATGGCACTGTGTGGAATGAAGCCTGGAAAATCCGCGACGAGTTCCGTGTTCCCCTCGGTCTCTTTGATCATTCCCGCCCATAACGAAGAGGCCGTGATTCGAGCGAAAATCGAAAACACGCTGCGACTCGAATATCCGCAGGACTGTCTCGAAATACTGATCGCCAGCGACGGCAGCACCGACGAGACCATCAACATCGCTCGGGAGTTCGAATCAGACCGCGTCAGAATACTGGAATTTGAAGTTCGTCGCGGGAAAGCATCGATTGTAAACGATGCTGTGAGTGCATCAACGGGGAATATTCTTTGCCTGTGCGATGCCAATGTCATGTTCCGCGTTGACGCCCTGAAACAACTCGTCGGCAGGTTGAATGAACCGCACGTTGGAGTTGTGACTGGTACCGTACGGATCGACAGCGAGCAATCCGATTTCGGTGCCGGCGAGAGCCTCTACGCCCTCCTCGATCGTGCCGTGCAACTTGGAGAGTCGAGGATCGGGTCAGTGATGGGGGTGGACGGTGGGATGTACGTGATCCGCCGAGAGCTGTTTCAACCGTTAGCACCTGATACGATCCTCGACGATTTTACGATCGCGATGCGAGCCATTGGCCAAGGGACGCGGGTCGTTTATGAACCAAGCGCCGCGGCAACCGAAAATGGCACACCTAGCGCTAAACAGGAATTCCGGCGTCGTGTCCGGATCGCTGCCGGTGCAGTCCAGTGCCTTCGTCGTGGCTGCATACCGCGTTTGTCACAGCCCGTGGCTCTTTGGCAATTCGTATCGCACAAACTGCTGCGTTGGATTGGACCGGGCCTCCTCACGCTGCTTCTTGTTGCCAGCGTCGTGTTGTGGGACTCCGGCATGACCTTCCGAATTGCCGGGATACTGCAAGTTATCGGATATTCCGTTGCTGCAGCGGCAACGTTTATTCCATTCCTTCGATCGTATCGACCAATCAGCATCGTTTTTTATTTTGTTCTCAGTCACGCTGCAATAGTGGTCGGAAGCGTCAAAGGACTGCTGAACAAACAATCGGCGGCGTGGGCGCGTGCCGATCGCGCTCCGATGAATTCAATGGCCACTCGCCCATGAGCGAACAGGAGATTCTGATCGATCGTCCATCCAGCCGTCTGCGGAGAGAGATCCGTGACGGTCAAGGGGTCTATTTCAAAGAGTATAGTCCCTCGAAAGACGGACGAACGCCGGAGGTCATTCGAGCTCGCACTGCGCGCGAAGCGGATCTTCTGCTCCGTCTGACTGCATCATGTCAATTCACACGACGGTTGGGAGTACCGCGAATTGTTGCGGCCGACCCTGCTTTGGCCCTGATTGCAACGGCTGAAATCCCGGGGCAAACTCTGGAAACGATTCTGGTCGGGCCGTATCGAACACGTATCGCACGTGACACATCACGCGCACTCTGGCTGGCGGGACGCTGGCTCAAAACGTTTGAAACAACCGAGGTTCGCGACTCTGACCTCGAAAACATTTCGCCGCACGAGCCAACCGACCTGGTCGAATATTGCGAGGTCCGTCTGCGGAACATTCAAAGTGCCGGGATTCGCTGGTTGAATTCCAGAAAGATCTTGGAGGTCGAGCGTCGCCTGGGAGAGTGGCTCGATTCAGTCTCACTAAATGACCGAACAACGCGGTGGTGTCACGGCGACTTTGCGCCGGTCAATATTCTCTGGGATGGCCAAAAGCTGACGGCGATTGATTTCGCGATGGCACGGGTTGATCTGCCTTTCGTTGACGCGACCTATTTTCTTCATCGACTGGAGATGCTGGCGATCTATTTTCCATGGCGGCGGTGGCCGCTCGCTGCTTGGAAACGAGCATTTCTTGCGGGATTTGGACGTCCCAGCGTTGAATTGTCCCCCCTCTGGCGGGCACAACGGGTCCGCCACCTGCTCTGCCGATTACAGACGTATGCCCGGCGTCCGACCAGCAGCCTGAAGCAGACATGCCATCGCGCCTGGATTCTGCGTCGTCTGTGGGAGCAACTGGAAAAAGCCCTCGCAGAACCCAGCAATCTGGACGTGCGGATTTCGAGAGAGACCTGGACGGCCCCCAACGTATGAAGCAAACGGTTTTGGAAAAAGTTCATGCCCCCATGACCGGAAGCATCGTTACCGAAGTCCAAGAATGCGCGGACCGTGCTTCCTGGAATTCATGGCTAAACGAGCGGCAGGGAAACAGCCTGTTTCATAGAATCGAATGGGACGACGTGTTCGCCGTCTATCGATTGCCCGTTGTAAGGCTCTGTGTGCTGCAAAACGGGCGCATCGTCGGTGGGCTGCCGCTGGTTTGGCAAAAGAGCCGTTTGTTTGGCAATCAACTCGTCTCACTTCCCTGGTTTGATGCCGCAGGAATACTCGCGGAGGACAAGGACGCGGCTCGTGCGCTGATCGACGCAGCGCGGTCGTGGGCAGAATCCCGTCAGATCGACACCCTCCAGATCCGCCAGGCGGACGAATTCGATGATGCACTATTTTCCAGAAAACTGCACGATAACGTCGCTATGCGTACCGACAAGCTGCTCTTGCGGCTACCGTTGCCGGATGATCCATCAGAACTCTGGGGCGGCTTCAACCCGAAGGTTCGCAATCAAATTCGTAAGGGTGAAAAATCCGGGCTCACCGTCGAATGCGGAGGGCGTGAGCTGCTGGATGGGTTTTACAAAGTCTACGCGCGCAACATGCGTGATCTCGGCAGCCCACCGCATCATCGGCGATTTTTTGAGTCCATCGTCAGCGCCTTTCCCGACGAGTCGCGAGTGTGGATCGTTCGATTTCAAAGGCAAGTCGTCGGTGCGGCACTCACACTGGCGAATGGAAATCAGCTTGAAGTACCCTGGGCTTCGAGCTGGAGACGCTATAACGACCGTTGCGTAAATCACCTGATGTACTGGAAGATTATCGAGGACGCGTGCCACAGCGGGTTTCGCGCGTTCCATTTCGGCCGAAGTTCACTCGATTCGGGAACCTATCAGTTCAAAAAGCAATGGGGGGCTGAAGCAGTCCCGCTTTATTGGTATTACTTCTCACGAGGCACCCAACCTTCGGAAAAGGTCACATCGCCGCAGAATTCGTTTCATCTGGCAACTCGGGTTTGGAGCAGGTTGCCGGTCTGGCTTGCCAGCGCTATGGGACCACACATCATCTCCAAAACACCCTGAATAGAATTTGATTGTCTCGACACCAACAGCATTTGACTCACTCACGAGGTTTTACGGTTGCAGAATAAGCAGTTTCGACGCGTCGCCGTGTTTGGCATGGGGTATGTCGGTTGTGTCACCGCCGCTTGCTTGAGTCGTGACGGGCATCAAGTTGTCGGGATCGATATCGACTCGCAGAAGACAGCCATGTTGGCATCCGGCCGTTCTCCGGTCGCTGAGCCAGGGTTGGACCAACTCATTGCACAACAGGTGGCAGCGGGACGGTTGACCATAGCCAACGCCGTAGATGAGGCGATCGAACGTTCGGAGATCGCATTGATTACGGTCGGAACACCATCGGCGGAAGATGGCAGCGTCGAAACCGGACCGGTCGAACGAGTGATCGAAATGATCGCAAAATCACTACAAGGCACAACGCGGTCGTACACTGTAGTCGTGCGGTCGACATTGCTTCCCGGGATTCTTGAGGATCGATTGATGCCGATGCTCGAGGGTATCTCCGGCCGACGGACTGGTGACACTTTGTCGCTGGTGAATAATCCGGAGTTTCTGCGCGAGACAACGGCGATCGCCGACTACGACAGTCCCCCGTTCGTATTGGTCGGAGCCGCGGAGCGAGACCAGGCTCGACCAGCCATCGACTTGTACCATTCAGTTGACGCGGAGCAGATTGTTGTCGACACCCGCACTGCCGCTCTCGTGAAATACGCATGCAACGCGTTTCACGCACTCAAAGTCGGTTTCGCGAACGAAATCGGAGCCCTGTCGCGGCTCCTGGGGGCCGATGGGCAAGAGGTGATGAGCGTTCTGTGTCGCGATCGTCGCTTGAACATTTCACCCGCATATCTTCGACCAGGATTTGCATTCGGAGGTTCCTGCCTGCCGAAGGATGTTCGGGCGCTGGCACGTTACGCCCAACAACATGCCTTGAAGACAGAATTGCTCTCGGCAGTCATGCCGTCAAACGATGCGCACATTGAACGTGCGCTGCAGGAGATTCGCCGGAGAAATGTCCGAAAAATTGGGCTGGTCGGATTGAGTTTCAAAGCCGGTACCGACGACCTGCGGGAGAGCCCCCTTGTGATCCTGGCCGAATCCCTGTTAGGAAGGGGATACGATCTCCGGATCTTCGATCCAGCCGTTCAGGTTTCGCGGCTGGTGGGAACTAACCTCGCCTACGTCGACCGGCATCTACCGCACTTGGCCGCCCTGCTCGTCGATAATGCTGAAATTCTCTACCACCATGCGGAGTTAGCAATTCTCGGTAGCGGCGTGGCGGACGACTCTCCACCACCGGCGGATTTCCAGGGAATGGTCTTCGATCTCCGCCGAGACCTTGTCACGCCGATCCGTGATCACGCCGAGCATCGATGACCACGACTCTGATTGTTACCGTCGATACCGAAGAAGACGACGCTTGGAATTCCGGTTATGTTCGCGGCGGCCAGACTGTCGAGAACATCCGCAATGTCGGCAGTTTTCAGGATCTCTGCGCGCGTTTTGGAATTCGCCCCACCTATCTGGTCGATACTCCGGTCGCCGACGATCCCCGATGCGTTGAGCTGCTGCGTCGGATTCAGGATTCCGGGGGATGTGAGATCGGAGCCCATCTGCATCCGTGGTGTACTCCGCCGTTCACGGAAGATTTGAGCCCACGGAATTCGTTTCTGTGCAATCTTTCGGCGGAACTGCAGCGGGAAAAAATTCGATCCATTACCGAAGCGATCAATAACCGGTTTGGACGGCGTCCGACCTCCTTTCGTGCGGGACGTTACGGCCTCGATATCGTCGGGTTCAAGATACTTCGCGAACTTGAATATCGGACCGACTCGAGCGTCATTCCCTTCAGCGACTATTCAAGTGAAGATGGCCCCGATTTCCGCAGCGCACCTTGCATACCGTACCAGCCCAATGAGAACAGGCTCGATAGAACCGGCGGCAAGGCGGACCTGCTCGAAATCCCACTATCCGTCGGCTTCAGTCGTCCGAATTTCGATCGCGCAGACAAAGTCCGTCAATCCGCGTCAACCTCCTGGCTGCGCAACGTCCACGCCGTCGGAGTTCTCGACCGGCTGGGGATTGTTCGGCGGATCAAATTCAGTCCGGAGCAATCGGATGCACACCGGATGCGTCAACTGATCGACGCCTCTCTGCAGCGGGGAGCACCGACGCTGGTGATGAGTCTGCACAGTTCGTCTCTTTGTGTCGGCTGTTCTCCCTATACCCGGACGACAGCCGATCTCGAACGTCTCTACCGGAACCTCGAAACCACATTCGAGTACTGCCGAAAAACAAGAGATATGTCCGCAGCGACTCTTACTGAATTCGCCAACCACTGGAGAGACAATGCCTCTTGAAGTGGTCGAAGAACAACTCGAGTCGGTTCGCGACGAAACCCTCACATTGCTTGCCGCGACTCGCGATGCGGCCATCAATGCATCCCGATTCGACTGGTTGTATCTTCGAAATCCCGACGGCAAGGCTGTGATCTGGTCGATCCGGGAGAGCCAGACTGGTGAGATGGCGGGGTTCACGGTGGCTTTGCCGCGTCGGATGATCGTTCAAGGGAGTGAAAAACTCTGTTGGAACTGCGCCGACTTTTCGATCCATCCGCGGTATCGAACGCTTGGCCCCGCCCTGAAGCTCCGTCGCGCGGCTCGTGACGGTGTCGATGCGGGGAGAGTCGACTTCCTTTATGCGCACCCCAATCCTCGCATGGCCGCGATCCACGAACGAGTAGGACATACGCTGCTGGCTCCCATGGTGCGCATGGCCCGGGTGTTGCGTTCCGCCCCATACTTGCAGCAGAAAGTTCCCAGCAAGGTACTCGCTGCGGCAGTCGGCGGCATGGTCGACCCCTACTTGCGCTGGTCGGCACCGGAACGCAAATACCGTCGGACCGGCGACGTCCATATCTACGATGAGACCCATTTTGACCGTCGTTTCAGCGAGCTGTTCGCCGAGAATTTCGCTTCGGCGAAGGTGTGCGGCTTTCGAGACGCTCGCTACCTTCAATGGCGTTATGCCGAGAATCCCCTGGAAAAGTCGATGACTCTGGTTGCGGAACGGGCAGGCCGATTGCGCGGCTGGCTCGTATTTGCGATACGGGATGATGTCGCATTCATCCAGGATCTGTTTCCTCCGAAAGATGCCAACATTCTTCGCGACCTGCTCTCCGCGATCTTGCATGAAGCCCGCGCGCGGAGGTTACGCAGTGTCAGTTTCACGGCTCTCCTGGGGAATCCCGTCTTGCCAGTGCTTCGAGAGTTCGGTTTTCAAGAACGGCCGGAAACGGGACGAATGTTCTTCCACGCCCCTATCAATGATCGATCCCCCTTGCTTGACTCCTCCGCCTGGTACGTTACGGTGGGAGACCGTGATGTGTAACTCGCCGGGCCTTTGCATGTTTGAATCGATTCCCATCCTCGGACCAGATTTGTGTTGTAAGCTGCCCGAATCAGATCTTCATATAGCATTCAATAGTTGAACTTTCTCAGCCCATGAACGACGAAATCCGTGATTTTTTGATGATCCACCGCGCCACGGGTGATGCCCCGAGCTTCTCGGATGACGAATCGCTGTTGAATGCCGGAGTGATCGATTCAGTGACGATGCTCGATCTCATCACGCATCTTGAAAGCCGCTATGGAATCTTCGTCGATGAGGAAGACCTGATCCCGGAGAATTTTGACTCCATCACCGCGATTGTGACATATGTCGAAAGGCGGCGTGGTGCCGGCGGTTGATCTTCCGTGGGGAGCCTGGTTTGGTGATCATACACACCGCCTCGTCTTCCCTGATGTGTGGTCGGTCGACGTGCTTTCTCCCGCGGGCCTCGCGCCCTGCGTCCCGTGCGCTATTGATGAAGCACTCGATGCGCCCTTCGGTTCTCCGACGATTGAGGAGTTATCGGGACAGGCCAAGTCGGCTTGCATTGTAGTCGACGACCTGGCGCGTCCCACACCGGCTTCATTGATTCTGCCTGCAATCCTCCGGCGGCTGCATAACTCGGGGCTGGGCGAAAACGATATCTCCATCGTTATCGCCACAGGATCTCACGGGGAACTCGACGCGGATCAGATCGAGCAGAAGGTCGGCAACAAGATTGCCGCGCGGTATCGCGTCACCTGCCATGACTGTCGAGGGGAACTTGCATCGACGGGAATTCAGTACGGTGACCGGGAACTGCTCGTAAACCGCGAATTTTACCTTGCTGATTTGAAAATCGCGATCGGGTCCGCATTACCGCATCCATTTGCCGGGTACAGCGGCGGGGCCAAGCTGATCATCCCCGGACTGGTGGATCTCCCGGCGGTGGCGCGCAGCCACAAGTTTGTTCAATTGGGATTGCGGGGAGGGGCCGATCCGAACCGAAATCGTTTTCGTACCGAGGCTGAAGAACTTGCTCGCCAGCTCGGATTAGCCTTTGTCGTCTGTGCAATTACAAATGAAAAGCGTGAATTGGTCGGCATTACCGCAGGCGAACCGGTGGCGGCGCATCGGAACGCGTGCGATCTTGCCGCGAATGCGTATCGAACCGAAGTGGCGACAGAATATGACTGCATGGTCGTCAATGCATACCCAAAGGATATTGATCTCGTCCAATCTGAAGGAGCATTACTGCCGTTGAAATCAACGGTTCGCGACGTCGTCGCGGAAAGGGGGGTCGTGATCCTGACAACCGCCGCGTCAGCGGGGATTGGACGTCACGGGCTGTTCGAGCCGGGGGGCGTCAATTTTCAGGCACCTCGCAAAAAGGGGGCTTTCGGCGATCGCGAGCTCTGGATCTACGCACCCAGCCTTTCGACGGATGACGTCCGGCAACTTTACTGGGAGGGCTACCCAGTGTTTCATGACCAGAGCAGGTTGCAAGCAGCGTGCTCGGACCGTTTCCCACGGGGGACAACGGTTGCGATCTTACCCGCCGCGCCAATGCAGCAACTCCACATGACCAAACAATCCAAACCGCTCATCACGACCAGCGGTGCAATTTCGTGAAGACCATCTGCGATTTCTTTGGCGAGCAGGTTCAGCAGCGACCAGAGTCAGTTGCTGTCAGCTTTCAGGGTGTCGAAACCACCTATCGTGAACTCGATAGGCAGTCGCGTGCTCTCGCGGCTCATCTCATTGATGCCGGTCTGTCTCGCGGGGATCGTGTGGCACTCCTGTTGGGCAATTCGCCGGAATATGTTACGTGTTATCTCGGTGTGCTCCGCGCAGGGGGAGTGATCGTTGCACTCAATCCTGAGACAACGGCGACTGAGTTGCGAGAAACGCTGGGGAGCGCCGCGCCGACTGCTGTTATTGCCGGCAAGAAAGCGTCTGCAGTCCATGCACAAACGGCTTCTCAACTCCGAGATGTAAGACTCCTGCTGGTTGACGGTGGAAATTCCCAGTTAGATCTGGCATCCATCGATACTTTTCCGGGCTGTTCGGTGGAACTGCTTCAGCAGGTGATGAGCAGGGACGTAACGTTACTGCAATCGAAGCCAAATCCGACGGATCTCGCGCAAATCATTTACACATCCGGAACAACCGGACGAGCAAAAGGGGTCACCTTAACACACCGGAATATCTCGGCGAACTGCACAGCGATTGTCGATGTGTTGCAACTCACTGCGGACGACAGCATGTTCGTTACGTTGCCGTTCTATTTCTCCTACGGCAATTCGCTGCTGTTCACCCATTTGGCGATCGGTGGACGACTGATTCTAGCATCGGATTTTGTCTTCTGGAATCGGGCACTGAGTCTGCTCGAAGCGGAGCGAGCGAGCGGTTTCGCGGGTGTTCCTTCCACCTTCGCGATGCTTGTTCATAAGTCGGACTTCCTGGAACGCCGGTTTTCTCACCTCCGTTATTTGACCTGTGCTGGCGGTGCACTCTCGAACTCCGTCATTGAACGAATTCGCGCGGCACATCCTTCTATCAAGTTTTATCCCATGTATGGACAAACTGAGGCGACCGCCCGCCTCTCGATTCTTCCTCACGAGGAGTGGAGCAGCAAACCAGGAACGATTGGCCGCGGGCTGCCTGGTGTCGAATTGAAAGTAGTTGATGACGATGGGCGACCGGTACCGCCTGGCTTCGAGGGAGAGATCGTCGCACGCGGCGAAAATATCATGCAGGGATATTGGAACGATCCCCAAGAAACCGCTGCTGTTCTTCGGCCCGAAGGGTTGCAAACCGGAGATTTGGCACGGATTGACGATGATGGATACATAACGATCGTCGGCCGCAAGAACGATATTATCAAGAGCGGCGCCTATCGCATGCACCCGGTGGAGATCGAATCCATCATCACTGCGCACCCTCTCGTGGCGGAAGTCGCAGTCGTCGGTATTGCCGACGAAATCTGGGGGGAGCGTCCAGTGGCGTTTGTCGTAAAAAACTCGGAAAAAACCGCTAATCCGACCGACACGCTTTCCGCGGAGACCCTGATCGAATTCTGCCGCGGCAGACTTCCACGGCACAAATTGATCCGCGAAGTCCGTTTCGTCGAGCATCTTCCGAAGACTTCCAGCGGCAAGGTCCGTCGCGAAGAACTGCGCCGCATGAAAACCACATGAAGATTCTCTTCCTGCAGAAGCGAATTCTCTTTCCGGTCGATTGTGGGTGGAAGATACGCACTTTAAACGTGCTTAAACCTCTTGCTCAAAGGCACGAAATCACCTACGTCTGCAATGTCCAAGCGGCAGATGCACAATATCTACTGGAGATGGAGACACTCGGGATCGAACTGAAAACGATTCCCTGGAGCGAGACTCCCAAAGAGAGCCTCCGTTTTTATGGTGATCTGGCGTGGAACCTGCTGTCCCCCTATCCGTTTACCGCAAGCAAAGACTACGATCCCACATTGCGGCGAGTGGTCAGCGAGTTGCTCTCGAGTGAACACTTTGATCTTGCCATCTGCGATTTCGTTCAGATGGCACGGAACATCGTCGGCTTGCCGGCACCGGCAACGCTGCTGTTTCAACACAATGTCGAAGCCCGGATCTTCGAGCGTCACGCAATCGGTGCTGGAGGATTCCTTCGACGGCAGTACATGCGATTGCAGCACCGTAAGATGCATCGGTTCGAGTCGCATTCTGGCCGTTGGTTCGATGGTGTGATCGCGGTCAGCAACGAGGACCGCCGCGTGTTCGAATCCGAATATGGCTGGGACCACGTCCAGGTGATAGATACCGCCGTGGACGTGGAGTATTTCCTCCCCCAACCCGGGAAAGAGATTCCCGGACGAGTGGTTTTCGTCGGATCACTGGACTGGCTTCCGAATCAGGATGGCATAACCCGATTTGTCGAGTGCATCTGGCCTGCGATTCGCCGCAGGTCACCACATGCGTCATTCCAGGTCATTGGACGGAATCCGCCGTCAGCAATGCTGCGGCTCGGGCAGATACCCGGAGTAGAAATCGTTGGGACTGTTCCAGACGTTCGGCCGCATCTGGCTGAAGCTGAAGTCGTTGTCGTTCCACTGTGGGTTGGTGGAGGGACACGTCTGAAAATCTTTGAGGCTTTCGCGATGGAGAAGGCAGTGGTCAGTACATCGCTCGGTGCGGAAGGCCTTGATCTCACCCCTGACGAGCACTTACTGATTGAAGACAGCAACGAAGGGATCGCGTCCCAAATCATGCGGTTGCTGGAAGAATCCGACATTCGCCATCGACTGGCCGGCAGCGCCAGGCAACTTGTCCTCGAGAATTTCTCGGCAGGGGCTGTCGCAGAGCAGTTCGAGCGGATATGCCTGCAAACAGTTGACCGATGCCGCAACGCATCAAAATCTGCTGATTCCGCACGTTGAGACGCTTTAACCGCCAGTTTCGGATCTGTTGCATCACGTACTGTCGGTTTTTCGCCCACGAACAGTCAAAAACCGCGTGAGGGGGCTTGAGTTCGTCCATTTTCCATCGGCATGATGGAGGGGCTTGAAACATGACCAGCGTCGGAAGAGAGCACGTCCGCCCTCGGAATCAATCTCCCATTGTCTCTGTCGAGTTGTGCTGCAATGAATGCGCTTCGAACCTCGCTGACGAATACACGAACAGTTGGCTTTCTGACGGTCTCGTATGCCGTGTTGCTCTCTTATTTGTTGCTGACACCGGAGCCATTGGTCGTTCTGGAATGGCTTTTCGGATTTGGCGGAGATGAGGTTCATGACGTTGTCGATGCAACGATCTCGACTTACTTGCAGCACACCGCCGCCTATTGCATCCTGACGGCATTGTTGAGCTGGTGGACACTTGCCCATGGAAGCTGGTCACCTGCGATCTGTGTCATCATCGCTGGAGGTCATGCGTTCGCCACGGAGATATTGCAGAGGTTCATTCCGCAACGTTTCGGCGAGATTTATGACGTCCTGGCGGACTTTGCCGGAATTGGAATCGCGATTTCTCTGGTCGCTTCTTGGATGATACTGGCCAGATCAGCGCACCGGGTACTGCTTCCGATCGATTCAGCAGGATCCGACGCCTGAAGGGTCACCGCATTTACTCCAGCCTGTGCAGGGCTGTGGCATACCCGTATCGAATTGGTTGAGACGACTGATTCGTCTCCATCGTTAATAGTTTGCTCAGCGTACGAGTTCACTTTGATGATCAAGCCACGTAAAACACTCCGCCCGGACGGCCCGAGTTCGCCGCGCCGACGGTTAAACCTTCGATTGCTTGGAATCACATTCGCGGCCGGTGTAGTGGTCGTAGCGGGAATGTATTTCCTCAATACCTATCAAGTGAAAGCCTCCGCGCGAAAAATCCGGGAGCGCGCCGCGGCACTCGAGAGCGAAGGGGATAACAAACAGGCGCTACGGTACTTGCGGCAGTATATCGGTTTTTCGCCCGACGACACGGATGCCTTAGTTTCGCTGGCGGGACTACTCGAAAAAAACTCGCAAGATCCGCAACAGCAGCTCGAACGATTTCTCGTGTATGAACGAATTCTCCGTCAGCAGCCGGACCGACAGGAGATTCGACGAAAGCTCGCCGAGCTCGCGTTGCAATTTCAGAGATTGGATGACGCGCGCCTGCATTTGAAAGAATTGATCGTCGCACATCCGGATGACGGTGAGCTTGAATTTCTCTTCGGCCAATGCGAGGAATTGGCCGGAAAGCCCGGGCTTGCGGCGGACCGCTACCAAGCCGCAATTCGCAAAGGCTGTCCGCGGGTCGAAGTCTATCTCCTCCAGGCAAACTTGCTGCAAAAGCATTTCAAGCAACCCGCCAAGGCTGACGCGCTGATTGACCAGATGATCGCGGCGAATTCAGAGTCCTGCGAAGCCTATGTCGCCCGCGCGGGATATCGAAAGATATACGGCTCTCTTGAAAAGGCCTTGGAAGATGCGACTCGCGCCGTGGAAATCGCTCCCGAAAAGTCCGAACCGCTGCTGATGCTCGCCCAGCTTGTCAGGGCCAAGCCGGATGCAACTCCGGATCAAAAGAAAGCCGCAATTGCTCGCCTTGAACAGGCAATCACTGCTCAACCTAAAGACGCAATGATGTACCAGGCTCTTGCGGAGCTTGAGCTGAAGGATGGGAGCAGCGAGCGGGCCATCGCCGCGCTGCGGCGAGGCTCAGAGCAGCTTCCAACCAATGCGGAGTTGCACCTCAAGCTGGCGGATCTGCTGATCGGCGCGGGGCAAACGGAAGGTGCGACACGTGAGATCGCGAAGCTCAAAGATCTCAAGGTCGATAACACCTGGATTGAATATCTCGAATCACGGTTGATGATCCAGCGTGGAGAGCTGCTCGCTGCCTCGGCCCGGCTTCGGCGGCTTATTTCTCAACAAGGCCTGCCTCCGGGTATCCGCAACATGGTGCGGTTGCAGTTAGGAGCTTGTTATCAACTGATGGGGAATTTTGACTCACAGCTTGCCGAGTTCGAGGCCGTTCTTGAATCGGAACCTCTTTCGACGCAAGCGCGGTTCGGGGCGGCGATGGCCCATCAATCGCTCGGGCATACCGATTTGGCACTCGCACATTATGAGAAATTGATGGCGGTACCTGGCGTGCCGTTGACCGTGGCTCGCCTGCATTATCAGCGGAATATCCGTCTTCCCGCCGACCAGCAGGACTGGACGCGAGTCGAGCAGATTCTGAGCGAAGCCGCGACCCATCCCGAACAATCCGTTGAAACCGCACTGCTGCGGGCAGAAGTTGAACAGGCACGCGGCCGCGTAGATGAAGCCCAAAATACACTCGACGAACTCGCGAGCAGAAACCCCGCGGCACCTAACCTCTGGACGTCACGGTTACAATTGGCGATTCAGAACGAACAGTGGGATCGCGCCGAGTCGATACTTTCCGATGCCGAAAAGGAGTTGGGAGACAACGTCTTGCTCCGATTGACCCATTCTCGCTACTGGGTCGCGCGCGGAGGTGAAGGAGCGGGTCCGGGCCTATCGAAGCTCGCGGAGAACACCGATGCATTCCCTCGTGAGGAGCAGGTTCGACTATTCGATGGCCTCGCGAATGCACGCTTCAGTCTTGGACAAACAGCCGAGGCGAAGGACTTGTGGATACGAGTGGCAAAGCTGCAGCCGGACAATGTACCAGCCCAGTTCCGGCTGTTCATGCTCGCGTTAAGTCTGCGGGATCAACCCACGCAATCCATGGCTGCGGCCGAATTACGCCGTATCGAAGGAGCCGACGGGTCGCATACGCTCACGGCTGAGGCTCTGGAGTTGATCGAACGTGCCGCATCAGGAGATACCGCCGCGGCAGACCGTGCTCGGTCGATCCTTGGGCGGGTCGCTTCACAACGGCCGGGGTGGCCGATCGTACCGATCAATTTGGCGCGGTTGGACGAGATTTCTGGAAACACTGACAGTGCTCTCATGAGCTATCAGCGGGCCGTGGACATTGGCAGCCGCGAGCCAGCAGTAATCCGGCGAGTCGTTTCGCTCCTTTTGGAAAAAAATCGTTTCCAGGATGCGCAGCGATTCCTTCAACAGATTCGTCTTGATACTCCTCCCGCCCTTGTCAAGGAAGCACACCGTACGGTGGCCGAGGCTTCGTTGAAATCTCTTGATTTTGAACAGGCACAAAAGCTGGCACGCGAACTCGTATCAACTGATTCCAATGATTCGCTCGACCAGATCTGGTTTGGACAAATGATGGCAGCAACTGGCCAGATGAGCGAGGGAAAGCAAGCTCTCGAGAAAGCGGTCCAGATCGATCCCCGGAAACCGGGACCGTGGGTGTCGCTCATTCTTTTTCTGGCTCGTACCAATCAGGTTGCAGAGACCGAACAGATCATCGAGAAAGCTCGCGGAAATATTCCCGCAGAGCAGTTACCGTCGGCGCTGGCGCTTTGCTACGAGGCCCTTCACCGTTACGGCGATGCAGAGAAGAATTACCTCTTGGCGAGTTCCTTGAAGCCCGATGCCCCAGGTCCAACGCAGAACCTTGTGGCGTTCTACTTACGAACCGGCCAGAACGCGAAAGCCGAGCCGCTCCTTCGGAAATTGAGCGCACCAGATGCAAAGGCTCCTCCGGCCGTATCATCGTGGACCCGCCGGATTTTGGCAACTGTCATCGCACCGCTCGACTATCCCCATTTCCAGGAAGCACTTCGTCTGCTCGACGAGAACAAGGCACAACCGATCGATTCCACCGCCGACGAGCGCATTCGGGCACGATTGCTGTTGTTGCGTCCGTCGAAGGACAACATCGAACAATCGGTGCGAATTTTCTCCGAGCTTGAAAAACAGGGCGTACTCCTGCCGGCTGACCAATATGTAATGGCTCAAGCCCTCGATGCATCCGGCCGTATCGATGAAGGAAATTCCCGCTGGCGAGCGCTCCTCTCCGCGCACGAGGGAAATCCACAGTTCGTCTCGGCTTATGTTGCTCGTCAAATGCGGAACCGGAATTTCGAGGAGGCTCGCAAGTGGCTGGCAAAGCTGAGTGAAGCGGCACCGAATTCGTTTGTTACGATCGAATTGACCGCACGATTGCTGATCGTCGATGGGAAACTCGGCGCGATTTTCCCCTTGCTCGCGAAATACAAGGATTCAGACAATCCGCTCATCAAAGAGCAGAAAGACCGAGTCCGCCAGATTGTCGGCTTGCTGTTGGCATTGGAAAGTGATCCCAAGCTGGAGGACAGCCAGCGCAAACAACTCATCGTCGAAACGGAGCATTGGTATCGCGAACTGGTGACTTTGATCCCGGAGACTTCCGTTGCGTTCGCCATGTTTCTTGGTCAGCAAGGAAGGACGCAGGAGGCCCTCGACCGTTGTGAGCAGTCACTTCGCACGGGAAAGATTCTGGAAATTACTGCTGCGTCGCTGCCTATACTTAGAGCTTCTAATCGTGACGAAAAATGGTTCGAGCGAGTTGAGCCGTGGATGAAGGATGCGGTGAAACAGTTCCCGGATTCTCCAGCCGGGCTTGTTCAATTGGCGGAGTTGAACGACCTTCGTGGGCGCTACAAGGAAGCGGCCAGGATCGATCGCGAGATTCTGAAGAAAGCACCGGGGAATGTCGTCGCACTGAATAACCTGGCATGGCTGTTAGCGGTCGATCAGAAGCAGCCGGATGAGGCCGCGCAAATGATTACTGTCGCAATCGCGGCAGCCGGGCCATTGCCGACGCTGATCGATACACGTGGGACGGTATTGCTCCGAAAGGGAGAAACATCCAAGGCCATCGCCGACTTTCAAAGTTCGTTAGCGCAGGCCGACACTCCGCTCACGCGCTTTCACTTGGCGGAGGCCTATTGGAAGACCGAGAACCATCCGTCGGCTAAGGCTGAGTTTGATCGGGCAATCTCCGCCGGACTGAAGCCCGACCAATTGCATCCGCTTGAGAAACCGTCGTTCGAGGCGATGCAACGCGCGTTTTCAGGACAGTAGTGCGGCGACTCGATGACCATCGAATGCTCATCTTCCGAGATTGCATATCGATACTCGGAAGCATTGGTGACAGCACGCAGCCAAATTCCCGGTTCATTGCAGACGAATGTTATCGACGTAAAATGTTCGGGGCTCCGAAGGCCTTCGTATATAAAACTGCAACAGATCAACGCGAGCGAGATCCAGCTTCCGGCCGGAAGGAAGGGGCACAATGTCTTCCAACGGGATCTCGTACCTGGTCATGACTTCGGTAAGGTTTAGCCTCCGCTGAAATCGGTCGTTCGGCTGGTTGTTGTGGTCGGCATCCTGTACCTTGACGGTCAACTCGAGGTCGTGCCCTGCTTCGCACGCGGCGTCGAAAACGAGACTCGTATAGCCGAGCCAGTTTGATACCGGCCAGCGCAGCACTGCACCAGGATACGAGCCGGGCTCGACATCAACTCGTAGCGCCAAATGGCCATCCGTGGCATGTGCTTGCTCCCGGTTCAGGCGAGACTCATGCGGATTCCAACGCGTCAATTCGAGACCATCTTCAAAAGATGCGATCAACGGCATCTGCCATTGCTGCCGAACGGTGTCATAGAGCACGCGCGCGGGAAGCCAAGCTGCGGCGGCAAACAAGCCCAGTGAGGCTGTTCGGAGTGCGCGTCGGTTTATGATGAGACTGGCAGTTGTAGAACAACTCCAGCAGATTCCCGCTGCGGCACCGAGCATATCGGCTGCCGCGTCTTCCACGCTCCCCTCTCGGCCGACTTGAAGCTGCGCGATCTCGCTCGCTATTCCGAGAAGCGAGGTGGTCAACCAGGCAACAACGCCCGAACCCCACGGGAAACGTATCAGCCGAGCAAAAATTCCACGCTGCAAAGCAACCGCAAGGAGTGCAAAGAGCGGGCCGTGCAGCATATCGCCGCAAGCGTCCAGGACACGTCCTTCCTGCGGTAACGGGATCAGCAGCAGAATAACGGCGACGGCGATCAACAATAATGCCCACGCCGGCCGATTCCACAAGGATGGTTGAGTTTGGGGGTGGTTAGAAGCAACCAATTGAGATCCTGAGCCCACGGCTATCCCCTCAAACTCCAACATGGCCGCATATCACGGGGGCCGCGATTCCTACACTTCAGCGCCTCGCGTCTTACCAGTACCGAAATCGCTGGCAAGCCTATTTTCTCCGCGGACGCCAACCCGGGGAACTCTGCGGCACTTGGTTCTTATCGGAGTCGTGGGAAATCTGCCGGATTGGGCGTTCGGGTGGAGAAAATAACTCATGCGGCCGCTCGGAGCTTGGGTTGTTCCCTCGCCTTACATCGGGGCCCGGAATGACATCAAGACCAGTTGCCGGTGTTAACGATCGCGGAGACACCGTAGACCGGCGGTCGATCGAATCCACAGACATCGTCGATACGGATGTTCGTCGATCCACGGTCACTGCCAGGACTTTTCCACGCGTTCCATAGGGGGGCAATTCGGAGGCTGCCGTACTTCGCGATACCGGTCGATTGACGAACGAAGAATGTGTCGGAAGCGAGGAAGTTCCTTCCGGGGGCATGGGAGACGGCGGTGAGACAACCGGAGAACCTGGCGTGCCGGGAACTTTCTCGTCCGAGGGCATCGGGGCCGGGGGATCACCGTTCTGTAACGGCGATGGAATTTCGCCCGAATGCTCCGGTATCTCCGATACGGACTGATCTATCACTTCCGTCTCGTATCCAGGCAGGCACTCACCGCCGACGAGATTCCCCTCGGGAAACCGCCGCCACAAGGTTTCGTGGTAACCGTGGGTCGGATGACAGTACGGGGGATCGGGATCGTAATAGGATTCGCCCCGCAACAGCTGGCAGCAACGACGTTTCTTCAACCGATAGTCGTACGACTTGTCGTAACATCGCTGGCGTTTTAGGCTCAGCCCACCGGCGGTTCGCGGCTTTCCGCGGGTTTCGGTCGTGCTGGTGGAATCTGGACACTCTTCACACCACTCCCGGTCGTCTCGCGTTCCCACCCATGAAAACATCGGTCGTGAGAAGAGGGCGCGCTCGCCAGGACCGTCAGCGGTGTGCGGGCGGTATCGTCCTGCGCCGAGCAAGGCGAAGCAGCAGAGGGCGGCTAGAACCTTTATCTTTTGACTGTGAACGATCGACATCCCTGTCTTTCCGTTATCCGTCGAACTCGAAGAGTTCCCCGAATTGATTTTCGTCGTGATTATTAGAGCTTCACGTCACTTACCGCCCGGATAATAGTGTGACAGATTGGAGAACGACGTCGGATGGCCTGTCGGCCCGATCGTCGAAAACGGGCTCTGCTGTTTTGACGGCTGTTGCCCATTCAACTGCCGCTGAAGCCCCTGCAAGGACCGCCCGAATTGCTCGTTCTGTCTCCTCCACTCTTGTTCTGGTCGAACGCGCAGAAAATAGTCTGAAGCAAAGCCACTACTGCCGGGGGCATTTCGCAAGAGATTCAAATATGGGCTGGTGGTCGGATTCTTCCTGGAGCTAATGTTCGGCCGTGTATACCGATCGCGATAATTCGGGCTATCTGCCGCATCCGCGAGGCAAACCATGAAGATCGTGCAGGCCGTTGCCACAATCGTCGAAATCAAACCTACCGTCAGGCTACGGAAGTTTCGGCTGTTACTCAACATTGTGGCACCACCGGAGATTCATTCGGATAATACAGAGGTTCTGCCTTCCATTATCACCCGTCTGTGTCCCTCTGTCTGTAGGCAAACAGGAGTGATTTCTCAATTATTGAACCCACCTAAGCCGCCAAAGCCACCAAATCCACTGTTACCACGATGCCCGAACTGTAGTGCCCGCACGGTACCGTGTCCGAGCAACGTAAATCCAAAGATTCGCTCAAACGGCGCCGTGGTCTTCGCAACGAACTGATCGAAGTGGATCATGCAATCCGCTTTGATGTACACCCGATCGCCAGGAAAGATCTGATAATTCGTGCTGGCCACGCCGTCCTCAACGATCCCTCGCCAATCGACAGCAAGAATTTGCGCTCCGTTTTCCGACAGCGGTGTGGGGCGCGCGATCCACACGTTCTTTGAGGAGATGTCGGAAAGCCCCTGGATCTGTGAGATGGCATCCAGGACCGTTTCGTTGCCGGTACAAGGGAACTTGACGACTTGTTCTCCATAGCCTCCGCCGTCGGTGACAACGTAAAACGACTTGCTGTTGTATGCGAGCACATCGACGTTCACTTCTGGACGATGAATAGACTTGGAAAGGTGTGCTTCGATCGCGGCCTTTGCTTCATCAAGCGTCATTCCCGAAACGAAGACCGAGCCATAGACGCCTAATGACACCGTACCGTCCATCCGCACGAGATGCTCACCACTGATCGGTTGCTTCCCGGAGACGTCTGCCAAAGAGACGGCAACTTGGGGCGTCTTAAGACCGACAGTTTGCTTCAAGTGTTTGTCGATGGCGTTCTTAGCCTCATTGACGGTCAGATCGACGACTTGAACGGAGCCATATTCCGGTCCGAGGTCGATCGTTCCATCCGTCTGCACCTGGTAAATGCTGTTAATGATCTTGAACTCATTCAAGATCGGGTCTTCCTGCGGGTCCGCCGGAATGGTATTCGCGACTCGCACCAGTAGCTGATCGCCGGCCCGGAGATTATCACTAGGCGGGCGGATATTATGCACGGCGTCAATCGTCAAAATATCCGGCGGCTCAATGCGGTAAAGGGGGTAGGCCATCTTCTCGAGCTCGCGCGGCAACGCACTTTGTTCGACATAGGGCAGCTGGTCGTGAATTGCTGGCGTGCGGCAACCGGTAGCTGCGAGAGCGCACGCAACCAGCAGGAGGCCTGACGTACGAATGGGTGATCGAAACGAGATCATCTCGAATTCCGAGCAAAGAAGATTGTGCTTGCTCCCCTCTAAGCGCAACGATCACGATGCGCTGGCGGCGGAGTTATTCCTACAATCGGCACAATCGACGTGATCGTTCGGGTCTGAACGCTCTGCGACTTGAGAGCAATCCAAAAACAACCAGTATGACCGGAAAAATCTCCAGAATCCGCAAATTGCGAAAGCTTTGCGCAATCAGAAAGGTTTGCCATTCCTTAAGCCGCGTGATGCCAGGTGTGTGTCATAACCGCATTATTGGAAATAGGTTACGTTGATTCCATGTAATGGTCACCAAACCTGGACGGTGGCCAACTCTGGCGACTATTGTTGTGAACCGGGTTGCCAAGAAGTGCCCCTCGGATGACCAGAATTGAAGACGACTAGAGCCAGCAGGAGTTGCCGAAACCCTGCTGTCAGCACTTCAATGCCCAGCTGCTGGCTGGCACACGGTCCGGCGACTTCCAGGACACGAACGTCGTGGTCACGGAACCAAGCAACGAGTGGGTCACTCACTGGTACCATGGCGAGATCGAACCACCAGGCACGGCTTGCGGTTGCGCTCCGCCAGCCTTTGCGTAAGCATCGTTTCTCCGGAAGGAGCCCGATCGTCAAAATCAACGTCCCATCAGCATCGCCAATGTTGAGTCTGGTTCGCGTTGAATACTCGGCTGTCGGTATTTCCTGAAGCGGGAAGCGTGGAGTAAGGGCGCCGTCTTCCGCAGGCCGACTTTGGGCTATCAGCCACCAGAAGGATCGCCACGCTCGAGCACCACATCAAGAACCGCGCGATCGATACCGATCTGTCCACCGGAAACGATTCACTCAGTCGGTACAGGTAACGTCCTCAAGAAATGACACGTTCCACTCAGTTCGTGTTCTACTCCGAGAGTTCCTGACCGAACGCGAGACGCATTTGCGGATCTTCGATGTTTGTGAGTTCCTTGAACAGCAGACTCGGTTGGATATCGCGGTTGTGTTGGTATTTGTCGCTGTTGTACTCCGTCACTTCGCCGCACAGGTTGTGATAGAAGATCTGGCAGATTTGCACACCGGCGTAAATTCGCACCGGTTGCACGGCGAACATTTCGAGGGTCCAATACCCGCAGAACCCGACATCGCCGAATCCAGCGGTCACATGCACGAATAACCCCAACCGCCCGATCGAGGAACGCCCCTCGAGCATCGGGACGTAGTTGTGCGTTTCCGTCCGCTCAACAGTTCGGCCGAGATACAACTGGTTGGGGTGCAGCACGAATCCTTCGGGCGGGATGGTGTAGCGGCGGAATCGATTCGGCCGCTTCATGTCGAGGACGATTTCCTCGTACACGAGCAGTTCGTCGTGCAGGCGCAGGTTGTAACTATTCGGGTTCAGCCGGCTTTCATCGAACGGATCGATGATAATATTCTTGCCGAGCTGCGCTTTGATTTCATTTCCGGTCAGAATCATTGTTGCGTGGGGCCATTCCGTGGATGGTGGGTCCGGGAAACGTCCTCCGACGTCAACACCTTAACCGGCCTCTCGAATCGATGCAACCAGCGGCTGGAAGTGGTTTGATCCGACGGATATCTCAAACCCGATTCCCCGCGAGATCGATAAGCCGGACTGCATCAAATGAGGCCCCGCAGAGTTTACTTTCGCCTCTTCAAAACCGGCTTCTTCGCCGACTTCCTCGGCCCGCTTGACTTTACAACCGCGGCTGGTGCGATTGCGCGATGCGCACGGACAAACGATCTACTTACTGACCAAAGTGCTGGGCAAGAAGCCGCTCTCCGACAAACGGACCCGCGAACTGTATCAACAAAGGTGGGGCGTGGAAGTCTTTTACCGCTGAAGCAAGCAGACGCTCGAACGCCGCCACTGCCTGAGCCGCACTCCCCAGACGTGCGTCGCCGAAGTACAGTGGATGTCCCGGGGGTCTGGCTCTTGGGCCTGATGACCGTCCGCGCGCAGATCGGACTCGCGTTTGACCCGCGGCACTGGTCGGTGGCCACGGCCCGCAATGTCGTCCGCCACGCGATCCGCTCCACCCGCCGCAGTCGGCGACGACGACTCGACTTCGACGACGCCCTCGCCGCAGCCACACTCGATCACTACCAGCGCCACGTCCCGAAAACCTCCCGCAACTACCCGAGAAAAAAGCGGGAAACACCACCTCGCCCACCGAATATCCAACCGGCCACCGCACGGGAAAAAACACAATGGAAACAGCTTTGGTCAAAACTTAACACTCTCCCATGAACGGCGTAGGGTGGCACGGCTGCAACTTGAAAGGGGCCATTCGTGGGATTTCGGTGACCGAAGCCATGTTTAGACCGGCTCCGGAGCGGCACGATATCTGGGAGATTGTTCTGCATGCAGCATACTGGAAGTGCGTCGTCTGGCGACGATTGGCAGAGGAACCGAAAGGCTCGTTCCTCTTATCGGGCTCCAATTGGTTTGCCCGCCCGATGGAGGCGACCAAGCTAGCTTGGCAAGCAGGTCTTCGGCTCCTGAACGATGTCCACCGGATGTTGCGTGCTTTGATTGAGTCCTTTCCGGTCAAGGGCCTCAGAAACGTGCCCAAGGGGAGCAAGGTCAGCAATCTGTCCAGCCT
>CAZVJA010000012.1:0-12343 GCA_964626885.1 uncultured Planctomycetaceae bacterium | reverse complement strand
ACCAGTATCGCGGCGCATGATATCTACCACGCAGGGCAAATCCAATATATGAAAAGACTTGCGTGAGGAGTGGTCTGACGAGCTCGCTGATGTAAGACGAAGCAGGTGGAACCAGACTGAGACACGATTTGTCAGTTTCTGCAATAAACCTGGTTCTGCTCGGCGCCTGCAATTCACTCATTTTCCCTATGCTCCGAATTTTCGATAATCCCCCGATATTTGGCACGCCGATACAGTTAATGAGGCCGATCAAGGAAGGGAGGCTCCTCGATGACTGTCTTTCGGCGTTTGGCCTTTGGCCTGATTCTGTCTCTGTTTGCCGTCGGTTGTGCCCACGATCATTTCGCATGTCACGGGAAATGTGCCTGTGAGTCCAGCAGCAGATGTGAGTGCTGCCGGAGTGGCGGATGTAGCTGCCAGATGGCACAGCCAGGCAATTATCAGCCGCAGGCAAGCCCCGAGGCTGAAGGCCCCCCTCCGGCTGTTCCACCTTCGGATGCGGCCTCCGTCCCGCGACGATTGGATGCAAAACTCGTCAGCCAACCCGCTGACAAAAGTCCAAATGCGCCGAAACAGGACGATCCTAACGACGCCTCGTTGGATGGGACGGCAAACTTGGCTGGCGACCGGGCGAATGTCGATAATCTCCCGTCGCCAACTGAGGGCAGACCGGCGTTGCAAGGGGATTCCTCGGTGAAGATCGAGGCAATCGGCTCACAGCAGACCGAAGCGAGACGCCGGCTTGAACTCCTGATTGCTCGAGAATCGGCGACCTTGACAGCCCCTGAAGAACTTGAGGAATCCGCGACCTCGGAAGCAATGCGGTCACTCCCTGTCAGCGAGCCACGCACATTACCGGAATCGGCAGCGGGGAATGGGGCATCTTCAGAATACCCGCCTGCTCCGCCGCTTCCGCTAACGTTGGAGGAGTTGGAATCCGCGGATCAGAAATCTGGGAAGACGAAAGAAAACTCAGCGGAAACGACATCCGAAGCTGAAGGTCGCTCTAAGGAAGTTGCAGGAGAGACTCAGAAATCGACTACCGTTGACCATCGAGGGTCAAGCTACACACTTCAGCCGCAACCGTTCTTCCCGGAGGCAGGTGCTCCGATTGCCAGCCAGCCTGCTTCGAATCCTCCCACAGCCACACCGCTCCTGTTGAAAGGTTCGCCGGCGGAATCACTGGCGAACTCGGCCGAAGCGGCACTTCAACCGGTCGGAACCGGAACCGGAACCGCACCGGCTCAACCTGCACCAGCGCTGCTCGAACCCGCTCAACTGCAGCCCCCAACGATTCAAGCCCAGCCCAACAATGCAAAGCCGGGACGTGTTCGCATCCGTCGCTCCTCACCAGCAGCGGTGGACCGTATGTTCTACGGCTGGTGAAATGCGGGATGACGAAACCCTAATCCTCGGATCACATCCAAGAGTTCGCCTTATTGGGGTGAAACGACTGTTACTGGCTGCCCCGTCGCTGCGGACTTGTACCCAGCGAAAATGATTTCCACGACGTGCGCTCCGACGGAAGCAGGAACATCGCTCGCGCGCCCTGCCTCGATGCAATCGAGAAAGTACGACGTGTCGTTTTCGACGATTGGTTCGACGGGACGCCATGCTCGCTTGGATTCGATGCCCGCCGCCGCGACAGTGCTCGACCAGAATCCCATCGGATCATCGGCGGACGGGCTCTCCGGTGGATTCCACGCCGCGCCGCTTGAATATTCTTCGAGACGCGGGCGAAAAGCATCGATCAACTCCGTCCCTTCCGACCCTACAATCCGGATTTGATGAATTCCGGATGCGGGATGGCTCGTCCAACCGGTGCGCCCGACCGTGATTGTCGCGTCGATCCCCCCTTCTAGTGTCAGCAAGAGCGACGCAAAATCATCGCAGTCGTTCCGTTGATGTTCCTCGAAGAAGTAATTGCTCGTAATGCCATACACCGTTTCCACGCGCCGCCCGGTTAGCCAGCAGAAGAGAACCAGCGGATAAAGCCCAATGGTGAATAGCTCACGTTTGGAATCGATGAACGTGAACGACTTCGGGTCTGCTTGCTCGCGCCGTGGACGCATTAGATCGTCCGTGCCAGGTTTTCCTTTCGCAAAGAACAACTCCGTGTGCAGCCCGACCAATTCTCCCACACGTCCCGATGTAACCGTCGACTTCGCCCGCGTACCGAGCGAGGACCGCACCAGGCTGAACATCTGCGTGATGACACCGGCCGCGTCAACGGCGTTCACGAGCGAGCGTGCTTCTGCCGCGGTCGCTGCCAACGGCTTGTCGAGATAGATATGTTTCCCGGCCTGCGCCCCGCGCGTCGCCACGTGGGCGATTCGCTCCGTTTCGACACAAACGCTGACCAGTTGCACATCCTTTCGCTGGAGCGCGGCGTCGAGATCGTCGAAATACGGGATGTTCAACTCTTCGGCGAGTTGACGGTTTAACTCGAGGCGGCGCGACGGCACATCAGCTTCATCGGCCAAACCAATCAGGCGGCATCGCCGATCAGCCGCAAACGCGCGGGCATAATTCTCCTGGTGCGTCTGTCCGCCGCCAATGAGCAATAATCCATACGGAGGAAGCGAACTCAAAAGTCACCTTCCTCCTCACGAGAGCTTCAACAACGTTTCCGCGTTGCGTTTGAAGATCTTCCCGCGCACATCTTCGGGCAAATTCAGGCTATCGAACAGTTCGAATTGAGGTACATCCTGCCCCGGTTGAAGATAGTCGGTTCCGAACAGGAGGCGATCCTGCCGGCGAATCATGAACTCGCGGCCGAAAGTCTTGTCCCGGGCGATGGAGTTCGCCCCGGAACCGGCCGACAAGTCGCCGAAAATGTTCGGATACTTCTCCATCAGGGTGTCTATCGCGCCGCCGGGAGCGACCGAACCTTTGGGATAATCGTCGAGGCTCTTCACGTCACCGGAAATGCTCGCCCACCAGCCGGGACCATGTCCGATGAAGTTGAGCTTCGGGAAAGTGGCGAGTGCATGTTCCAACCGCGGCAGGCCGGGCTTGTCTTTTCCGCGAATGCCGTCCATGTGAAACAACAGCGGTATGCCGATCGACTCGCAGACTTCGTAGATCTGCATCATCAACGGGTCATCGAAATCGAGTCCCACCTTGTGCTCGCCGAAGCCCTTCGCTCCCTTATCGACATAGGACTGCACAATGCTCCGAAATCCCTTGGTCCCGCCAATCACCGAAGTTCGCGGGTCTATCGAGCAGAACGGGATGAAACGATCGGGATGTTCCTTGGCTGCCGCGAGTGCCGGTTCCGTGAGCAACAAAAAGCTCGAGGACTCGGGTGAGGTCAACGGCAGCAACACCGCCTTCTCGACATCATGATCATCCATCCATTTGAGGAGGCCGGTTGGCGTTAGTTCCTTGTTGCCGTTCCATGTCGTACCGATGTGCGTATGGACATCGATGTACTTCGAGGCCCGCTTCGCCGGAACATCGGCGGCGTACAGGCCGGGATGCGAGAATCGACCCGCGAGCGCGCCACATGCTAGCGCGCCCACCGAAGCCGCGAATTGTCGGCGATTGAGCATTTCCAAGTTTCCCCCTCTCATCAGACGGGCTCATCCTCTCTGGCGGATGTATCCACATCAGACGACGTTCTTGATCTCCTCCATCAGAGTAGGAGCCCGATAGGCTTCCGGAACTTGTCCCAGGTTTCGATGTGCAATCAACTCCGCGACGATACTCACCGCGATTTCCGGGACAGTTTGCGAGCCGATGCTCAACCCCAACGGTGCATACACGCGGGCGAGCGCCTCTCGCGAAATTCCTTCGCGGAGCAAGTCCTCGAAGATCAGCTTGATTTTCCGCCGGCTGCCGATCATGCCGACGTATCGTGCCGGCTTCTCGGCAAGATGGTAGAGCGCCTCTTCATCGTGATTGTGCCCGCGCGTCACGATGATGCAATACGTATCAGCATCGATATCGAGACCGCTCAGGGAAGCGTCGATCGGTCCCACAATCAAGCGGGAAGCCTGCGGAAAACGCTCGGGATTACAATACTGTTCGCGGTCATCGACAACCCAAATGTCGAAGTCGGCTTGAGCGGCCAGTTCCGCCACTTTTTGCCCGACGTGCCCGCCGCCGACAATCAACAGCCGACAGCGCTGCAAGCGGGGCAGATACGAAATCCCGCCGGCCACATAGGGACGAGATCGCATCGACGCGGGACGCAAGTTCGCGATCAACCCTTCCGGGATCGGTCCCCGACCTCTCGACGCGAGGATTTCTCCGCTGTCACCGATCAAGAACCGGTCGGCCACGGTTCCGCCGCTATTTTCCGCGTCGAGCACAATGGCTTCTGTGTAGCCGGCTCCCGAGTCCGCCAATTCCCCCAGCAGGTGAACATACGACAGATCATCCCCGGGCCGGAGCGGATCGACGAGCATACGCATCCGGCCGCCGCAGATCAGACCGTCGTCCCAGCCGTAGTCGCTGTCGAGCTGAAAACTGAGGATCTCCCGTTCGCCGTCGTCCAGCAGTCGGAGTGCGCGGCGTTTGACTTCCGCTTCAACGCACCCCCCCCCGAGCGTTCCCGCCTGCGAGCCGTCCGGAAAGACGAGCATCGCCGCACCGGCCTTTTGCGGTGTTGAACCGCGTGTTTCCACCAGGAGCGTGCTGGCCACCGGCTCTCCCCGCCGGACCACATCGACCAACTCTCGAATCACTTCGCGCATGGAGAACTTTCTCTGTTGGCTCGCCGGCCTTCGGAAGGGAACGCCGTACGATTCCATCGTACCGCGAGAGATAGAGCGGGCCAACAGTCTGGCAGATTCGCGGGACGAGGCGGCCGGAAGCGAGCCCGACACCCAAGAAAAGCAATCTCCTCGCTACGCCGCACCGCCGGGGGCCGTCAATGCCGCCAGTTCAAAGCGGAGTAGCTCACGCACCACCACCTGCATGTTCTCCGGACGGCGCAGGGGGTGCTTGGCGAGCAGTCTGCCCACAAATTCCACTAACTCGATGGGAGCCTCAGGACAAAGCTTCCGCAGCTGCGGCGGACGCGCACTCCGTTGCAACTGCAGCGTGTCGGCCGCGGAATCGGCGGAAAATGGAAGCTGGCCGGCCAACATCCGAAACAGCGTGACGCCGAGACTGTAGATGTCGATCTGCCCCGGGTGAACATCCGCCGGGCAGAGCGATTCGGGAGCCATGTATTCCGGCGTGCCCACGAGCGTACCGGAACGTTCTAACCGGAAAGGCCGCGCGAAGCCGAGATCGACCAGTTTGACCTCGCTAAGTGGGTTAACAAATACGTTCGCGGGTTTCAGATCGCCGTGCGCGTAGCCTGCTTGTTCCAAATCCGCTAAACCGACGGCACATTGCCGCGCGATCCAGACGGACTTGCGGACCGTCAGCCTCTCGGAATCCCGCAACATCTGTTCGAGTGAGCATCCCTCGAGGAATTCCAGAAGCAGGTGGGGATCTTCGCCGCTCGTTTCCGAGTAGTGGACCCGCACGACGTGCGCACTCTTCACGGCGCGCCCTACTTCGGCTTCGTTGCGGAGCAGCTGCCGTGCGGTCACATTTTCGCGCCATTCGGGCCGGAGCCGTTTCAGCGCGACCACCCGTCCCGACATTTCTTGCCGCACCTTCCAGACTTCAGAGAACGCCCCGCGCCCGAGGAAATAGAGAACCTCCAGGCCCGAAGGAACAGTTCCTTCAAATTGGGGCTGAACAGCTGACGGATTTCCTGCAGACTGCCGCGGTAGCGCTGCATTAATCGAAATCGAAAGTTGAGGAGCTGAGGTGGCAACAGTCATCGTGATCGGCGTTTTCTGAAAAGGACGACTGGTCGACCGAACCGTATCAACTGTTATCGGCCCCCTCCCTCGAGCCGTATGAGCCGGTCACCGCGAGGCAAAAAAAAGACGGGGCGATCTTGCGACCACCCCGTCGAACTTTACCAGGATTCACTCACTGCCGGACGGATCAGCCATCCGGTTCGGAACTCGTTAGTCAGCCCAGACCGTGAGCCACCCATTCGCGGCCTTCAGGTGGGTCAAAGTGATCGAGATATCTGATGTACCCTCGCGGGCAATCTTCAACTTGCGATCGGCCTCACGTGTTCCCAGAGCGTCTTCGATCTTCTTCCGCATCACACCAGCCCGCACAACCTGCTTCGCCGTATCTTCCGGAGGAGCAGCCGGCGCGACCTGCACAACGCCACGATCGATGATCACCTTCTCCCCTTGTACCTTCAAGGAAATGGGAACCGTAATGACCTGCGTCGGGATATCCTCTTTCCCTTCCTGCTTGAAGCCCGCGCGGAGAATCAAGTTGATGCTGCCGTTACCGATCTGCACGCGAACCGGATCAGTGTCCGCGAAAACCAGTGTGCTCGTCTTGTCGGCTGCTTCTCCCGCGGCCTTCGGCTGGCCCAGTTTGACCTCGCGACCGAGCAGGCTCGTGGCGAACCGCTGCAATTCGGCGCGGATGTCTTCGTCGGTCATCGTGCGGCCGGCGAATTTCATCCGATCGAGACTGTTGTTGATCAGGCTTTCATGAATGTGAGCGGCCATTCCACCACGCTCGACCGGGGTCGGGTTTGGAATATCCCCCGACAATTCGTCGCCGGTACCAACCAGGCTGCTGTAACGGACGTAGCTTTCATTCGAGCGGACGCGAACCGAGGTTGGATAGACACCGGCATCCTGTAGCCGCTTCTTCATGTCCCCCTGCAAGCGGTCGTTCGCCTTCTTCACGCCGTCGTTGAGTCGGGTGTCGAACTGCGGCAGAACGCGATCTGTCAGACGCTGTTCGGCAATCGCTTCCGATTGCGAGCGTTTCTTCGCAGCCTCGTTCTGTGCAATCCCGCGCGCCAAGCCTCCGAAGAGAGTACGATCGTAACGGGTGCTTGCGCCGACCGTCTGATTGTTCGCGTCAACATACACCATCTGGGCCGGTTCGGTGCTCAACTTTTCGCCATCGAAGAGCACTGGCTTGGCGGCCTGGAATGTGTGATAACCTTGCGTGTAGATGGTGGCCTGATCGGTCGCGCCGGCAGTGCTGCTTTGCGTGACTCCATTGATCGTGACGTTCATCTTCATACCGGAATCGCTCGGCTTCAGATCAATCGACGAAGTCGTCGAAGTGGTTTGGTCGCCGGAAACATTCGCTCCCAGAATGAAGTCTCGCACCGGGCCGCTTTCCGTGTGTTCGTTGCGCGCCAACCGGCTGAGGAATTTCTCGTTGGCAACGATCTGGAAGTTGTAGTTCATGTAGTGCGAACGAATGACATCACCGACGGTATTGCCGTCCAGCGCCGACTTGTTAACGCCGTCTAATGCCGCGCGAACGCTCTTGGCGGACGCGGATGTGTTGTTCAATTCGTAAGCTTCGACCGCTTTCACGACTTCCGCCAGGGCGGCCCGCAACGCGGGCGCATCCACCGGCTTTACTTCCGCTTGATTGCCAGCCTGCAATTCATCGAGCGCTTTTCCGAGCACACCAAATGCCGGGCGCGACAAGAACTGCTTCTGTTTCTCATCTTTCAAGGTACCGACGGCGGCGATCCGCTGTCGGGCCGTGTCGAGCGATACATCGGACGATTTGCCATCCTGAATCGCTTTCTTGATCTCCGCAGCGCGGACATAGGGCAGCCATGCTGATCCGCCGACTACCTTTTGCAGATCGCTCTCCAAAGCCGCTACCGCGCTCGAAACCTTGGCACGGGCTTCTTTCAACTTCGCTTCTTTCACTGCTTCGGGCTTTTGATCGAGCGTGTTAAGGATGGCGTCTGCCAGGTCGAGACGGCGGACGAGTTTACCGCGAACCTCGAGCAACTGATCATAGATCGATTGGTATCGCGAGTCATCGAGCGCCTTGTCCATCACGCCGACCTTCGCACGCAAACCGGCGAGTGCCTTCCGCTGTGCGGCAGCGTCTTTAACATCGCCGACATACAGCTTAATGACGTCTTCCGCGACGCCCGTGCTCCACTTCTCCCAGTTCCCTCCCAGAATCGCGAATGATTCCATGATCAGATCGTCGGGAGGTTCGTTGGGAAGAATTCCCACCAGTCCCGGTGCGTCTTCCATGCTGGCGGCGTAGGTCCAAGCCGCCGATGCGACCATCACAGCCCCCAGCACACAGGCCAAGCTCCGGCGGACGATCGTTCTGCTCGCAAATCTGCGCATTGTGTTCTCCATTCGAATTCTGTTCCCAAGCATCGTTGATTCACTCCGTGGCGAAGGGATCGGGGGGCGGGGCAGGAACCGCCTCCGCGAAAATGCTGATATCGAACCGGCGTTGACTGCTCGCCTCCCTGTCTTCCGCCGGAGAATCCGAACTTCGAGACATTTCGTTCTATATCGTCGAAGTCGAATGGTCCCAAACGCCAAAAATCGAGGTCGCCAGCCTAACGGGGCCAGCAGGATCTGGTTTGGCCGTTACTGACGCGACACAGGCAATGTCGCCGTAATCGACAAAATCCCCCTTACCGCCGGCAGTCTAATGAACCTGTTCTGTTTGTGCAATTCCCCCGGCCATCCAGTGCCTTGTCCCTGCTGTCGCGATCAGGCATTTACCGTGAGGCGAAGAATTAAGATTTCGAGAACAGATCTGACCGCACAGGGTGCGAAATTCTCGACATGTCGCAATTCCTGACCTGCGAAGTACTTTGAGATTTGAGAATCTCCCTCTTCCCTGGCCACGCCCTGCGGCAGAAACTTATGATGCGGAAGAAATAAACGATTCTTATCACATGGGATCACCCTGTCGCCTCCCAGGCAGGGGCGATTCCAAAGCCTCTCATTACCAACCAGCGCGGATTCCCGGAAGTGGCAGCTAACGACGATTTAACACCCAGCCAGCGTCAAGCTGTCGAGCATCTCGACGGTCCGCTATTGGTTTTGGCCGGTCCAGGTTCCGGAAAAACGCGCGTCATCACTCGTCGCATTGCCCGCATGGTCGAACAGGGGGTCGATCCCCACGAAATTCTGGGGATCACCTTCACGAACAAAGCGGCCGGAGAAATGGCCACGCGCGTCGCGGATCTGCTCCCCGGTCGGCGGGTCTGGGTGAGCACCTTTCATCGGTTCTGTTCGCGTGTGTTGCGCGAGCGTGCAGATGTTGTCGGGCTGCGTCCCAACTTCACCATCCTGGATACCGCCGATCAGCGGCAGATCGTTCGAGACGTCCTCGGTGAACTCGATCTTGATGCCGTGCATTTTCCGCCGGCACGAATCCTCGAGCGAATCAGCCGGGCGAAAAACGATTTGCTCACCGCCGAGCAGTTCGCGCGGTTCCATGAGGAACGGGTCGGCGACCACATGCAGGCGGTGGTCGCGCGTGTCTTTCCCGAATACCAGAAGAAGCTGCTGCACTCGAACGCCGTCGACTTCGATGACCTGTTGCTGCACGTCGTTACCATCTTCTCCGAAAGCCCCGAGATCCGCGCGGAATACGATGCGCGGTTTCGTTACGTGCTGGTCGATGAGTATCAGGACACCAATCTGGCGCAGTACCGTCTGGTCGTGGCCTTATCGCAGGATCATCCGAACCTGTGTGCCACAGGAGATCCCGATCAATCGATTTACGGCTGGCGCGGCGCGCGGATCGACAACATTTTGCGGTTCGAAGCCGACTTCCCGAACACGGCGGTCGTTCGTCTCGAACAGAACTTCCGCAGTACTCAGCGAATTCTGAGGGCGGCCGATGCCCTCATTGCACACAACGTGCATCGCAAGCATAAATCGCTGCATACCGACAATCCCGAAGGTGTGCCGGTCGAATTGCTGTTCTGCGTCGACGGCGTGCGCGAAGCGGAAGCGATCGCGGAGGAGATTCTCCGGCTGGTCGATTCCAGCAAGTACAACTGGTCCGATTTCGCCATATTTTACCGGGTGAATGCGCTCTCGCGCGAAGTAGAGCGGGCGCTGGCGCGGATGCGCATTCCGTTTCAAGTCGCGGCCGGTGTCGCGTTCTACGAGCGGTCGGAAATCAAGGACATGCTCTCTTATTTGCGGCTGGTACAGAACCCGGACGACGAAGCCGCCTTCCGCCGCGTCGTGAATGTCCCCACTCGCGGAATCGGCAAAACGACGCTCGACCGGCTCGCGCAGTGGGCATACCAAAATCAGACGAACATGCTGGAAGCCGCCGGACGGGCGAAAGAAGTTCCTCAACTTGCCAAGCGCGCCATCAATTCCCTCGAACGTTTCGCCGGGCTGATCGATCATCTGGCGACACGTGCGGCTGGACCAGTCGAGCCGATGCTCCGCGATGCCTTGCACGCTTCGGGTTACAGCGAGCACCTACAGCAAAGCGGTACCGAACAGGATCTCGAGCGCCTGGCAAACGTCGAGGAGTTGCTCACTGCGGCCCGCCAGTTCGATGAGACCTTCGGCGAGGAGGCGGGGCTGGAAGGATTCCTCGAGGCAGCCAGTCTGGTCAGCGACCTCGATGGGTTAAGTGACGAGCCCGACCAGGGCAAAGTAACGCTCATGACTTTGCACGCCGCAAAGGGGCTCGAGTATCCCGTCGTATTCATCGTGGCGGTCGAAGAAAATCTGATTCCGCACGAACGGGCGCTCCGGGCCGATGATCCTCGCGAACTTGAGGAAGAACGGCGCCTGTTGTTCGTCGGAATCACCCGGGCGCGCGAACGCCTGTATCTCACGCACACGCAACTCCGCGATTTTCGCGGCCGCCGAAATTATTCGATCCCGAGCGGCTTCCTGCGTGAAACGGAGTTCGTCCCGCGCGAGATCGCCGGCTCGATAGCCGTGGATGAGTCAAACGACGAGTTCGCTGACGAGCAGTTCGAAGAGGACGATCCCGGCTCGCCCGCGAAGAAGATAGACGCACGGTGGTCGGAATCGGATTCCGACTTCGACGACGCAAGCACTCCCATCGTCAAGCAGAGGAATAAGCGGGAGTCCGGCACGGGAACGACCGCGCCGGCCAACGGCGATCTTCGTTCCCGATTGAAAACCGGGGCAGACCTGCTCAACGAGTTGAACGGAATGTCTTCTGCCGAGACCCCCCTCCCGGTTGGATTCGACATGGGGATGACGGTCCGCCATCCTCTCTACGGATTAGGCCAGGTCGTCGGTGTCGGCGGATTCGCCAAACACCGCACAGTCACCGTCGAGTTCCGCGACAACGGCCGCAGCGAGACGTTTGTCGTCTCGAAATGCCCCTTACAACCGGTCGGAATCCGCTGATTTCCCGGTTCTTCAAGCTCTCCCGTACCAACGGCCGATCTTTGACGTGAGGGATCAGGATTCAGGAATTCGGGGCCAGGGAAAGACTGACGGCTGCGAGGTTTGCACCAGTATCCTTTCTTCTTCCATTTTCGATCTTCGATCCTCCTCGACTTTTCCAAATACTGCCACGGAACTAATTGGGATGCCGCCGCGCAAACGCCCGCCGACAGCGAATTCTGTTTCGCCGACCGCCAGGGTGGTTGGTCCCGCCCCTTCCGCGCACCTGCCGGACTTCCTCCGCTACCTGAGCGCCGAATGCGGTATGTCGCAGAACTCGGTGAAAGCGTACGCGTCCGACCTCGCACAGTTCATGAATTGGTATCGCGAGAAGGGCCCCGGCTCGATTCAGAAGGTGGATCTCAAGATCCTTTCCAACTATCTGGGACATCTGCACAAGCGCAACCTAGCGGCGACGTCGATCGCGCGGCACCTCGTTTCCATTAAGATGTTCTTTCGCTACTTGGTGCTCGAAGGAGTGCTTCTCGAGAGTGCCGTCGATCTGCTGAACGCTCCCAAACTGTGGCAACACCTTCCCAAAGTGCTCAGCCCGGACCGCGTCGACAAGCTGCTCGCCGCGCCGACTCCGGACGATCGCTTTCCGCTTCGGGACCGCGCGCTGTTGTGTCTTCTGTATGCCACTGGATGCCGCGCGTCGGAAGCGGCGACACTCAAGGTGAAGGACGTGCATCTGAGCGAAAGCTTCTGCCGGTGCGTCGGCAAGGGGAACAAGGAACGGATCGTCTCGCTCAACCCGGTCGCCCGTGCCGCGCTCGAAGCGTATCTGCAACACGAACGCCCGGCGATGAGCCAGCGCGGCGAATCGGAGTGGCTGTTCGTGTCGAAGCGAGGCAAGCGGCTGTCGCGAATTATGATCTGGAACCTGGTCAAGAAGTACGCCGCGCGGATCGGCGCGAGCAGTGAAGTGAGCCCGCACACGCTGCGGCACAGCTTCGCCACGCACATGCTCGCGGGTGGTGCCGAGATCCGCGCCCTGCAGGAGATGCTCGGTCACGCCAGCATTCAGACGACGCAGATCTACACGCACGTCGAGCACAGCCGACTGAAAGCGGTTCATAAACGTTGCCACCCGCGCGGGTGAAATTTCTCAT
>CAZVJA010000011.1:0-50501 GCA_964626885.1 uncultured Planctomycetaceae bacterium | reverse complement strand
GAGCCGGGGCTCCTGCATTCCACCAATCGCCTGCAAAGATACAAGGGTGTGCCGATCCTCGCGAGGCACACCATTCAGCAGACATGATGCTGAACGCCGAAGATTCTGCTGACCCTACAGCATTGATAGCCCAGACCGATAACACGTGTCGTCGTCATCCGGTTCGAAAGGCGTACTGGCTCTCTCGTAAACAAAGAATGCCCACTCACCTTTACAAACGATGATAGACTTCCAAACGAACGGCGCATCCCCAATGAATCGTATGGAGAAAGGCATGTGGCCCGGTGACAGTGCCAAGTTGACGCGCACCGGAACTTCAAAACGGCCGATGAGGTTGTCCATGGACGATCTGCCTTGAGGCCACATTGTCAAATTTGCCATTCATTCGACATTTGGAATTCGGCTGCTAGCACTTCGACGCCTTCAATCCCCCGTGCCGACCTCGAGGTTGATGGCGGTCTGGATCAGCCGGGTTTCGTGACGGTGGTGGGCAACGAGGCGGGTCATCCAATCTTGCAGGTCGTTGCGGACGCAGTCGACCACCTCTTCCAAGGTTTCCCGCTGCACAATTGTGTCGCGCAGCTGTCGCAGGTTGCGGTAGAGATCCTCGTGTTCGACCCGCAGGCTTTCGACGTGCCGGTACCAACTCGGATACTCATCAAGCACTTCCTGCAGATAACCCTCGTTCCCCTTGAGATGCTGCTCGCGCGGCAGCGTCTCCAGCAGGGCATCGAGTACGGCGACGAGCCAGCGGTGCGTTTGCTCATCGACCACTTCTTCGAGCAAGTCGCGGAGGTCGCCAAGCAGAATATGCTCAAACGCCATGCAGTCGTCGAGTGATCTTGTTGCGCGGCGAATTCGGGGCTCGCGTCGGTTCATGGCTTGCCTCCTTGGAGATAACGGCGGAACCGCCATGACGTGCTTCGAGGGATGTACCTCTAGTTTAGCTTTTGGGTTTCGGATCGTCAAAAAAAGTTTGGCCAACCACCGCCCCGTACACGAGCTTCCAGCCGATTCTTGCTCGAATTCCGCTGCGAATCGGGTAGGATGGCGGTGTGCGGGAATCGCCGTTTTCGCATGAGCAGGTGGTTCAAAAACTGACACGGCGGGCAGACCATGTTCGAGGTCGGAAGTTTTCGCTCGCGCGATTGCGCGGGACTTTCACGCCGTGCGTTTTTGCGCGCGGGGATGAGCGTTCCGTTCGCTCTGGGGCTGCCGCAGCTTGCAAGCGCCGCTGAAAATTCGCCGCGTGCCCGCTCTGTACTACTGATCTGGCTGGGGGGCGGGCCGAGTCATCTCGACCTGTTCGATCCCAAACCCAAAGCGCCAATCGAGTATCGCGGGCCGTTCGCGACAATCCCCACCCGCTTACCGGGGGTGCACTTCACTGAACTGCTGCCGCAAATCGCCGCGCGGAACGACAAGTTTTCGCTCGTCCGCACGAACGTCAACTTCAACGGCGGGCACCGTCCCGCCGGATCGATCGGCCTGACCGGCGCGGTTGCGAACGACGGCGGTGAAGACGCCAACGGCAAGACGACCGGCTACCCGCCGAACTTCGGCTCGATACTTGCGCGGCATCGCGGACCCGGGGCCCTGCCGGGGTTCATTTCGCTCGCACGGGGACCGGTGGGGGACGGCGTCGGCCCGATCCTCGGCTACGGCGGCGGCTCGTGGGGAAAGGCCTACGATCCCTTCATGCTGCATTGCGCCGAAACCGGCGCGGTGTCGATTCCCGAACTGAAGCTGCTCGACGGACTCACGCCGTCGCGTCTCGAAGACCGGCGTGCAATGCTCCGCGAACTCGATGCGCTCCGTCGCCGAGCGGACCAGACCGAACTCGACAACTGGGACGGTGTTTATGGGAGGGCCTATTCGCTGCTTACGTCTGGCGCCGCGCGGGAAGTGTTCGACCTCAGCCGTGAATCACAGAAGACCCGCGACGCGTACGGTAAGACGTCGTTCGGTCAAAGCTGCCTGCTGGGTCGGCGGCTTGTCGAGGCCGGTGTTCCCTACGTGCAGGTCAACTGGAGCCAGTTCGTCGAGATCTTCTATCAGTTTTCCGACTACGGGTGGGACACGCACGCCGACAACTTCGAGATTCTGGCCGACTGGCACGGCCCGCTGCTCGATCGCGTTTTCTCGGTGCTGCTTGACGACTTGACCGAGCGCGGCCTGCTCGACTCGACGCTGTTGCTCTGCATGGGAGAATTCGGCCGCACGCCGCGAATCAACGGCATCGGCTCGCGCGATCACTGGCACCCCTGCTACTTCTCCATCTGGGCCGGCGCGGGGATTCAGCCGGGGCGAGTGGTCGGAGAGAGTGACCCGCTCGGCGAACACCCGCTGACCGATCCGGTCACGCCGGCGATGGTCGGTACGACGATCCTTGAGCTTGCGGGCGTCAACACGCAGACCCGCGCGCAGCTCAAGGTGCTCGAAGGGGGAAACACGATCGAGGGGTTGCTGTGATCCAGCTGACGCACGACGGTATTTTGAAGCTCTCCCCCTGCTTTGTTCCCGGAACGGAGAATATTGTCTACTCGGCGCACAACATTCCGAACCGCGTTTCGCTGATTCGCTTCAAAAGGTCAGACGGATCGCAGGAGATGATCTACCCGAACGTCACCGATCACCAGTTCGACGCCGCGTGGTCGGTGGACGGACGACTTCACTGCTACTGCCAGTCTTCAACGAGCCCGCAATTGGTGCTGGTGATCAAAAATCCGCGCGAGAACACCGAGGTGCAGTTCCGGCCGCTCGACGCCCGCGCGACCGCCCGCACTCCCTGTTTTACGCCGGAGGGCAAACGAGTCATATTCACGCTCTCTGACGGCGGCGGTCAGCAGATCGCGTCGGTGGACGTGCAGGGGAAAGATCTGAAAAAGCTCACGGCCTCGCAGGGACTCAACTGTTGGCCGGCGGTCTCACCCGACGGAACGAAGATCGCGTTTGGTTCCAGCCGGGATGGGCATTTTCAGATTTACGTGATGAACGCCGACGGCAGCGGAGTGACGCGGCTTTCCGACAGCCCGAGCCGAGATTTGCGCCCGGCGTGGTCGCCCGACGGCCAGCGGATAGCCTTCACCAGCACGCGTGACGGCAACCATGAAGTTTACGTGATGCAGGCGGACGGCACGAAGCCGGTGCGCGTGACGAACCATCCGGAGCGGGACGATTTTCCGGTTTGGCATCCGAACGGTCGGCAAATTCTGACAGTTTCGGAACGAGGCGGCGCACACGATTTGTATCTGAGTGACGCGCCGGCGTGATGAGTTGCTTTCCAGGAGGCACAGACAGGAAAGGAATGTCTGTGCCCCTAAATATTCACAGTCAAGTTATTGGGGCACAGGCATACTTTCCTGTGCGATTTCACAACAGTTTGGGAGAACGCGCACAGCATGCAAACTTTCGGCATCGGAATGATCGGCAGCGGGTTCATGGGGCTCACGTATTCCGCCGCGATCACGGGGTTCGTGAAGGGGGCGAAGCTCGTCGCGGTCGCGGGTGGGAAGCGCGCACCGGAAATTGCAGTTGAATTCGCCGTCCCGGCGGAGAGTTCAATCGACGCACTCCTGGAGCGGAAAGACGTCGATGCCGTCGTCATCGCGACGCCCGATCAGCATCGCCTGGAACTGACGCGCAAAGCTGCCGCGGCCGGGAAGCATGTGCTGGTCGAAAAGCCGATGGCCCCAACGGTGGCGGAGTGCGACGCGATGATCGCCGCCTGCGCCGAGGCGAACGTGAACCTGGGAGTGGTGCAGACCGAGCGGTTTCGCCGCATCACGCGAAAAGCAAAGCAGATGATCGACGAAGGAAAAATCGGCCCTGTCTGGATGATGCGGACGATCTCCGCCTTTCCGATCAACGTGACGCGTGAGCTGTACGACAGCCGGGAGTGGATGCGCGATCCGCACAGCGGCGGGCTTTTCATGGGGATCGCCACGCACAATGCCGACTTTCTCCGCTGGATCAGCGGCGCGAACGCCAAACAGGTCTTCGCGCAGGTCAACACCTTCAGCGACGTCGGCGTGCCGGCTCAGAGCGTGATGGCGCAAATCGTGTTTGAACACGGAATCATGGCGCACATGTGGATTTCCTCGGAACTGCCGTCGCCAAGCTTTCCGCACAGCGAAGTGCGGTTTCAGATTGTGGGGCGCGACGGCATGCTCGACCTGGAGAACTTCGACTACCTCGACCTTGGCCAAGGGGAAAAGTGGGAGCGGGTCTTCACGCCGGAGAAGTTCGATTATCTCAAGGAACCCCGCTCGCCGATCCGCCTGGAGCCGCACGTCGGGGTGATTCAGGAATTTGTCGACAGCATCCACGAAGGGCGCCCGCCAAAGGTCGGCGGCGCGGAAGGGCGCGCGGCGGTCGAGATCTGCGAAGCGTCCTTGATTTCCGCGCGCACCGGCCAGCCGGTCGATCTGCCGCTGCCAAAACGGTAACCAACTTTCATTTCGCGCGGATAATCCTCAATTCACGTCCAGCGTTCGCGGCGCGATGCCGGTCGCAAGTTCTTCGTTATAGGCGAAGAGCGCGGGTGTGCCGCCAGTGTGGACAAAGACGACGTTCTTCGCGTCCGCCAGGCGTCCTTTGCGGATGTCACTGACCAGCCCCGCCATCGCCTTGGCGGTGTAAATCGGGTCGAGCAGAATTCCCTCGGTGCGGGCGACGAGCGCGGTGGCTTCGAGTCCACCGGAAGATATCTTCCCATAGCCGGGGGGAATGAAGTCGAACGTCAACTCGATGTCGCCGCGTTCCAGTCGAGTTTCAAGGCCGAGTAACTTCGCTGCGCTATTCGCGATCTCGGCCATGTCGGACTGTGTGTCCCATTCCCAGCGGATGGGGCAAATGTTGCGCACCGGAAATTTCTGGCCCAAGACAGCTGCGCCGAGCGCAAGTCCGGAACCGGTCGACCCGGCAGACGAAACATAAATCGCATCCGGCACGAATCCGCTCGCGGCCGATTGTTCGAGAATTTCGATCAGGCAGAGTACATAGCTGACAGCGGCCAGAGGCTTGACCGCATCACGATCCCAGAGATAAACCTTGCGGCCGCGCGCGCGGAACTGCTCCGCCTTCTCGGCGATTTTGCGGTCGAGTTCCTCGCCAATGATCGCTTCAACAATTTCGTATGCCCCACCCATCAGATGATCGAGCAGCAGGTTTCCCTGGACCGGGTCGGGGCCGTCGGCGGGACGACCGCGCCCGAGAACCAACTGGCAATCGAGCCCCGCCTTCGCGCAGGCAGCGACGGTCTGCCGGCAGTTGTTGCTCTGCACCCCTGCTCCCCAGACGAAGGTGTCGGCCCCTTGCCGGAGTGCCTCCGCCATCAGGAATTCGTTGTGCCGCGTCTTGTTTCCCCCCATCGCCAGGCCGGTGCAGTCGTCTCGCTTGATATGGATTTGCGGACCGCCGAGCACCTTCGAGAACCGCTTGAGGTGCTCGAAGGGGGTGGGAAGATGCGCGAGCGGAAAGCGGGGCAGGCAATCCACATGCTCGCGGAGCTGGGTGGGGGTGAGAGTCATTCGAACCTCGGCTGTTACTTCGTTTCGACTTCAAACCACGCTCACCTCCGGCCCCTCTCCCGCGCGGGGAGAGGGGAGAAAGAGATGTACAACCCGCATTCATCGATATGAAATCTACTTCTCCACCACCCAGATGTTCCGGAAGCGGACCGGGTTGCCGTGGTCCTGCATGAACAGGGCCCCCGGCTTTTCGTCGTTCTGGTGCCCCCCCGGCGTGGGGGCGGTGAGGTTCAGCTTATCATGAATCACCACGCCGTTATGCTTGATGGTGACGACGGCGTTTGAGGTCTTCTTGCCGCTCTCGTCGAACTTCGCTGCCTGGAAGTCGATGTCGTATGTTTGCCACGAGAGCGGCGGATAGCACATATTCACCGACGGCTTCGACTGCTTGTAGATGCCGCCGCACTCGTTGTCGAGTCCCTCGAGTCCAAAGGAATCGAGCACTTGGCATTCATATTGATCGAGCAGGTAAACACCGCTGTTGCCGCGCCCCTGGCCGCGCGATTTCGGCATGAAGGGGGTGCGGAACTCAATGTGCAGCGTGAAGTCCTTGAACTTGTCCTTCGTCGAGGCCTCGGGGACAAGCAGGTCGCCGTCGAGCGAGCCCTTCGCCCAGCCGCCGAGCGAGGAGCCGTCGAAGAGCACCTTGGCTCCTTGCGGAGGCTTGGCGCCGAGCGTCGGCGATTTCCGTTCGACTTTCTTCATCTCGTAATGAACTCCTGCTTCGGCGGTTCCGGCGAGTTTGCCATCCTTGATCTCTCCCTCGAAGTTCGTGCCGCGGACGATGGTGACGCTGTCGGCAGTCTGTCCATTGAGGAACACGCGAGTCTTGCCGCTCCATCCCGCGCCGGGTAAGCCGCCGTCATAGATGACGATGCCGAATTTCGATTCCCCCAGCGCGATGACGTGCGCGCCGATCTTGGTATCCTGGCCGATGGTCCCTTCGTATTCTCCTTGAACGGCGAAATCGGGGCCGGCCGACTTGGCGTCGAGGAACGCTTCCCCCTTCTCGGCCTGAGCCGAAGTTGCGGCGGCAGACATGACAACAGCTCCGAGACAAAGGATGAACGCAATTCGTCGCATGATGGAAATCTCCAGGCGGGAAAAGTTAGTGATGTTCGGCAGGGTGGCGGAACCGATCTGTTCAATGCCTCCAGCATAGCTCCGCGCCGGGCCGGAAACCATCGCGCGGCGGAGAATTCCGCGCAGCGAAATAGTATGATCGGACCACGGGGCCGGAGGATGGAGGATGAATGGTTCCGATGGTTCTAGGGTTTTAGGGTTCTATGGTTTTAGGCCTCGAACCCTCGCCCCCTAAAACCCTATCACCCCGTCTACCCGAAGCCTGAAGCCTGACCACCCGAAGCCCGACCATCTGAAAGGTTTCCGCATGACCAGCCGTGCCGCCGCCGAATATCGCTATGAGAAACTGACCTGGCCCGAGATTAATGATGCGGTCGATCTGCAGAAGGTCTGCATCGTGCCGTGCGGCGCGGTCGAGCAGCATGGACCGCACTTGCCGCTCGATGTCGATCTCGTCTGCCCCGGCGGAATCGCAAGGGGAGCGGGGGAAAACCTGCGGGAGAAAATTCTCGTGCTCCCCACAATCGCCTATGGCTACACCGGCCACGTAATGGATTTTCCCGGCACGATCAACACGCACTATGAAACGTTCATTCGCCAGGTGCTCGATGTCACCAAATCACTGGCATATCACGGCTTCAAAAAGATCATTCTGCTGAACGGGCATGGCTCGAACATGCCCAACCTCGATCTGGCCGCCCGCAGAACGAACCTCGAGACCGATGCGGAGTGCGTCGTCGTCGCGTGGTGGAACTTGCTGACCGTCGACAAGAATTTCTTGCCGAGCTGGCGGGAGAGCAAGTTCCCCGGCGGCTGCGCGCACGCCTGCGAACTGGAGACCTCGCTCTACCTGTACCTCGATGAAGAAAACGTCCGCAAGGACAAGATCAAGAACGGTACGATCAAGATGAACGAGGATGACAGTCCGTTCAACTGGGTCGATCTGTTCGCGGCCGGACCGGGAACGATCATCTCCTGGACCAGCAGTTACTCCGAAACCGGCGTGCTCGGCGAAGCAGAGAAGGCAACGAAGGAAAAAGGAGAGCGGGCCTACAACGAGGCGGTCAAGCAGCTTTGCCGCTTCGTGGAGTATTACCATAAGCGACCGATCGACGTCCGTCACCGTGAGCAGCGCCGCCCGCCATCCATGCCGATCCCGTGGGGACAGTTGGACCCGTGATTTCGGCGGCATCTCGGCCGAAGGTGTTGCACAAGTCCTGGGCAGGTCAATTTTTCAAACTGGGAATTGGGTGGCACGCTCTGAGTCCCCGAAGGGCGTGGCGATAGGGCCCACGCCCTTCCTTGCGTCAGGGCGTGCCACACACGCCGGGTTGGAGTATGCTGGGTCTAGTCTGAATTGCACGTTATCCACACGGTTGCTGAGAACAATTTGCCATGACCGGACCACGTTTCCCTGCCAACCCGGGGCAATTCCCCGGCACGCGACTCCGCCGCAATCGCCGGCACGAATGGCTGCGCCGTCTCGTCGCCGAACAGCAACTTTCCGTCAACGACCTCATCTGGCCGATCTTCGTGCAGGAAGGAGCGTCTCAGCGCACGCCGGTCGCGTCGATGCCCGGCGTCGAGCGGCTGTCGGTCGATCTGCTGGTTGATACTGTCGGACCGGCTGCGGAGTTGGGCATTCCCGCCATCGCCCTCTTCCCGGCAACCGACCCGAAGAAGAAATCGGAAGACGCCGCCGAGGCGGTGAATCCCGAAAACCTCGTCTGCCGTTCGGTCCGCGCGATCAAAGCGGCGTGCCCCAACATCGGCATCGTCTGTGACGTCGCGCTCGATCCGTACACCAGCCACGGGCAGGACGGCCTCGTCCGCGATGGCTATGTGGTGAATGATGAAACGCTCGAGGTCTTGTGCGAGCAAGCGGTCGTGCAGGCTCAGGCCGGCTGCGACGTCATCGCCCCGTCCGACATGATGGACGGCCGGGTCGGCGCGATCCGCGACGCGCTCGATGCCGCCGGTTTCGAGCATGTGTTGATTCTCTCATACGCGGCGAAGTACGCGTCTGCATTTTATGGGCCGTTCCGCGACGCCGTCGGCTCAGCGACAAGTCTCGGCACCGGCGACAAGCGAACCTACCAGATGAACCCCGCCAACGGCGACGAGGCGCTCCGCGAAGTGGCCCTCGACGTGGCGGAAGGGGCGGACATGGTAATGGTCAAGCCGGGCATGCCGTATCTCGACATCGTTCACCGCGTCAAAGAAGCGTTCGGTTTGCCAACGTTCGTTTACCAGGTGAGCGGCGAATACGCGATGATCTCCGCCGCCGCCGAGCGCGGCTGGTTCGACCGCGAACGGACGATGCTCGAAAGCCTGCTTGGTTTCAAGCGTGCCGGAGCCGACGGCGTGTTGACGTATTTTGCCTTCGAAGCCGCACAGGCGCTCAAGCGGGGCTGAATCGGCTCCCGTTGTTCCCTTCTGAAAACTCCGCAAGATTCGCGAGGTTTCCGTGCACCGCCGGCGCGGTTTCTGCGTTACACTGAGACATCGTACCGCAGACACTCGAACATTTTTCGCGTGCTACTGGCTTTACCATTGCTGCCTCGTGTGCCACTGGCTCCGCCAGTGTCGGCGCATGTATACAATCGAATCATCGCGGATTACTGATCCAGGATTGATGTTCAAGGGATCGACATGGCACGGATTGTCTCGCTGATTGTTCTGACGGCGCTGATCCTGTTTCTCAGCGTGACGTTTTACCGGGTTGTCGCTCCCTTTCTGCTGCCGCTGTTTCTGGCGGGGATCGTCGCCGCGCTCTGCCAACCGCTGTTCCGGTTCTTCGTCCGCAAGACGCGCAACCGGGTTCGCGTCTCGGCCGGATTGACGACCGCGGCCATCCTGCTGGTGCTGTTGATTCCGGCGGCCATCGGCACGTTCATCGCGGCGACCCAGCTTGTCTCACTCACCGGACGGACAGTGGCCAACGCGGAGTGGCGGGCCGAGGCGCGGACCATGCTCGACGAGATCGTCGCGGCAAACGCTCATCGGCTTGCGCCGTTCGTCAGCGAATCTGAACTGCCAAACCTGACCGACAAGGAGCAACGGAAGAAAGCGGTCGCCGAACTGACCGACAAGGTGGCGGCCAATCTCAACCAAAGTCTGACCGCACTGGCTCAAAAAACCATCGGATCCGCGGGAGCCGCGGCCGGCGTCGCGGTCGACGTGCTGGGAACCGCGGCGGGGCTCATATTGAGCACGTTGATCTTTATTGTCGCCCTCTACTATTTTCTGGCGGATGGCCCCGCGCTCCTGGCCGCCACGGAGAGCCTCGTGCCGCTGCACGCCGACTATCAGCGGCAGTTGCTGAAACGCTTCGAGCAGGTGGTGCGGGCGGTGATCCTCTCGACGTTTCTGGCAGCGCTCGCGCAAGGATTTTTGACGGCCGGCGCGATGTGGGTCGCTGGTGCCTGGGCCGATTCGTACAACACCTCGGCCGAGAAAAGTGCCCCGACCGTCGCGGCATCGGCTGAGCAATCCGCAACGGCTGCTCAAAAAGTATCGGAAAAACGGGAGATCCCGGTCGCGCTCTTCAAACACTTCTTCATCATCCTGATGATCTCGACCCTCGGTTCCCTGATTCCGCTCGTCGGGACATGGATCATTTGGGGGCCGGCCTCCCTCTGGCTGGCGGCACACGGGGCATGGGGCCCTGCTATTTTTCTATTCATTTTCGGAGCAGGGGTCGTCGGCACCATGGACAACGTCATCCGCACCTGGGTGCTGCAAAGCGACGCTCAACTGCATCCGCTGCTGGCGTTCGTGAGCGTGCTCGGAGGCTTGCAGGTGCTGGGGCTGTGGGGTGTTTTTGTCGGCCCGGTGGTAGCTTCCTGCCTGTATGCGCTCGTGAAGATTTTCAATTTGGAAATCCACGAACTTTCGAAGGAGAAATTCTCGCAAGCGTTGCTGCCTGGCGAGACAGCACCGGCGCCGAATGAGAAATCGAATCCCGCATCGCCATCGGACGAATCGTCTTCGACAACTCCCCTTGCGAAACAGCAAGCCGCTTCGAACCCGCAGCCGCCAGAAAAGACATCTCCGGTCGCGCTGGGGAAATCTTCGGGAACCGGCGACAAGCCGCGGACTTAAGCAGCGATCCACCGGACTTTAACGATTTTCTCGGTGAATTCGCAGTACCACCTCGGTATCTTGGAATTCAAATTGGATTCTCGCATGTTTTTACACACTTCGGGAGCATTCACGATGTCGACCCGCGCTGTTCGGTTCTTACTCGCCGCAATGATGTTCGTTTTGGTCGAGAGCGCCTCCTTTGCCGATGCGCGGAACGCCCGGCTTGACATCTATTTCATCGATGTCGAAGGAGGAGCAGCCACGCTGTTCGTCACGCCGGCGGGCGAATCGCTGTTGATCGATTCCGGCTATCCCGACAACAACGGCCGCGACCGCGATCGCATCCTCAAGGTGGTCCGCGAGGTCGCCGGGTTGGAGCGAATCGATCATGCCGCCGTCACGCACTGGCATCTCGATCACTACGGCAACCACGCGGCGTTGGCGTCGGAGATCAAAATCGTCAACTTCTGGGATCGCGGCATCCCCGACACGCTCCAGGAAGACCCGACCTTCACCGACCGCATCGCCAACTATCGCCGGGCAGCTCAGAACCAGTCGAAGAAGCTCACCGCCGGCGATGCCCTGCCGTTGAAATCCGGCAAGACGCCCCTCTCCCTTTCGATCGTCACCGCCAGCGGCGATGTGATTCCCAACGAAGGCCCGCCGAATCCTTTCGCGAAGCTCAACACCCCGCAGCCGGTCGATGAAAGCGACAACGCGAAGAGCATGAGCTTCCTGCTGAAGTTCGGCAAGTTCAAATTCCTCTGCTGCGGCGACCTCACCTGGAACGTCGAGGGGAAACTCGTCACCCCGAACAATCCGCTCGGGCAGATCGATCTGTTCATGGTCACGCATCACGGCCTGGCGCAAAGCAACAACCCCGCGCTCGTGTTGGCGATCGACCCGCGCGTGGCGGTAATGTGCAACGGTCCCACCAAAGGGGGAGACCTTCAGACACAGCAGACCCTCAAGAAGGGGAAATCGCTCAAAGCCCTCTACCAGTTGCACCGCAACATCAACCTCAAAGCGAATGAGCAGACACCGGCCGAGTTGATCGCCAACGACCAAGAGACCGCCGGCTGCCAGGGGGTGTTCGTGAAGGCCTCCGTCGCACCGGACGGAAACAGCTACACGGTGCAGATCGGTGCTGATGGGAGGGCGAGAACCTTCCAGACGCAGTGAATGATCTCCCACTTGCCGTTATGTCTGCCACTGCTGGCTTGTCCAGCAGTAGAGGGCCACCAAGGACAGATTTCGCTGCCCCCTCAAAACGCCTGCGAGATCACCTCACCGCGGCTGATGGGGAGCGGGCGGCCGAGCGTATCGTAGATCAGCGTTTCGGGGTGATGCCCCAGCGCGTCGAAGATCGTGGCGGTTAGATCCTGCGGCTGCACGCGTCCTTCCTTCGGGTGCCCGCCCACTTCGTCCGATGCGCCAATCACCTGCCCGCCGCGCACGCCGCCGCCAGCCAGCGCCAGCGAATAAACATAGCCCCAGTGATCGCGCCCCGCCTGCGGGTTGATCTTCGGGCTCCGCCCGAACTCCGCCATACAAACCACCAGCGTGTCGTCCAGCATTCCCCGCGAGACGAGATCCTCCAGCAGCGCCGAGTACGCCTGGTCCATCGGCGCGGCGAGCACCGTCTTCAATCGTTCCGCTTCGCGCGTGTGGCTGTCCCAGCAGGGAGTGTCCATCGGCTCGTCGGGACCGCGGTACCAATTGACCGTCACCAGCCGCACGCCTGCTTCCACCAGCCGCCGGGCCAAAAGGACGCTCTGCCCGAACTGCGACTTGCCGTACCGCTCCTGCACTGAGTCAGGTTCTTCCTCAATCTTGAACGCCCGGCCGCTCTTGCTCGACAGCAGCAGCTCGAACGCTTGTCGTTTCTGCTGTTCGAACGGATCGAGTGCGTTTGCGGTCTCCGTCGCTCGAACTCGCTCTTCGAACTGTTCCCACAGCGACCGGCGGCGCTCCAGGCGCAAGGCGGGCACGTCGTCCGGCAATGAAAGTCCGTCGAGGCGAAACGGACGATCGGCAGGCTTGCAGGTCAACAGCCACGGGTCGGCCGCGCGACCGAGGAAGCCGGCGTCCTGTCCCGGCCAGACGCTTCCGTCGGTATTGAAAATCCGATGCGGCAGCGTGACCGAAGTCGGCAGCGCGGTCCGCGACTGTTCCAGTTTGCGAAGCATGCCACCCAAGCTCGGGTAGTCGTTCGGGAAGCCGGGGTTCGCATTCTCGAAATTCATCGGGGTATGGGGATGCCCCGTGATCATGTAGTAGCCGCTCGACGAGTGGGCGTTGTCGCCGCTCGACATCGCGCGAAGCACGCAGATCTTGTCGGCCAGCCGCGATGTGCGCGACAGGTTCTCGGAGAAAAAGATGCCCGGCACATTCGTCGCCACCGGCGAAAACTCGCCGCGGATGTTCGCGGGAGCGTCTGGCTTGGGATCCCACGTCGAATGCTGCGCGGGGCCCCCCATGATTAACAGGATGATGCACTACTTGGCGGTGCCGCGCCCGCCATTCTTTGCTGCCGAAGAGACCGGGGCACGCTCCGCTTTGCCCCGGCCACCCGCAGAGCTGTTTCGGCTGGTCGATTCCGCATGGAGCAAATCCGCCAGCGACAGACCGAACGCGCTCAGCCCACCGATGCACAGGGCTTCGCGGCGGGTGATACCGTCGCATAGCCGAGAGCCGGGGCCATGAATGTTCAGCATGCCGGTGCTCCGTGGGGATGGACAAACCCCATGATAGCACGCCGACCGCAGCCTGTCTGGAGGAAACGGGGGCTGATGAGGTAGGGAGGAGAGCGGTGTTTTTGAGGCCATTCTCTTTTTGTCCCGGAGGGACAGGCGAGAATAGCCCAGCGATTTATCGCTGGGGGAGAGTTTGGAAATGCGCCGTCAGTCCCGTAGGGACGGCTGAAAGGTGTCGCAACCGGAATGGTTCAGTCGTCCCTCCGGGACTTCATCTTTCTCGTCGATCGTATTCCCAGCGATAAATCGCTGGGCTATTTTCATCACGTCCCTATGGGACGAAGATGATCCGTGCTTCCACAACAAGGTGAGCGCCGGTTGTCAGAAAGATCGCGTACGAAATTCAAACGACACGGGCGAATTTATCAGCCCGTGCGCTCTTCAATTATTTAGTTTCGTCCCTACCTCCGCCTTGATCGCCGCGTGGATTTTTACGAACGCTTCCAGAAAGGCCTCCCGCTGCTTGTCACTGGGAAACCCTTTTTCGTCCCGTTCCTTCTTCACGAGCTTTTCGAGTTCCGGAATGGCACTCTTCGCATCCTGGCCGAGCCGACCGAGTTCCTTCGCCGCCACGATCGAACGCGCCTCGTTGGGGGAAACGAGGTTCTTGATGAGCACCCCCCCCCGGACCTCGGTTCTTATACGGTTCTTAAAGTTCTGTTCCGATTCCAATTGAAGCGGATCAGAATTTTTCTGCTTGCTCCATAATTCCTCGAGACTCCTGTTCACTTCGCCTTCAATCGCGTCGAGCTCCGAGGTCAGGTCCGGTTTTGAGCCTTGCGATGGATTTGGACCATCCCCGTTGTCCTTGTCCTGCGCAGGCTTCTCCTCAAACGTCTCCGGCTTCGCGACGGGGTCGATCAATGAGTCCTTGGTTGGCAACGGTTCCGAGACTGACGGCTTGGGGAGGGGCTTTTCATCGTCGGCGGCTGTTTGCGGCATCGAATCTGGTTTCCAGTCTGGTGCCGGGTCACCTGAAGATTCGCTACGTGGCTCGAACGTGGACCCCTTGTCCTTCTCTCGGTTTCGACGGGGCGGCGACGGCGCGACGCCTGGTCCGGGACCATCTATTGTTGGTTGCACGTAACTTGGGATGGGCATCCTCGGCATACCTCCCTGAGAGAAAGATCCATATGGTACGACAGCTGGGTGGGTGGAGTTGGACGTTGCCGCTGGGTTCCCCTCATCAAACGGCAGTGAGAAGCCCAAGCCGGTTGCTTCGTTGACCATCATCTGCAGCCGCAGGTTGACAATCTCCCCCTCGGCTTCCTTCCGCTTGTCGAACTGCTCGCGGAGCTTCTTCACCCGCCCCTCGGCTTCCAGCAAATCCTTCTCGCGGCGCTGCATGTCGCGCTGGAAATACTTGTGCATCATGGCGCGAAGTTCCTCCGTCGCCTTGGTTCGCTCCGCCTCATCCTTGGCTGACTTCAGGGCCTCGACCGCTGTGCGGAAGGTCGTGATCTCGGCTTGCTCCTCGGGGCTGATCACCTTCACCTCTTCCTCATAGACGGTGACTTGCCGCTGCACTGGCGCCGAATACGTCGTTCCGTCCGGCTGCTTCATCTGGGCGTATTCCGTAACCGTGCGAGTTTTGGGAACCATACGGCGAATGACGTTTTGGCTCGTTCTGCTCCCCAACGCAGCTCCCGGCGACTTCGGCTCCGAGTCAAAGGAGTCGTCGTCGGTTACCGGTGTTTTCGTCTGGGAGACGGTCATGGAATCTTGCAACGAATTCGGATCGCCAAAGGGATCGTCCGACCTGGTTGGCGGCGTCCGCACCGCTTTTGAGGGAACGGCCTTCACCTCAACAGGCCTGTCGCCAAACGCATCCGCTCGAACCTCCTCTCTCACCAGCACTTTCGGCTCGGGCCTCGGAGGGTTCTGCACAAAGGTGACTGCGGGCTTCGCCCTTATGACGGACCCCGCTTCCAAAATCACTGCCCCTGGCTTTTTCGCCACTTCATTTCGATCCCCGAAGAGTTGCCTCCAGCCCACTTCGTGCAGCCAGACGATCCCCACCACACCAGTGACGCCGATCATTACTCCCACGAAGACCAGCAGCGCCATTCGTTTCATCGAATACTCCTTTGCGTATTCACCTGTTTGTGGGTTGCCACTGCCGGATTGCCCGCCAGTGGGAAGGTCGTGCGGTATCTCCATGCTTGTTCTTTCTCTGCTCAGCTATTTGCCATCTTCTACTGTCGATCGTTCGCCGCGCGACTCCAGCCGGTTGACCTGTGACTGAAGGTCCGCCATCCCGGTTCGCCAGTTCTCATCGAACACACCCGGCCTCCTTCCAGTCGATATCACTCCTCGCAGATCCGACTGCTGCTGTGATTCGATATTGTCCAGCAACTGCCGCAATTCCCGCAGGTCGTTCGCGAATGTGTCTTGCGGAATCAGCCCGGGAGTCACGGCTACATCCGTTTTCGACGGCGCGGAGTCCCGTTTGATCGCAGGAGCTTCGCGCTGCACGGGGAACGCGCCGACTTGCTTCGGCTTACTCTCGGTAGATGTGTTCGTAGTCCCGGAGAAATACATGAGGAGTGCCCCCGCCAACATGCAGACCGCAGTCGCCGCGCCGACCAACCCGGTCCGCCACAACAACAAGCGCCGCCGTTTCAAACGCCGCAGCCAGCGGAGCCGCGTTGAGTGTCGCCCCTGCTGCAAGTCCGAGAGCAGCGCCGCCAGCTTTGATTCGACTACGCTGGCGGTCGCGAATCGGTCATCCGCCTTCTTCGCCAGCAACGTATCGACCAGATCCACCAGTTCGACCGGAACGTCGGCGTTCACATCATCGAGCGGACGATGTGCCTCATGACAAATACGATTGAGCACCGCCATGGCCGAATCGGCCCGGAAGGGGGGCCGCCCCGCGCACATGAAGTAAATCACCGCTCCCAGGCTGAACAGGTCGGAGCGATGATCGATCGATTGGCCGCTCGCCTGCTCGGGAGACATGTAATGCGGTGTTCCCGCGACGGTGCCGGTGCGGGTAAATCCCGCGTCATCGACCGCCCGCGCGAGACCGAAGTCTGAGATCAACACGCGATCGACGGTATCTTCCAGTAGAATGTTGGCCGGCTTCACGTCGCGATGCACGAGACCCTGCTCGTGGGCCGCCGCCAGTCCCGCCGCGATTTGCCGCGCGAGACGCAGCGATTCCTTCACATCGAGCGGGCCTTGTTCATCAACCCGCGCCTGGAGCGATTGCCCCGGGACGTACTGCATGACGAGGTACGGCAGTTCGCCGTCCGACTCGACGTTGTAAATCGGGATGACATGCTCATGCACGACCGCCGCCGCTGCCTGGGCTTCCCGCGCGAACCGACGGCGGGCCGCGCCGCTGTTGGCCAGATGCGGCAGGAGCACCTTCACCGCCACCACGCGGTGCAGCTCGGAATCGAACCCTTTGAGCACCATCCCCATGCCGCCGGTGCCGATCAGCCGTTCGACGTCGTACCGGCCGATGCGGCCAAGCATCTCGGGATGCGACGCGGGAGCGAGAAATTCGAGCGAGACCGGTTCGTAGTCGATCGGGTTGTCCTCGGCCATCAGCGATTCGACCGATACGATGATCGACGAGGAAGACTCGTGCGCCGGGTTGACCGTCAGCTCCCCCGAGTTGCGGAGCGTGTCGCAGATTTCACCGACGAGCACATCACGCTGAGATGCCTTCGCGAGCAGTTCCTGACAGGCGGGGCACGACTCGACGTGCCGGGCGGCATCGCGGTACGCGCGGCTATCCTGGTCGACGCCGAGCAGTATGTCGACGAACCAGTCTTTCCCTTTACAACGCATCGTCCCCCTCCAGTTGTGCCACCTCTTGCCGCAGCCGGGCAATCACGCGGCTGCGGGCGATGTAGACCGCACCGACGCTCATGCCGAGCTGCTTTGCCGCATCTTCGACCGGCATATTCTCGACCCCGGTCAGTCGAAAGGCCTGCCAGGTTTGTTCGGTGACTGTCTCCTTGACCCGCGCTGCCGCCCAGCGGAACAGCTCGCGACGATGCTCCAGAATCAGACGCGATTCCAACTCGTCGGCGGCCGGCAGATTGTTCAACTTTTCAATCACGCTTGACGACCCGCTCCGGACCGGCTGCCTCCCCTTCTTCGCGAGCAGATCGAGCAGCTGATTCCTCGCGATGGTGAACAGCCACGACCGGAACCGCGCCCGGCGCGGATCGCTCTGCCAACGTCCCACTGCTTTGATGACCGCCAGCAACACGTTCTGTACCAGTTCGGCGGCGTCCGCTTCCTGCAGGCCATGTCGCCGCGCGAATCGAAACACAAACGGCTCATAAATCGCCACGAACTCCCGCCACGCGGCCGCATCCTGTGCGCTGGGAAGGCGCACAATCAGGCTGGCTCGCGTTTCGGGCACTCGCGACATAAACGACTCCGACTACTCTTATACACGAGCGGGGAGAGGGGATCTTTCACGGCAATCGGCCGAAAAAACGGAATTTAAGCACAATTCTCGTAGCGGATGGGAGTTATGCATCCGAGATTTCGCTGAATCCAGTGTGATAAATCGCCAACCAATACGCCTGTCTTTTCTGCGGAGGCGAACATGGACTATTCATCTTGGCGCGGCTCCATAGAGGCGATTCTAAGAGCTTGGCTGGCTTTTTGTTCGCTCTCACTGGCGGGCTGGTTGCTCGGGATACTCGCCGAACAACGTGTCAATCCTCTGCTGTCCGATGATCCATACATCGTGGGGTGGGTCGGCGGCGCGTTGGGCGCCCTGTTGTCTCTCATTCTGTCAGGACTATCAGCGATCGTCGGCGTGGCGAGGAATCTACGTCTGGATGTTGGCTACCTGCTTATCCTGATCGGATGGAGTGGTCTCTTGGTCACGAAGGCGTTCAACGAGCGGGTGAATTCTTACGGTCACTTTCAAATGTATCTTTTCTTTGCCGGGGCGAATTACGTCTGCGGCGCGGTTTTCTGGCTGATCTCTCATGTGCGATTGTCGTTCATGCTCGCGCTAGTCCTCTCGATCGCCGAAGTGGGATTGCTCGGCATGTACCTGACCACGATTGCGCGCATGGCCGCGCGAACATATTGAAATCCAAACGGATTCTTGGAATCACCCCCCCAAACCGACGGCTTCGCCGTCAGACCAGCCCGCGAATGTTTGAGGAATGTCTGGTGTATTTCCGACGACAAGTCGTCGGCTTGGAGTATGGGGGTTCCAATGCTCCTGTTTCCGGATTCCCATTGCCGGCTGCTTACCCCCCGCCGATAGCCGGGAGGAAGTGGATCTCCGATTCGTCCCAGACGCGCTGCCACAACCCGAGCGCCGTCACCGAGCCGTCAACCGCGACCGTGAGCCCCGGCTGCAAGCTGTTTCCCTGGCAGAGCCGCTCTTTCATGCCGGGAAAGGTCGCATCGAGGTTGTCGATGACTTCGCGGACCGTGCGGCCACCGACGTCGACGGTGTCATGGCCGCCGGTGACGGATCTCAGCGCCGGAGGAATGAAGACGCGCGGCATGCTTCACCGCTACGATTTCTTGCCATTTCCCTTGTGCAACACCGCGTCGAGCACGCGCGGGGGGGACATTGGAAGCTGATGCATTCGCACTCCCACCGCTTGATGGATTGCATTCGCAATCGCGGCTGGAGGCGGGCAGATCGGCACTTCGCCGACGCCGCGCACACCGTAGGGATGCTGCGGGTCGGGGACTTCGACAATGATCGTGTCGATCATCGGCACGTCGTAACAGGTGGGGATGCGGTAATCGAGATAGGTCGCGTTCCGCATCGCTCCCTTGTCGTCGTACCAGTATTCCTCATTGAGCGCCCAACCGATGCCTTGGACAGCTCCCCCTTGAATCTGTCCTTCGACGTAACTGGGATGAATGGCGGTGCCGGCGTCCTGCGCGGCGGTGTAGCGGAGGATCTGCACCTTGCCGGTGTCGGGATCGACCTCGACATCGACGCAGTGCGTGCCGAAGGCCCCCGCCTGGTTTGCTTCGCTCGACGTGCCGCGGCCGATGATCGGTCCGCCAGTGGCGTTGATCTGCTCTGACATCTCCTGGAACGTCATGCGGTTCTTGCCGGGGCCGATGATCGAGCCATTTTCGTACCGCACCTGCTCCGGCTTGACATCCCACATCATCGCCGCGCGGTCGATCATTTGCCGCTGGATGTCTTTGGCTGCTTCGACCGCGGCAATGCCGGTCGCGAAGGTGACGCGGCTGCCGCCGGTGACGTCGGTGTAACCGATGCTGTCGGTATCGACCACCGCGGGATGGACCGCTTCGGCGGTGATGCCGAGCGTCTCCGCCAATTGCATCGCGATCGAAGTGCGGCTGCCGCCGATGTCGGTCGAACCTTCAACCAGCGACACCGTGCCGTCGAGGTTTACCGTCGCCGTGACTGACGACTTCAGGCCGATGTTAAACCAGAAGCCGGACGCGATCCCCCGGCCGCAATTCTTCCCTTTGACCGGCGATTTGTAATGCGCGCTGTTCTTGATCGCTTCAACCGTCTCATGCATGCCGATCCGCGCGAAAACCGGACCGTCGACGCGGCGGGTTCCTTCCTTCGCGGCGTTCTTCAGACGGAACTCGGCGGGATCAATCTTGAGCTGCTCGCAGATTTCGTCGATTACCGTTTCGGCGGCGAAGGCGGCGTTCGTTGCCCCCGGCGCGCGGTAGGCATTCGTGCGGGGCTTGTTCACGCATACGTCGAAACCTTCGACCCGGGCGTTCGGAATGTCGTAACAAGCGAAGATGCACATGCAACCGGGTCCAACCGGTGAACCGGGGAAGGCGCCCGCTTCATAGGCCAGCCAAGCGTCGGCGGCGACGATCTTCCCCTCTTTGTTCGCACCAATCTTCACGCGGATGTACGAGCCGGGGGTGGGACCTGTTGCCTCGAAGACAGCGGCGCGGTCCATTACGACTTTCACCGGACGCCCGGTCTTCTTCGAGAGGGCAGCCGCAACCGGCGGGAGATAGACGGCGATTTTACCGCCGAACCCGCCCCCGATTTCCATCGGGATGACTTTGACGTCGGAGACCGGGATGCGGAGCAGTTCGGCGGTCTGCTGGCGGGCAGTGAACGTTCCCTGCGTGCTCATCCAGACGGTCACTTTGCCGTCGGGGTTCCAGAGAGCGGTCGCATTGTGCGGCTCGATGTAGCCTTGGTGCACGGTGGCGGTCTCGAACTCGCGCTCAACGACGACGCTCGCCTGCTCGAAGCCCTTCGCGATGTCTCCTTTCTCGAAGAGCATGTGCTTGGCGACGTTCGTCGGCTTGCTGCTCTTCGATTCGGGCAACGCGCCGAGCGACGCTGTGCGGACATCGTCATTCAGAATCGGCGCGTCGTCACGCATGGCAGCACGGACGTCGAGCACCGGTGGAAGTGGTTCGTATTCGACTTTGATCTTCTGAATCGCCTCGGCGGCAATGTGCGGTGTATCGGCGGCGACTGCCGCGACCGCGTGCCCTTTGTAAAGGACTTTCCCCCGCGCAAGAATATTCGCGCTCAGATGCCGCATGTTCGCGACACCTTCCCCCAGTTCGACGTGGCGGTCCCCCTGCTCCGGCAGATCGGCCGACGTGACGACCGCGCGGACTCCGGGGATTTTCTCCGCTGCGGAGGTGTCGATGCTTTTGATTTTTGCATGCGCATGCGGACTGCGGAGGATCACCCCATGGAGCATGCCGGTCAGCTTGATATCGGCCCCATACTTCGCGCGGCCGGTGACTTTGTCGTACCCGTCGTGACGAATCGGGCGGGTTCCGATGACTTTGTATTTCGGCTTGTCGGCTGTCGCCATAGTTCAATCCTTTTCGGGTCGTACGGCTACTTCGCAGCCGTTTTTCTCTTTTGGGCGGCAGACTGCACTGCCTTCACAATCTTGTCGTATCCGGTGCAGCGGCAAAGATTGCCCGCCAAGTAAAAGCGGATGTCGTCCTCGGAGGGATTCGGGTTCGCTGCAAGCAAGGCCTCTGACTGAACGATGAATCCCGGCGTGCAGATACCGCATTGCAGCGCCGCCCCTTCCAGAAAGGCCTGTTGAACCTCGTCGAGATGCGAGCCACAGGCAACTCCCTCAATGGTGCGGACCTCGGCTCCTTCCGCCTCGACGGCGAGGACGAGACAGCTATCGACCGGCCGGCCATTGAACAGCACGGTGCAGGCACCGCAGTTGCCGTTCGTGCAGCCTTCCTTGGTGCCGGTGAGATCGAGCACGTCGCGCAGCACTTCCAGCAGCGTCTGCCGCGGCTCGCATAAAAATTCCACGGCATCCCCATTGATGGTGGCCGTCACGATTCGCTTCTTCGACATGGATGACTCCAGGTTTCAATCAGCTATGGAACGCTCTCAATGTCCCGGTCGATGCTCGACCTTCTCGCCACGGGCTCGGGCCACCGCTGCCTTGATGACCCGCTCGACGAGCACGCCGGTCACATGCAGGCGGTATTCCTTCGTGCCGCGCATGTCGGTGATCGGTGAGGCGATCTTGCGGGCTGCATCCGCCGCCGCCGCGATCGCTTCGTCACTCACCGGCTTGCCGGCCAAGGCGTCGCCCGCCGCTTTCGCAAACAACGGCGTGGGGCCGACCGCCCCGAGTGCGATGCGGGCCGAGACGAAATTCTTCTTCGCGGCGTCGAGTTCGACAGACGCCCCGACACCGACGACGGCAATGTCCATTTCGTTACGGGGAATGAGCCGGCGGTAATGTGACCCGCTGTTGGCAGGCCGCGCGGGAAAACGAATTTCGACCAGCAGTTCCCCTGGCTGGAGCACGTTTTTCCCCGGCCCGGTACAGAACTCTTCGGCCGGTACGGTCCGCGTTCCTTTCGACCCTGCGATCACGCACACCCCGCCAAGCGCGATCACGCTCGGTGTCGAGTCGGCCGCCGGACCGGAATTGCAGAGGTTTCCACCAACACTCGCCCGGCTTTGAATCTGAATACCACCAATGATGCGACAACTGTCGGCCAAGGCCGCGTACTGCTCCGCGATCTTCGCTTCGCCGTAGATCCGGTAACAGGGAACGGCCGCCCCCAGACGCAACCCGTCGGCTCCTAGTTGCAGCACGTTGAGTTCTGAAATCTTCTTGATGTCGACGAGAAGATCGGGGGCAAGTCGCCCGGTCCGGACGTGATCGATCAGATCGGTACCGCCGGCCATGGGGCGTGCCTGGCCTTTTCCCTCCGCCATCAGTTGAATCGCCTGATTGAGAGTGGCCGGAGCCTGGTAATCAAAGTCGCGCATGCGCGTACATTCCTGCAAGATCGTGAATCGTTAGAATTGTCCAGGATGGTCTTTCCTGAGAATAGACAATACCTTGTACAAGTCGTCAATGGAATGCTCTCCCCATCCAGGAGCGGAAATCATGCCGACGAAATCCCGAACGAGCACATCTCGTATCGTGCCGCGTGCGAAGATCTGGCTGGAATCAGACGGCGAATACGTGTTTGGCCACGGCCTCAGCGAAATCCTCAAGGCAATCGAGCAAGCCGGCTCGATCAAGGATGCGGCGGCGATCGTCGGCAAAAGCTACCGGCATATCTGGTCGCGCGTGAAGGAAGCCGAGCAGGCTCTCGGGGTGACCCTTGTCGAAACGCAGGTCGGGGGCGGACAATCCCAACGCAGCCATCTCACCAAACCGGCGAAGACGCTGATCAGGGAATACGACCGCATGCGCGCGAGAGTCTTTGCGATCGTGGAAAAGAAATTCACGGCAACGCTCCGTCAAATCGTTCGTGCTTCGACCGGCGCGGGGTAGAACGCACCCACCTGAGAAACCCTACCAGCACGAATGGCGAGGAGGGTTTACTTGGCCTTCTCGGCTTCCTTCGAGCTGAGCAGCCCGTCGTGATCGAGATCGAGACGGTCGAAGACCGCGCGCGTACCGAGAAACTCACGAAACGACACGTCGCCGTCGTAATTGCGATCCATCCTCAAAAACCAATCCGGTCCTTCTTCCCGCGAAACCACCGACGCGCCGCCGGTATTGCGGGGCATTGCAGCCATTATTCCCCCGCGATCGACGGCGGGACGCTTGACGCCAAATTCCACGCTGACGCGCGTCGTCAGTTCGCCCGGCGTGATCCGTCCATCTTTGTTGCTGTCGATTTCCGCCAATCGATTTGACGCAGACATCAGCTCCCGAGGGCTGAGCCGGCCGTCGGTCCGCGTATCGAGCAGGTCGAACAGCGACCGACTCTCGTCGGCTACTTCGACCGTCACTTCATTCAAGGGGGCCATTTCCCGCCGGGAAATGAACTCTGTCAACTCCTCGACGGTCAACTGATTGTTCCCGTCGGCATCGACTTCCTTGAACTCAGCCTTGTCGAGATCGAGCTTCGGGAACTCTTTTTCGTCGAGATAGTTGTTCCGGTCCTTGTCGATCACGCGAAAACGCACCGCGAAAAAACTGCTGCTATCGCCGGCTGAGCTGCGCGTCCGCTTTGCGTTGAATTGAATTCGAAATGTTTCCAACTCGGCAGAGATACCATCGGATGTCGACTTCCAGGCCAGATCGCCCGAGGTTGCCGTTTCCGCCGCAACCTTTGCCCCTCCGCGCTGTTGGCTGAAGAGATGCACGTGCAGGATCGATTGCGGAGGCGCGTTCGACACAAGCTGCACCAGTTCGCTCTCATCCAGCTTTCCGTTCTTGTCGGCGTCGAACGGGGTGAGCTGATCGGACGATTGGCCCAATTCGGCGGCGTCGAGCGCGCCGTCGGCGGGTGGTTTGTGTCGTGCATCGTAAACTCGCAGCAGCTGGCCGGCGACAGATTCCGCGATCGAACCGAAGCCGACCAATGCCAACGGCAATCGCGATTCGTCCGATACCTGTGCTCCAGTATTCGCTCGAATCTCCTCAGCTGCGGCTAGCTCCGCAATACTGATCGCCTCGTCGTCATCGGAGTCCAGCCGTTCCAACGTTTTGCGCGCGGCGGAAAGTTCATCTCCCGCGAGTGTGCCATCGTGGTTGATATCGATTCGATCGAACAGTCCGGCCGCTGTGTTGCCGGAAACCTTGCGAGGAGTAAGTGCTAAGGGTGGGCCAAGCGTGCGATCTAAAAATGAACGAAATTCGGCCGGCGCGCATTTACCGTCCGCGGGATTGTTATCGAGCTCGGGCCAGATCTTCCGGTCGGGCGACTCCCTACCCGCCTCGGTCGTCGTCGGAAACCCGGCCGCTTCGCTTTCGCTCACGGTACCGTCCTTGTCTTTATCCAGCCGCGCGAACCAGCGGGCCGCGAATTGCTCACGGAATGACGCGAGGTCCGCACCGTCTACATCGACAGCCAGTTTCAGGAAGACCGGCCGGCCAGGTGCGAAAAGAACGGCGGTAATTGCCGTCGAAGTCGGCTCCGACACTGCTCCCGACGCACTCGTCTTAGTGACGGAACGAGCCGCGGTTTCGTCCCCGAAGCCGTTGAGGGTGGATGTTATGAACAGCATACCCGTCAATAGCGCCACTCCCGCCGATCTGAGCGGGAGTGGCGAATCAGAAAACGCCGCGACAATTCCGTGAAGATGGAGTCGACTTTTCATCACGTTCTACCTCAAATGCGCGACAATTCTATGCGAGAATCTGCTGGATTGGTGTCCCCTCCGCAATCTTGATGGGCCGGCCGATGGTCGTAATGTTTTCGGTCGTCGGACGAACTCCCAACGCCTGCGAGAGAGTCGCCAGCACATCGCCGACGTCAACCTTGCCATCAGCCACCGTCATGCCGTCGTCACTGGTCTTGCCGAAGACCTGTCCCCCTTTAATACCGCCGCCGGCGAAGACGCAACTCCAGGCAGCCGGGAAGTGATCGCGGCCGGCGTTCTGGTTGATCTCCGGCGTTCGGCCGAATTCTCCCATCCAAAGAATCGTGGTCGACGCGAGCAACCCACGTTGTTCAAGTTCGGTTATCAACGTCGACCAGCCCTTGTCGAGTTCTTCCGAAAGCTGCTTGACGGTCGGAAAATTCCCCTGGTGCGTATCCCAGGTTGCCCCGCCACCGAAGTTGCCGAGGGACACTTCGACGAAAGCAACCCCCTCCTCCACCAGTCGGCGGGCCATCAAACAGCCCTGACCAAATTGACCACGGCCGTAGGCACTGCGAATTTCGTCCGGTTCGTCGGAAAGATCGAACGCCCGCGCGGCGCGGCTGGCCATCATCTGTAATGAGCGGCGATAGACGGTGTCTTGCGCGATTGTTGCCTCCGGCTGCCCCTTGCGCGTCAGAAAGTCTTCTTGAAGCGCATTCCACAACTCGAGCCGCGTCTGCACGGTCTCGCTGGTGAGGTGGGTCGGAGCTTGCAGATTTTCGACTCGCAAGTCGGCGTAATCGTTGCCGTTTTGCTGCGCTCCGGTCCGGAAGCGGTTATAAGAGCCGACTGTCAGCGGCGCGAATCGCGGTCCCAGAAATCCGGGGCCGAACGCCTGCTGGCTGATCGCCTGATACGGCGCGATGCTGACATAGTTCGGAAACGAATCGGCGGGGTCGCCCAGCTCTTTAGCCAGCGTCGCTCCGATCGCAGGATACGGGAGCGGACCTTGAGGACGCTGGCCCGTGTGCATCAGATAGGTGCCGCGGCTGTGATCCCCCTCTTTGGTGCTCAGACCGCGGACAACGGCTACGTGCTTGGCTTGCTTGGCGAGTCCCGGAAAATGCTCGCTGAAGCGTACCCCCGAGGCCGCGGTTTCGATCTCCTTGAACTCGCCGCCATTTTTGTGGCCCGGTTTCATATCGAATGTATCGGTCTGGCTCGGTCCGCCGTTCATCCACAACAGGATGCAGTGTCGGCGCTGCTTGGTTTTCGGGGCGACGAAGTTGGCAAAGGCCGGAAGCCAGCCGCTGGCGGTCCAGCCGATCGATGCCATCAATCCGGACTGTGCAAGAAATCGGCGTCGGTTCAAGTCTGACATAGTTCACCTCGATTATGACTTGGAAATTTTCAGTATCGGTCTGGTAACGGTTGCCGTCTCGACATCGTCATCAATGGTTCACGGAAAACTCGGCGCTGTTCAACAGCGCCCATAACATATCTCCCAGTGCGAGGCGCTTTTCATCAGGGGCGTTCTTGGAAGCCAAGTGATCTTCGAACTTCCGGAGCACCTCGTCCGAAGGGAGACGCGACAAAGTCGCAAGGAATAAGGTTTCGATCCGCTCTTTGTCCGTCAGATAAGGCGCCTCGAGCGAGACGAGGATGTCGCTCCGTTCAAGCGCCGTGGCGTCGTCGATCAATCCGCCGTTGAGCAGCAACAGCGCCTGTGGGATGCCGGTGCGATATTCCGTCGGGCTTCCCGACGGAGCGCGGAACGAATTCACAAACGCATCCCGGTTGGTCATCGCCCGGCGGGCGGTGCTTGACGGTACCGTCGCCAGAATGCTGTCGTAAGGGCGGCACGTGGCAATAGCGAGACAACTGTAAAACTGCTCGGCCGAGAGCACTTTGAGCGGCATTGCAGCGAAAAGCTCCGGCGGACGCTCGCCGTCCGAAGACTTCCCGCTCGCCAGTTGATACGCCTGCGTATTCGCCAGTACGCGGAACAGCCGGCGAACGTCGTAGTTCGTCTGGATGAAATAGACCGACAACTCGTTCAACACATCCGCCAGGCGCGGCGGATGGTCCGCGCGCATGTCGTCGGGGGGATCAACCAGACCCCGGCCGAACAACTGCGCCCAAACCCGATTGACTGCCGCCTTTGCGAAGTACGGATTTTCCGGAGAGGTCATCCAATCGGCGAGCATCGCGCGCCGCGATTTCTCTGCGCTCTCCGTGGCTTTATCTCCCAGCAGAAATCTCGGAGCGACGACTTCCTTGCTGTTGGGGAGCATCACTTCGCCGGTCGTCTGGTCGCGAACCATTGCCACCTGCATGGCACCTTCCGCCCGTGGGGAAACGCGAGCGAAGAACGCCGCGTAACCCCAGAAGTCCTTCTGCGTCCATTTGTCGAACGGATGATTGTGGCACTCTGCACATTGAATCTGCACACCCAGAAACGCTCGCGACGTGCTGGCGGCGATCTTTTCCGGTTTCAATTCCAGCGAGGTGTAGAACAACGCTGGACCCGATTCGCCCGGGTTGCCGGTCGCCAGTAACAGCTCGCGGACCATCTCGACATACGGTCGATTCGCGGCGAACTGACTGCGAAGCCAGTTCTGGAACCGGTCCGTCCCCCCCATTGTGTTGTTGACGTTGGCGTCATCGGGGAGCAGAAACTGCGACCAGACATCGGAAAGATGGCTTGGATGCGCCGGGTGAAGCAGCAGTTGCTCGATCAGCCGCGCCCGCTTATCGGCGGAGGGATCGTCAAGAAACAGTCGGGCCTCGCTGACGCTGGGGATGTGCCCCGTCAAATCGAGATACGCGCGGCGGAGAATCTCGGAGTCGGAGGCGGGCTCGGCGGGTGTGACCGATGCGGCTTTCCACGCGGCAGCCGTCAACTCGTCGATCCGGGCGGTCATCCGCGCATCAGCCGCATTGGACGGCCCCGTAGTGTCATCGGCTGCAAATGACGCAGCCGTCGAGCAGAGCAATACCATCACTGCGAGGCAGAAGGCCGCGCGACTCATCGGTAATTTGGAATCGTAGAATCGGCACATGAGAGTGCTCCTCACTTCTGATTCGGAGTCTTGGACTCCGTGGCGGTTGGTTTGGATTTCGGAGCGGACTTCGCCGATTCCTCCGCGCCGGAGATCAACTCGAAGTAACGTTCGATCGCCTGACGATATTGTTTCGGCGGGGTATTACCGCGTCCCTGCCTTAGCATGTCATCCAACTGCGACGCGATCGTATTCCATCGTCGGGCGGGCGTGGCGTTCGGCTGGTCATTCCCCACTTCTCCTGCTTTGCGAATCGAACGCATCGCATCTTGCCGCGCCCGTTCCATCATCTGTGCCCGTAACCCGCCAGCCGCGGCTGCTCCACTCCCCATTCCACCGCCGCTCCCGCTGCGCATCAGCCAGTCCTGCATCTGTTGCAGGTTTGTCGGCCGGTTGGGAATACCGAGCAGTTCCGCCAAATCCTGTTCCGCTTCGAGCCGAGCCAGCAGATCCTCAAGTGTCGGCAGTTGAAAATTGTCGAGATCGGGAACCTGCGGCGGCTCTTTGTCCTGCTCCTCGATGATCCGGTCGATCAACTTATCAAAACTCGCCTCGGCTTTGGCAAACCCCTCGATGGCGCGCTGTTGAAGATCCCGCGATTCCTTCAGATCCGCATCACGTAGACGCAATTCCGACGACATCTGATCGACCAGGACGTCGTAGCGGATGACGTCGCGCAACTGGTCTCCAAGTGTGGCCACGTCGGGGGGAAGCCCCGCAAGCTGGGCTTCCAGGTTCGACAACTTATCGACAAAGGCTAGCGTATCCTCTGCAAGCCGATGTTGGTCGAGTTCAAGAACACGGTTCAGCTCCGCATTGTTGACATGATCCTGCTTTTCGCTCCAGGCGGAGAGCTTCTGTTGAATGTCGCGAACACGCGCCAACCGGCGATTGATATTCGTGACCAACTGCGGGTCGTCACCCTTGGCAAGGCCGGCCAGACTTTCCTCGAACGCCTTCAATTCAGTGGACAGGGATTCGGTAAGCTTTGCGACCGCTGCCTGATCTTGTTTCGCGACGGCGGCGGCGGTTTTGCCGGCGAGGCCGGCCACCTTCACCGCTTGTTCGCGCGTCGGTGCGACCCGTGGATCGTCGACATCCATGTTTCGCGGCAGCCAGGTTGTCAGATTCTCTTGGACTTCGGCTGCTGACTGTGCAATGCCGGCCATTTCGCGAACCAAGGTGGCGCGGATAAGCTCCACGGCGGTCAGACGCTTCGCTGCGGCCGGTTTATCATCCTTCTTAGGATCAGCTTTGGGATCGGTCTTCAGTTCCTGCGGCTTCGCTTCGGTCATCTCCTTCGGTGGGTTGACCAGTTGATCGGTCGGAACCAGCAGATCCTTCTGTCTTTCATGAAGGATCGTCAATTGGTCGCGAAGCGTATCGGCACTGCTGCGCGACATATTCATGTAGCGTTCCAGCAGGCGAGGATCTTTCGCGAGCGCCTTCGCCAGTTCCGCCAGAATTTCCTGCCAACGTTTTTGCAGCTCGGTGTATTTGTCAAGAAATTCTTTATCGAGTTCCAACTCGGCGATTTTGCGATCGCGGCTGTTTATGCCGGGCTTCGGCGAATTCAGCATCGAGAGCGAATCCTCGACAAAAACCTGGTACATGTTCTTGATCCTCTGCAATTCTTCGACCAGACGAGCGTTCCGCTTGACGTTCTCATACGTCTTTGTCAGTTCGGCCAGCCTCTCTCGGGCGCGGAGGATGTGGAACTCTCCTTGTTGCAGATGCCCCATCTGTTTTTCGGCCGGATCGACCGTAATCGCATGAACTTCAACATGGGCTGGAGAAACGTGAGTCCCGGTGATATCGACCAGCTGCAGCCCGATGAACGCGTATGGAGTACCGTCCGTCTTCTTCACGAGTTCACCGACGAGCGACTCCCCCCTTTCGATCTGCGTCTCGGCCCCACGCACCGAGGTGATGTGTTCGTCATCCAATGCTTTTCCCTCGGCGGCGAATTGCACGGCCGGCTTGAGAAACTCAAGCGATTTTGCCAGAACCGCATCGAGTTCCTTAAGGACGGGGTCGATTTGCACCTCCAACTTTTCCCGCTGCTGACTCTCAAACGATCCGGCCCAGTTGTCGATGTGAATCCGCATTGTGGAGCTGGCGGACGACTGCGACTCAACATCGAGCTTGCGGCGCGACATCGGATTCTCCGGCTGGGACGCACCGGACATTTGCCCTTTCGATTCTTGGTCAGACGGAGAGGACTTCGATCCGGATTCCGACTGGCCTCCGGAAGAGGAACTTTGACTTGACGAATTCTGACCGGAGGAATTGTTGCCGGACGAAGCTTGTCCCTTCGGATCATTTTGCGCGTTGTTCGCGCCGGACGAGGCATTCGCCTGTGCATCGCCGGTGTTTTGCGAACCTCCCTCAGAGGAGACTCGCGCCACGGCATCGTTCGAGGAATTGGAGGAAATATTGGAAGAAGAATTGGACGATTCGTTTGCCGACGGATTTGAAGACGGGTTCGACGTGTTATTCGTCGAAGCATTGCCATTCGCTGCCGAATTCGCGGATGGGTTCGACGCGGAATTGGACTGAGAGGTATTTCCCTGAGAATTGCGCGCGGCGTCGGTCGACGTATTATTCGCGGATGAGGCGGTGCCGCTGGAAGCATTCTGCGGATTAGCCGCTGGTTGACCGGCATTGTTGGAGCGATTTCCGTTGGCGGACTGCTGACCCATTGCTCGCTGATCCGCGTTTCCGGGCTTATTCTGCGTCGTGCCCGAGGCTTTGGGATCGGCCTGTGCGAGCATCTCTTCCGGTTTTGAAGGCTGAGACGCGTCGGCATACGACTGGCCACTCGAACCGGTGTTGCGCGAATCGTACACACGAACCATGTACTGCAATTGTTCCCCCTGCTTGAGTTGGAACCGGCTCACGTCGAGCTTGATGTTGCCCCGCACGTTCTTATCACCCGCTTGGTTTCCCAAGGGAATCGGCATGACGACCGTGCGCGGCGGCGCCCCCGCACCTTGGGGCCGAGAGGATTGATTATTACTGGTGTTGGAATTGTTGGAGGATTTGCTGTTGCCGGGCGAGCTTGGATTACCGGACGACGCATTCGATTGTGCCGCGGCGCTGTTGGATTTCGGTGAAGTGCTGTTGATTGGAGTGTCTTCACCCTTTGCGTTCGGTGAGTTACCCGTGTTCGACTTTCCGGTATTGGACTCGTCGGAATCCGTCTTACCCGAAGCGGATTTACCAGAGTCGCGCGGATCATTCTTGCCGGGCTTTCCCGATTCGCTCTCCTTTGGCTCCGTGGCAGTGCCATTCGGATTCACGCGGTCCGGTGCTTGCGTGCTTTGCGCGTTCGTTGACTCCGCGTGCTTGGCATCCTCTCCCTGTTTGACATTAACCGTTTGCGAATCCGTGCCCGGCGCGGCGTCAACCTGATTTGCTTGTACCGTTCCCGGCTGCTCAACCGGTTCGACCGGCAGAACCACGGCGTTCTCCATGTCGGGAGCTTGGCCGATGTAGGCAATCAGCTCCGCGCGGGCGACGCCGAAGTCGTCGCGGGCGTTAATGGTTACTTCGACCTTGTCGTCCGGACGGACGGAAATCTCTTTCTCAGGGGAAACAATCGTCACTTGCGGTGCGCGGTCCGCGTAGACCACCACCTGGCAGGAAGGAATCCGCAGGTTCTCCAACCCATGTTCACTCTTAAAAACCGGCGAGAACCGAATCGTCTTGACGAGCTTTTGACGAAAGACGTAATGCAGTGGGTTATCCTTGTCTGGAGTGAGGGTTGTGAACTCCTCTTTGCCGAATTCGAGCCGGAAGTTTTCCAGCGGCTGATCGACCGTGAAATCGACCTCGAGCATGCTCCCTTCGACGGCGCGAATCTTCGCGGGGAGCTCCGATTTGTCGACTGCGGGGAGTCCGGTGTACTCGGGGGAAGTCATGTGGAACTGCACGGCCGTCAAACGGGGACGATCATGCACCGTGATATCGTACCAGCCGGTTTCCCCATCCCCCGCGCGGAACTGATAGGAGAAAGGCTGATCGACGGCGGCAAAGGCATGCTCGAAACCGGTCCCTGCTTTATTCGGCACCGTGAGAGAAACGTCGGTCACGTTGCCCTCCGTGTCGCGGAGGAACAACGTGGCGGATTCGGGCATCCGGCGCGATACCTCGGCATGCAGACGCAGCGGCTCACCGCGCGGCACGGCCGTGCTCCCCTCGACGGAGGTGATTTGCGTCAGGCTAATCGGAGAGGCAGGAGCAAAGAATCGCTGGGCAAGAACCCAGGCACGCGGCGCATCAATCAGAAACAACAGCAGAATTCCGGCGACAACGCCACCGAAAATCCAGGCATGCTTCTTGAAGGTCTCGGACGTGACGACTTCATCAACATTCACGACCGGCTCGCGGGCCACCGCCTCGCGCACCACCTGATCAAACATCACCGGAGAGCCGGCGAACTCCCGCGATTCGGAAGTTGCGATCTCCGTGACCGTCTGCCACCGTTCCTCCAGGCCGTCGACCGAACCGTCTACGTCGGCTGCCAGATCGGCAAGGCTTCGCCGCTTCAACGACGGCAACAAAGTGAACACCAGCAAGCCGATCACGCCGACGCCGAGCGTCGTGAAGGTCAGCGTCTCGCGGACCGCCGTGCTGAACAGCGTAAACCCCCAGTCGATCACCAGGGCGACGAACATCGCGACGAGAAACAGCGCTAGCGCGTCGACCAACCCGGTCTTCAAGCACAGCGACGATTCGCGGCGGCGGACATCTTCCAGCCGCTCACTGATGACTTCCGGCAGACGCACGGATCGTTTGGTTGCTTCGGTGGTTGCCATCGCTGATCTTCTCCCGAAAATCTGGGGATTGTTCTTCCATCTCTCAATTGAAGGCTTACGGCAGTCCGGTTGATTTGCGGAGCGCCCATTCGAGCGACAGCACTCCGCACAATAACCACAACAGAGGCCAACGATCCCATTGCGGACCGCGCACCGTCTCCACGCGAATGCGCGGCTCGAGATCGGTCAGTCGAATCAGTTCTTCGACCGCTGTGGGTGGAACAAGCTGTCCCCCCGTGAGCGCTGCGATCTGGTGCAACAGCGGCGTATTGGCACGCGTGTCGGTCGTCTCGGCCGATTGCTCCGGGTCGACCGTGATGCTTGTCTCCACCGGCTTGGAAAAACCTTCCGCGGAGAGAAGCTGCGTCACATCAGCCCCAATGGCTTGCAAGGTGAGCGTTCCCTCTTTGTTTGGTGCATACTCTCCCAGGTAGCGACCGGGAATCTTCGGATCGGCTCTCAAACTGATGATTGCGGCGGGGGTTCCGTCCATGGAAGCCTGCGCCTGCACTTCGGCATCGGACACCGGCTGACCGTCCGCGCTGCTGAGGTTCGCCACCACCTGCATGTTTTCTCCGACCGCAATTCGCGAACGGTCGGTCGTCAGTTTGACGGTTTTCGAACCTTGCGACAGATCGCGTGCCACCGCCCAGCGGATGAGTTGTCCCCAGAACCGATAATGGAAACGGTCACCATATCGCAGTCGAAGTTGATAAATGGCCGGCGCCGCCAGATAGACGACACGCCCGCGGCCCACCGTCTGCCAGCAGAGAAACGCCGTTCCGGGGGTGTCGGAACCGGCGGCATTGTTCGGCACGGCTTGAATCAGCGTGCGGGCGGTCGGCTTTGGCACGCAGAACGAGGAGAGAGAGTAGATCGGCAGCCGCTCCGACATCTCCCGCCAGATTTGCTCGGATGTTCCCGGCTGATCACCGATCTGCATTGCGGGGATCAGCCGCCCCTCTGCCGACAGTTCGAGCCCGTAGCCCTGCGCCGTGTTGAATCCGTCGGACTGCACCACCGGCAACAATTCGTGCAGCGGCATGCCGGCATAAGCATGCGGCATCGCCTGCGACCCGGCGATCAGAATGACCGTTCCTCCACGATCAGTGATGTACTCGCGCAGCGCTCGTTGACTTTCATCGCTGAACTCCGACGGCTGTAAGTCCCCCAGAATCGCCACGCGATACTTCGCCCAACCATCGACGTCAGTCGGCAGACGGAGCGACGAGGTGAACTCTCCCGAACCCTTTGCAGTCGGGTGAAACAGCAGTTGGTCGTACTTGATCCGCTCATCACGCTCGAACAGATTTACGAGGTAGCGGTATTCCCACCGCGGCAGGTCGTCGGCCAAAAGCACGTTGAGCTTCGCATCGATGACATCCACCCCAAACGTCGTCGCGTTGTTTGTGGCAACCGCTTCGTTGTCAATCGGGCTGACAGTCAGCGAGAATTCGTGTCGACCGGTTCCCTTGGCGGTTGTCGACATCCGCAATCGCACGTCGCGTCGCGGCGCGTCGATCTTGATCTCCTCACGATGAACGACGTTCGCTCCTTCGGTCAGTTCAATGACGCATGTTTGCCCTTCGCAGTCGAACGCACTGACGATGGCCTCGATGAGCACCTGGTCGCCATCGACAACGGTGGTCGGTGAATCGACATGGTGCAGAATCAGGTCTTTCCGCAACTGGCTGGTCCCAACCGGCACAATATGCACCGGCAGACCACCGAACGACTTCGCCACGACGCGCGGATCTTCCGCCGATGGATCGTTGTGTCGGCCGTCTGTGAACAACAAGACCGCTTCCGTCCCGGCTTGAACTGCTTCCCTGTTCACCCGCTCCAGCGCTGCCGACAGATTCGTGAAACTGGCGGGCACAACTTTCTCGTCGGCTTGCTTACCAGAGGAATTGCTGTTCGCTCCGGTCTCCTTCAGAGCCTTCGATGATTTTTCTTTTGAGCCGTTTTCACCTGGCACAATGGCGTCGGCCACGCGATCGAACGTGTAGTGGCGAATCCGCTCCGGGTCGAGACGTTCGGCTAACCAATTCTTCTCAGACGCGTCGACTAGCCGCTGCACCTTTTCCGCCCGGGCGATCACTTCGTTCCCTTTGTATTCAGCCTGTGGCGATGAGGCGGCATTCTGTGCCAGCCGGCCCGCCACTCGCTCCGCCAGGCTTTCCAGCGATTGTGCGGTCCGCGTCATGAGCTTCCGCCATTCGTCGAGACGGTTCAGCTCGTCGGCATCGAGATCGAGAGCACCGGACTCACCCGGTGTGATGTTCGATTCAAGCTGAGCGATTTTCGACGACTCAAGAGCAGCGGCGATATCATTCGCACGCGCTGAGAGTTCCGAATCGACAGCTGTCGGCTGCTCAGTGAGCAACCGGCGGATCGTCTCGGCCCGTTCGGTCGTCGTCGTCGCGGCGCGAGCAGCGGTCTGCAACTTGCGTCGGGCGAGATCCGGCTGCGCGGTGCTCGCGGCATGTTGCGTCAACCAGTCGAGCGCATCACGGGTCATCGCCGCCGCCAACGCGGCCTGATCGCACGCTGCGACAAGTTGGCCGGCCGGTTCGGAATTTGTTTTCTTGCCAGCCGGGCTCGACGCATCGGCGGCGCTCCATCGCAAATCAGATTTTGCGTCGGGTGGATCGACGACGTCCATGCTTGCCGAGACGTCGGTCACGATCGCCAGCGACTTGGGAGTGAGATGCCGGACCGTGGTCACATTCACCGGGCCGAGCAGCATCCAGACCACGATGACAATGGCCGCGACGCGCAGCAGCCAGAGGACTGGGGCGATCTTTCGCCGCGCGCGGCGCGGCACGCGGAACAGTGCCCAGAACGCGACACCCGCCAACACGCAGCCGAGCAACACCCCCTGCCAGGCGGCAAGCGGGCCGTCGAACGACAGGGTCTCGACCATTTGCGTCTGCTCGGGTGTCATTGGAAAACCGTTCGTGTCTCTCGCTGGTTTCTCGTGTTGGTCCGTTCGGCGTCAGCCGTCTGCATTGCATTAAATTTCCGCCGCTCGGCGGGGTATAAGTCACCCTCAATTCACTGTTGTCAGAGATTGATTCCGCAAGTCGGTGTATCCGTTTGGCGCGGCTAGCACGACTTCCGCGATGGCAGGCGGATCGTCGAAACGCTTCTTTGCCAGCACGCGCGAAAAGACAAATTCCAGGAAAAACAACAGGACCACCGCCGCTGCGAGGTAGCTCCATAGGGGTTCGTAGTGAAACACCTCTTTGGTGTTCTCGGGGAGGCTGAGGGGATCGGAACCGAAACGAACTCCGCCAGCCGTCGTCAACGACGCGAGCTGTTCTTCCGAAAGAGGCGTCAGTCGCGACTCGCCCGCGTCGCGCCGCACGTAAAATGGAAGATGCAGCTCGGTCTCCGCTTTATCCGCGGTCTGCGTGTTCTCTTTGTCTGCTTTGTCCTGTTTCTTTTTAATGAGGACAATTTCGTAATCGCCTGGGAAGGGGGTCTCGCGATAGCGCAACTCTCGTCCCGCGACCGTATCGTCGGCGAACGAAATCGTCTCGCGGCTTGCCTCACCGAGCGGAGTGCTGATCTCCGCGCGTTCGACATCTCGCAGCTTCTCAGCAGCGACGACCATCGGCGTGCCGGCATCGAGGTTGTAATTTGCGGCGGTCGGCTGGGTGAGATACCAGACCCACTCCTGCACCAGCGGCACGAACGCCTGGCAAACCGGCAGATTGCTCCATCGCGACTGGCAGGGAACCGCAAGTACGACGACGCGCCCGTCGCCGAGAAACTGTTCGACCGCCAGCGGATCGCCGTCGCCGGTCTCCAGCAGCACGGAGGTCTGGCGAGTCGAATCCGGAACGACGAGCTTCCAGCGCTCCTTGATGCGGACTTCGTCGATATCCAGCCGGTCGGTATCACCCAGCAACTGCGTGGCTGGGTGGGTTCCCTCCGGCGGATGGATCGCAAACAGGTCGTCCTTCTCCTCGCCGGCGGTCACACGTTCCCGCACGGAGACTGGAGAGAGTCCGAATCCTTCGCGGAACAGGTTTTCGTTGAAGAGGTCCGGGGTGAGATTCTCCCCCAGCACAAACCACAACCCGCCGCCGGAGTGGACGTAATCGGAGAGCGCATCGAGCACCTCGGCGGAGGTGGGAACGACGTCATCGAAAATGATGCAGCGGTATTGCGATAGATCGCTGTCAGCGAGTGCTTCCGGGCCAAGGATCGTCGGCTCGAAGACTGACGACCGGATGCTTCCATCCGGCGTCTCGCGGCCGCGCCCCAGCGCCGCCGAAAGAAAATCGGGCTGCGACTCGCCCGGTGCGGTGTCTGCCCCAGAGCGGCAGATGAGAATTGGCAGGCGCTCCAGCGATTCAACGACCACCGAGCAGGCGTTGTCCCCCGGCAAGTCATCGGACTCAACCGCGCGGCAGGTGACACTGTGCGCTCCATGTTTGTCGCAAGCGGTCTCAAACAGCACGTCGAAAGATTGCCCTGGATCGAGCTGCGGAACGGACGACTCATCCGCCGGCTCGCCATCGACTTCCCATTTCAATTTGCTCCCTTTGCGCGGTGCATCGCCGGTGTTGCGGATCTGCGCCGTGATACCGAACGGTTCTCCGGCCGCAACCCGGGTGCGCGGTGTGGCCAGCTTTTCGACAGCGAGATTCGCAACCGGAGTTTTCGGCGTGTCGATCGTGACGATATTCAAGGCTGTCGGCAGAGAGGCGTTGGCGGCGGAGTCGTGAATCGTCCGCCACCGCGAGCTTGCCTCGGATGACCAGCCATGCGCGGTCCCGTCGGAAACGACTATGATCAACCTTCCGGTCGCATCGGTTGGTGCCTCGGCCTGCAACGCTGCTTGCAAACAGGTTGGCATGTCGGCCGCGGCCTGCGTCGGCTGGAGCGAAGCGAGTTGCTCAGTTGCCTGGACTTTCGACAATGCCCCGGCCGGCGAACCGTCGCCCCCAATCCAATAGGGGACCGAAGCTGCGAGCATCACCCGCACGTGATCGGAATCGTCGAGACTCGAAACCACCTCGGCGGCTTTTTGGCGCACTTGATCGAAAACCGGGGCGCCGTTGCTCAGCCGTCCGGTGGAGAGAGATGCATCGACGACGAGAATCACGTCCCGCCCCGGTTTTGTACCGGAGAATAGGGACGAGCGGATCTGCGGCCGCGCAAACGCGAGGACAATCGCCGCAATTGCCAGTGTTCGGGCAATTAACAGCAGCAGGTCGCTGATCTGCCAGATCCGCTGCCTTCGCGGCGAACTTTCCATCAACAGCCGCATCGCCCCCCAGCGAATAACCTCCCTTCGCCGTCGGTTCATCAGATGGATGATGACCGGCACCGCAGTGAGCGGCAGAGCGAATAGGAAGATACTGCTGACAAACCCCACGTCACCGCGCCTTATCAGAACCAGACGTTTCCGTTCACCACGTATCGCTTATTTGAAACTCGCCGCCCTCAGCCGCAGGTAATACGACAACGAATCTGCCAGCGGCCGATCGGTCGTCAGTGGAAAATACTCACACCGCATCCTCGCACATTCGCGTCTGAGACGCCCCAAAAACTCGTTCAGCCGCGCGAGGTAGCGTTGCCGGACCGTTTCCGGCTCCAGATCGAGACGCAATCCCTGCGTTTCCAGACATTCGAATCGGGATGCGTTCGTGAATGAAAAGCTGATTTCCTCGGGGGCAAGCACCTGAAACAGGATCACCTCGTGTCCACGCACACGCAGCAGCCGCAGTGCCCGGACAAGCTGATCGAGATCGCTGAAGCAATCGGAGAAGATCACCACCATGCCGCGCCGCTTCAGACGCTGACCAAGACTCAACAAGGTGTCAGCCAGATTCAGATCTCCCGCCGGCTTCACCTGTTCGAGTATTTCCAGAATCGACTGCAGGTGTGATGCCCGGCTGCGCGGCGGAATGAAATAATCTTTCTTTCCCGCGAAGCAGCGTAATCCAACCGCATCCCGCTGGCGGAGCATCAACCGCGACAAACAAGCGCAGGCACACTTCGCGTAGTCAAGCTTCGAGACGGTCGACAGACCGAATTCCATGGAGCCGCTCGCATCAACTACCATCGTCGCCTGCAGGTTGATCTCGTCGTCGAACAGTTTGACGTAATATCGGTCGCGTTTGGCATAAATTCGCCAGTCGATCAAACGCAGTTCGTCTCCCGCGCTGTAGGCCCGATGTTCCGCGAACTCGAACGTCCCCCCCTTCTGAATCGAGCGATGCTTTCCCGCCAGCAGGCCATCGACAACCGTTCGCGACAAAATATCGAGATGCCCGACTTGGCTGAGCACCTCGGGATCGAGCAGCTTGAGCGACTTGTCGGCAATGCGGTTCATAAGCCGAAGCTTCCGGCAGTTGAGGATGTTCTATTTCTTAACCGGCGATGTTCTATTTCCTAACCGCAGAGGACGCGGAGATCACAGAGTGAAAAGCAGGTGAAGATTGCTTTACTTTGTATTTCTTCAATCGCTTATGAATTTTTTTCCGCGATCTTCGCATCCTTTGGCGGTAAGCCTTGGTTCCAATCGACAGTATCGACGCTACTTCGCCTTTCTGGGAATTTTCCCGCCGTGACTGGCAAGCTCTTCCAGAATGCGGCGAATGATCTTGTCGTTGGAGACACCGGCCGCCTCGGCATTGAACGTCGGGATCACGCGATGCCGCAGCACTGGCAGTGCAACCGCCTGCACATCTTCGGTAGTGGCGTGGAACCGTCCGTGCAGAATGGCGCGGGCCTTCGCTGCCATCAGCAAGTAGATGCTGGCCCGCGGCCCCGCGCCCCATTGCACCATGTCTTTCAACTCCGCCGGGAGCAATCCTTCTTCGGGACGGGTCATCCGGGCCAGTTGAACGGCGAAGGCATAAACATGGTCCGCCACCGGCACCGCGCGAATCAACTTCTGAGCCAGCAACAGATCTTCTGACGAAAAAACCGGGCTAGTGTCGAAGTTGTAATCGGTCGTCACCCGCTTGCAGACTTCCACCTCCTGCTCAAAGGTGGGGTAATTGAGCAGAACCATGAACAGGAACCGGTCCAGCTGCGCTTCGGGCAGCGCGTATGTCCCTTCATGCTCGATGGGGTTTTGCGTCGCCAGCACGAAGAACGGTTCCGGCAGCGGGTAGGTTTCGCCGCCGATCGTGAGTTGCCGCTCCTGCATCGCCTCCAGCAAGGCGCTTTGCGTCTTCGGCGGGGTGCGGTTGATCTCGTCCGCGAGAATGATATTGCCGAACAATGGCCCCTTGACGAATCGAAAGACCCGTTTCCCCGAAGTACGATCCTCCTCGAGCACGTCGGTCCCGGTGATGTCGGCGGGCATCAGATCGGGAGTAAACTGAATTCGCCGAAACGTGAGATGCAGCACTGACGCCAGCGTCGAGATAAGCATCGTCTTGGCAAGACCCGGCATGCCCTGCAGAATGCAATGCCCGCGGCAAAGAATGGCAATGAAGGTCTGCTCGATCACATCGTCGAGCCCGACGATCACTCCCCCCAACTGCTTGCGGAGTTGTGTGTACTTCTTGTTCAACTCCTCAACGGCACGGACTTCATTCGGAGCGGCCTGAGGGGACGCGTTCGGTGGAGATTGTGTTCCTGTCAACGGAGGCCCTTCCTGCATGCTCTGGGGTTGTGGATCGGTCGGGACGAAATCCTCTGGTAATTTCGATATTCCGCCTATGATAATAGTCGCCGCAGTCGTCAGACTCTTAGAAGAAATCTCCTCAATCTCGGCGGATTAGGACAGCTTCCAGCCTTTTCAAGATTCACGAACTTCGTCCGAATCACTTTATGGCTTCGCTTTCCACGTCCTGTGTGCTATAAATTTAACACCTTCGAATCGGAAAAGCAATCCTTTAAATTTTGCGAGTATTTGAATGCCCGCGCCGATCGAATGTCCGGCACCTCACGGAAAACTTAACAGCCGGAGTCTTCGTCGGTGGTTCTGCCGATTCGGCTGGGTAACGACGCTGCTGTCTTCCGTCGCGTGCAGCGTCAGTTGTGGTTCCGGGTCAGCCTCACCCCCCACCTCAAAAGGCGTATTTTCCGCCGATCAGTTTTCAGAGAACCCAAACAATACAGTCTTGCACAATCCAGATACTGCCCAACAAAAACCGCGCGCAAAATCTGGGCCGAAGAATATCGAACCGACACGCCGCGGCAATTCTCAGCTAGCCTCATCCACGAACGACCGCTATCTGATCATCCACGCCGACGACGCCGGCCTCTGCCGTTCGGTGAACAAGGCGACCATTGAGGCGATGGAGCGCGGAGTCGTCTCTTCCGCCAGCATGATGGTCCCGGCACCCGCGTTTGAGGAATTTGCAAAGTATGCCCGCGAGCATCCCGAACGGGATTTCGGTATTCATCTCACCTTGAACGCGGAATTTGAATCGCATCGCTGGGGACCGGTTCTCCCCAAAATCGTCGTCCCGGGACTCGTCGATCACGACGGTTGCCTGTGGCAAACCGAACGGCAGACCGCCGCGCACGCGACCGCGGATGAAGTCGAACGGGAATTGACCGCCCAGATCGAACATGCCCTCGCGCTCGGCGTGCCGATCAGCCATCTCGACACACATATGGGAACGTGTTTCGCGCGTGCCGATTTTCTCGAGGTCTATGTGAACCTCGGCCTGAAGTACAAGCTCCCGGTGCTCGTGATGCGCAACACGACGATCCTGCGGCAATTTCCCGCACCTCAGGAGGTGATTCGCGGGATGAAGGACATCGCCCGCACGCTCGAGAATAATCAATTGCCGGTTCTCGACTCCGTCAACATGTACTATGCTGGCGGGAGCGCTCAGCAGAAGCGGAGCTACTATTTCAACCTCTTCCGCACCCTGCCGGCCGGAGTCACGGAAGCGATCGTCCATTGTGGCTATGCCGACCGGGATCTCTATTCGGTTACGCGCAGCGCGTCGATCCGCGACAGCGATCGACAGGTAATGACCGATCCCGAAACGGCCCGAGAGCTTTCTCGACTGGGAGTGAAGGTCATCGATTGGAAGCAATTCCGAAAAATGGCAAATCGCGAAATTGCCGAGAAGCCTGAAAAAACCAAGAACCCCGACGTGAAAAAAGTCCTCGACGAGACAATCGATGCAACGGAAAACTAAATCATCGTGGTGCAACGACCTTCCGCAACTCCGTATCGGCCGACTGCGACGAAGGTTGCATGCGTCGATACACTCGGCTGATGTGCGACCGTTGACCTTCCGCACCGTGATTGCAATCACTCTGTTGGGTTGTTTGACTGCTGTGTCGATCGCCCAGCAGGCCGGTCCGCAGAACAGCTCCAGCGCCGCGGCTCCGAACCCCGCCGTCGTTCTCTCCGATCGATTTGGTTCACGCCCGATTTTGAATCCCGCTCAATGGACGAAGCTCGACGGCGCGGTCGATCGGGCACTCGTCTATCTTGCGCAGAATCAAGGTTCCGACGGTTCATTTCCCACGCATATCTCGGGGCAACCCGCTGTCACAAGCCTGTGCGTCATGGCATTTCTTTCACGGGGACATATGCCGAACGAAGGACCGTACGGCGAACTTCTCGTGCGGGCGATCGATTATGTCCTCAACACGCAAGACTATGACGGCACAATCATGCTGCAACGAGTGTCACAGGTTTCCTCGGCGCATTTCGAGGGAAACTACAATCACTCCATCTCGGGGCTGATGCTCGGCGAAGTGTACGGCATGACCCGGTCCAACCAGCATGAACGAATTCGCCGCGCGATTGAAAAAGCTCTTGAACTGACGCGCGAGCAACAACAGCGACCCAAGAGACGACGCGAGGAATTCGGCGGATGGCGGTACATGAACCGCTGGAGCCGCGGGGTGACTGACTCGGACATGTCGGTCACCGCCTGGGAACTGATGTTCCTCCGCTCGGCGCGCAACGCGGAGTTCGACGTTCCCCAACAATGGATCGACGAGGCGATGCGTTACGTGCACAATTCATATGATCCGGTGACGAAAGGTTTCCTCTACGGCCTGGCGGGAGAAGACCGGTACATCTCGCGCGGCACGGCCGGAGCCGGGGTCGTTTCCCTCGCGTTGGCGGGAGAACACAACACTCCCATGGCTCGTGAAACGGGTGAGTTCATCTTGCGGCATGGCTTTGAACGCTACAACCGCGGCGGAACACACGGCGAAGATCGCTACCACTACAGCGCGTTCTATTGCAGCCAGGCAATGTTTCAACTTGGCGGGGACTACTGGTTTCGCTTCTTCCCCGATCTGCTCGACGTGCTGACCGAAAACCAGCGCAGCGACGGCTCCTGGGAAGCGGAGTCGAACGGCAACGACCGCAAGTACGGGCAGCTCTATTCCACCGCACTTACCGTTCTCACGCTGACGCCCCCCTATCAGCTGCTGCCGATTTATCAGCGATAGATTGCCGAGTAGGCGAGTCGTTTGTCGGTAATCAGTTAGCGGGATGGTGTTCCCGCGACTTCGTCCCTCTCGCGCAACAGCCCGAAAATCATGTCGACGAGCGTGCGAAGATTCTTGCCGGTCACGGCCGAAAGGCGAAGCACGGGGCGTCCCAATGTCTCCTCGAGCAGTTCCGCGACCGTCTCAGTGTCCGGAAGTTCCGCCTTGCTTACGACGACAATCTCCGGCCGTTCCGCCAGCTTCGCGTCGTAGAGCCGCAACTCTTCCCGAATCGCGCGGTAGTTCTCGATCGGATCAGAGCCATCAACCGGTTGCGGCTCGACGAGATGTACGAGAATCTTGGTGCGCTCGACATGCTTGAGAAACTCGTGGCCGAGTCCATGCCCGGTGTGCGCCCCTTCGATCAATCCTGGAATATCCGCCATGACGAATTGCTGTTCGTAACCGACCCGCACAAGACCGAGGTTGGGGTATTTGGTTGTGAAAGGGTAATCGGCGATTTCGGGATGCGCGCGGGAGAGCCGGCTGAGGAGCGTCGATTTGCCGGCGTTTGGTTTGCCGATCAGTCCGACGTCGGCGATCAGCTTGAGTTCGAGCGTGACGGTTCGTTCCTGTCCCAGCTCACCCGGTTCAAACTCGCGCGGCGCCTGATGCGTCGCGCTCGCAAAATGCTTGTTGCCGCGTCCCCCTTTGCCTCCACGCGCAACGATCAGCGTGTCGCCGTCATTCGAGAGATCTTTGAGGACGTCTCCATTCGCCTCGTCGATCACCAATGTTCCGGGCGGCACGAGAATCAGGGCGTCTTCACCGCCACGTCCGGTGCGGAGCTGTCCCTCACCATGCCCTCCCGATTCGGCATGCCAATGCTTGTGGCCGACGAGGTTTGTCAGGCTGCCGATGTTGACGGCCGCCTTGATGACGACATCCCCGCCGCGCCCGCCGTCCCCGCCGTCGGGACCGCCGCGCGGCACGTGGGCTTCGCGACGAAAGCTGGCGCAGCCGGAACCGCCGTCCCCGGCCTTGCAGTAGATAGTGACGCGATCGACGAACATCCCTCAATTATGACGGGATTGCCGGTGAAGTCACGCCACTTTCGCCACCGGCTTTTGTCGCCGCGGAATCAGCCCCGAGAGGAGCAGAGAAACCGCCGCAAAACCGCAGGTTCCGGCGAACCAATCCCCCGTCGCGACATACAGGCTGGTCCGATTGTCGAGCGGAACGGCATCGATGACCACGGCATCGACCTCTTTCCGCCAGCGGCCCGTAGCCGGATCTCGCATCGTTTTGACGTCGCGCGGCTGGATTTCCCCTTGTGCGCTGGTCTCGACGACTAAAAGCGCGTCGGGATCGATAACCACACCGTCGCCGTCGATGACCGCCGAAATTCCAGTGTTCACCGCACGAACCATCGGCACCCGGCATTCCACGCACCGAAAGGCCGCCGTTATGAGATGCTGATCGAGTTCACTTGACCCATGAAACCAGCCGTCGTTGGTGAGATTGACGAGACAATCGACTGGGCGGCGTCCATCCTGTCCGTCGCCAGCGGCGTGGACGATTTCTCGAACCAGGTGCGGCACGGTGTCTTCAAAGCAGATGATCGGCGCGTATCGCCATTCTTTTTGTTGAAATACCACGCTTCCATCCCCCGGCGTGAGTCCGAATTCGGGAGGAAACGGCGCGAAGTTCGCCAGCCACGGAAACGTGTCTCGGAGCGGTACGTACTCGCCGAACATCACCGGGTGCAGCTTATCGTAGCGTGCGACGAGCCCCGCGTCGGGTCGGATGAACGCCGCCGAATTGAAATGCCGGAACGAATCGGGAACCGCCTCGATCGTATCGACGCCGAAAATCATCGGTGCTCCAACCTGCTGGCTGAGCCGCATCAGCGCCTCCGGCACATTGGATTTTTGCCAATTCTCGGCGGTGATGAATGGCGTGGACCGCAACAGATCGGTCTCCGTCATCTCGGGAGGACGAACCAGGAGCGGGGCGCGGTACATCGTTTCCGGCCAGACGATCAAATCGGGCTGCTCGCGAACCGCCAGACCGGTGAGATCGTAATGCTGGTTAAAGATTCGCTGTGATTCGAGCGGGTCGTGCTTGACCTCGGTGGGAAAGTTCGCCTGCACGAGCGCAATCCGCGGACCTTCGTGAAATTCCGCCTGTGCTCGTCGAACGTAGCCATACGCCAGTACCGCCGCGAAGAGCACCAGGCAGAACGCGACTGGTGCCCAATTTCGCCGCACCGATATTGGGGGAATCGCATCGACGCTCTCCACAACGGAAGGATTCGTGCGAATTAACTGCAATTTCACCAGGAAGCTTTCGGGAATCAGCCCCGCAATGCAGGCATTGGCGGCCGCGACAAGAAAGCTCACACCGTAGGCTCCGACGAGATCGCTGATTTGAATCAGCTCAACCCAGCGGTACTGCGTGTGTCCCAGGTAATACCAGGAGAATCCTGTGATGACGTACGCACGCAAGTATTCGAGGCCGACCCAAACGACGGGAACCGCCAGCACCAATGGCACAGCGAACCGATGGACTGCGACTCGTGCAAGGCCGACGAAGAGCGGAAAATAGACCGCGACGTACAGTGATAAGGCCACCCAGGCGTAGTACATCGCCGGGTCACCAAGACGCATCCATTGGAGCGTCGCCAGCGCCCACGCGAATCCCGCCGTGTATATCGCGAGATACAGTTTTCTCGCGCGGTGCTCGGGTCGTACGAGCAGAATCAGGGGAACGAGCGAAATCCAGCCGAGCGGTCCCCAGTCGAGCGGTGTGAAGGCTCCCCAGAGTAACGCCCCCGTCACGAACGAAAGCGTCCACGCTCCGCGCCCGGGAGTGGTTTGTGGCCGCGAACGGGCAGCGTCGATAATCGACCGGACCGTAGGTTCGTTCTTCATTCGTACGGTTTCAGGTCGCGGAGACATCACTTGTGTGGCCATGCGAGTTCCATCCGTGGAAACGAACCGATTCAGTCCCAGACATAGACGTCCACGACGTCCCCCGTGTCCCAAATCCGCTCCCCCGGAGGAATGAACGCCATTGCGTTCGCGTCGATGGTTGCCTGCAAGTCCGACGAGCCATGCCAAGGGACCGGGGTGACGACCGGGCCGTCCGTGGTCCAATCCAAGCGGGCGGGATTGTAAGTCGGACGCTCTCCTCGGGCAACATGCACTTTTGTCAGACGGGCCCGGATCGGCTGGGGCTCCGCGGGCTCGATCCCCATCCACCGGCGAATGGCGGTCCGGACAAACAGCTCGAAGCAGACCAGGCTGCTCACCGGGTTTCCCGGCAGGCCGAAGACCAGCCGGCGAGTTCCCCCCGCTTCAGCCTTACCTTCCGGTGCATCAAGTACGCCGAACCAGATCGGCTTCCCCGGTTTGAGATCGACCTTATGAAAGACCTGCCGCACCCCCGCTGCCGCCAGCTCCGAGGGGACCAGATCCCGCTTTCCCGCCGAAACCCCTCCGGAAAGAATCAGCATGTCGCATGCGAGACCGGCCGCAATTCGCTCCTTCAAATGAGAGCGCTCGTCCCGGGCAATACCAAGTGGCACCGGTTCCGCACCCGCCCGGCGAACCTGGGCACAGAGCATGGTTTCATTGGAATTGCGGATCTGCCCAGGTCCGGGTGTCTCCGCGATCGTCACGAGTTCGTCGCCGGTGGCCAGGACCGCGACGCGCGGTGCGGGTCGGACCAGGAGCGAATGCTTCCCTACTTCCGCCAGCGCGCCAAGTTCCTGGGGTCGAAGGAGCCGCCCCGCCGGAAGGACCAGCTCCCCCGCGCGCTTGTTGGTGCCGCGCGCAATGATATTTTCATTCGGGTTGACCGGACCGGAGCGGAGACGAATCGAGTTCGTGGATTCGTCGAAGTCGACATTTTCGATCGGGATAACGACATCGGCACCAGCCGGCACGGGGGCGCCTGTCATGATGCGGATCGCTTCGCCGCGCCCGACGGTTTTGAGGGGAACGCTACCCGCACCGATTTCCTCGATCACCCGCAACGCCGTCAATTCGGGATCGGCGGTATCGGTCGAACGGACCGCATAGCCATCCATCAGTGACTTGTCGAACGGTGGACTGTCGAAATCGCAATGCACTTCCTCGGCAAGCACGAGTCCCAGCGCCTGGGACAACTCCGAACGGGCCGGCGCGGCCGGTGTCACTTCACGGAGCAGGACGGCGAAGGCTTCGGAAACGGTGAACATCACGCGGCCGGAAGTTCGAGAAAGTTGCGCAGCAGCTTGATACCGTCCTGGGTCAGAAAGCTTTCCGGATGAAACTGCACGCCGTGGATTGGGTACTTCGTGTGCCGCACCGCCATGACTTCCGGCGGATGGTCGGCGTCACGCGTCCAGGCACATGCTTCGAGTTCGTCGGGAAGGGTTCCTTCCGGAACGACGAGGCTGTGATATCGCGTCGCCTGAAACGGACTTGGCATCCCCGCGAAAACACCGCGTTCGTCATGATAGACCAGCGAGACCTTGCCATGCATCAGTCGATCGGCCCGCACGACCTTTGCCCCGAACACGGCACTAATGCACTGATGCCCGAGACAAACCCCGAGCAGGGGAACGCGCGGACCAAACCGGGCGATAACCTCATTCGAAAGGCCGGCCTCCGCAGGGGTGCATGGCCCGGGAGAAATGATGATTCGCTCCGGCGCGAGGGATTCAATCTCGTCCAGGCTCGTCTGGTCATTCCGCGCCACGTGGATATCGAGCCGCGGGTCGAGCTCCCCCAACCGTTGCACCAGGTTGTAGGTGAAGGAATCGTAATTATCGAGAACGAAGATCATCGTCTTGCCCGCAGGCTGCCGCGCGAAGGAAATCGTCCCGCAATTTGGGACAAAATAGCACTTCCTTCATGCTAGCAGTCGGGGAACGGGTCGGCCAGTGGGGGAGGTGACAAGCAGGATGGAAGATGGACGGAGGTCGTTCAGCCACACAAGCTGAAAGCTGTCCGCTTATCGTTGAACGCTCTCTCTCTACAGCACGCGTTCTTCGCGAACATCCACCACGCCGACTGCGTTGATCTTGATGCCGAACTTTTCGCCGATCTTCACCGCCTCACCGCGACAATACTTGCGGTTGTTCACATACAGATCGAGCAGTTCCTCGCAAGATTTATTGAATGTGATCAACGACCCCGGCGTGATCGAGAGGAGTTGCCCCATTTCAATTCGCTTCTCCGCTAATCGAACGCTCACAATTACTGGTAGCTGAAAGACGCGCTGGGCTCGTTTTCGAAACTCATTGACCGGTCCGGGAGGTCCAGGTGTCCCCGCACCCGCTGCCGATGAGTTTTCACCCTTGGCACTTGCCGCGTTATCGGATGTTTTTGCGCCAGCCGGTTTCTCGAACATCGGTTTCGTGACCGGCCAAACCATCAGCAATCTGGCGATGGGAGCCGGTCCGGCTGAGGAAGCCACCGTGCCGGCGTCTGCAGGAGTTGCCTCCGACTTTTCCCCAGCTGTCGCATCCGCGGCGAGTGTCTCCGACGTTTTCTCAGGGGTTGCCTCGGATTTCGTGTCGGATGTGGCTCCAGACGCGGTTGCGGCCGGTGCTGCCGGCGAACTTGATGCTCCCGCGCCGGAATTCCCTTCAGCGGGAAAGACGAGCAACTCCGCCATCCGGGCTGTATCGGAGGGAGCCGAATCCTTCAAAGCTTGCCAGAGATCGGCGACGTCGACACTCGCAGCACGCCCGGCCTCCATGTCGGCCGGAAGAATGTTCATCGACCATTCCATCGGCAGCGTCTGCAGCCGCGCATTCTCGCTGTCGCCCGGCTTGGTATACCAGCCAGGAAGCGGAAGCGAAGCGGGTATCAAAACCGCCAGCGCCTCATCCCCGACACCAATGGTGACGACCAGCCCGGGCCCAGCAAACCCCGCGGAATCTGCCTCGGGGGACCAGGAGCTTTCCTTCCCCAATTCCAGCCGATTTTTCGTGTCGAAGCACTGGTTGAGCGATTCCGCAACAGCCGCGATATTTTCGCGACATGTGGAAATGACGGCTTCAATTTGGTCTGGGGTGAACGCTGTCATGGGTTTTGAATACGGAACCGACAAAGGGTGACCGTCGCGCAGGGAGACCAATCCCCCGAACCTGGGTATGGCCCTTTAGTATAGATCGACGGGTCGTAAGTCCTTACTTTGGGAAAAACCGCTACAGCCCCCGACCCTTCCCAGTTCCCAATCCGGGAAGGCGCGAGATCGTATACTGTTCGGGTGCTCAAGGGGCTACGCCGCAGCCCCCCTGCTACGCAACAAACTAATACCCACCAATGAGTTGCATTCCAACTGGTGGCTGCCGATAGTTGAGGATGGGTTGAGTCCCCGGGGAGCCATCACTATACTGACCTGCTTTCGTCCTTCTCGAAAGTTCTCGCCTTCCAAATCGGCATCTCCCATGCGTTTTTCGCTGGTCGATAGGATTACGTCCCTCGAACCGGGTACCTCGGTTACCGCTGTCAAGAATTTGACATTGGCGGAGGAATACCTGTCGGATCACTTTCCCGGTTTCCCCGTCATGCCGGGAGTGCTGATGCTGGAGTCGCTGGTGCAGGCGGGGGCGTGGTTGATGCGCCATACGGAAGACTTCCGCTACAGCACCATCCTGCTAAAACAGGCCCGTGGACTGCGGTTTAACAATTTTGTCTCTCCTGGAAAAATGCTGATCGTTTCCGCCACGGTGCATGAACGGGACGAGCGGCAATGGGAATTCAAAGGAAGCGGCACGGTGGACGGCACTTCTGCTGTTTCCGTTCGACTGACCCTCGAGCAATTCAACCTGCGTGACAACAACCCGAATCTGGAAGTGTCGGACCGCTTGCGGGTCGAGTCGCTCAAAAAACTATTTGCTCAGCTTTGGACGCCGCAATCGGAACAGGCATCGCTGACTGCTTCCTGATCGTAACAGATAGCCACAATTACTTTTACCGAGTGATGCGCGTCGGCGCCACGAAGATTGAGTGAGAAGGGACGAAGAAAACCAATGAGGCTTGCGGGGAAGACGGCACTCGTCACTGGAGGAAGCCGCGGTATCGGGAAGGCCATCGTCTGGGCACTCGCGAAGGAGGGGGCCAAGGTCGCGTTCGTCTACCATTCGAACAAAGCGGCGGCGGATCAGCTGGTTTCCGACCTTGCACTTGATCAGCATGAAGCGATCGCGTTTCAGGCGGATGTCAAATCGAAAGCCGAAGCAGACCGCGTCGTCGAACAGGTGC
>CAZVJA010000010.1:0-52354 GCA_964626885.1 uncultured Planctomycetaceae bacterium | reverse complement strand
GCGGGCGTCCATGATCCCGTCCGCGTTGCGAGAGCAGATATGCCTCCGCCCGAACAACCGGTCAGACGACTTCCCGCACCGGTTGCGGCTCGACCTCGTCCTGTCGCGATTTCGCCGCGAACGTGAACTTCGGCACGAACTTGGGGACGCGGCGCCGATACTCCTCGTACTGATTGCCGAAATGCGCCACGAGGTCGCGCTCCTCCACAATCGTGGCCGCCGCCATGTATGCCGTCAGCACCGCTGCGAAGAGCAGGTGCCCGGCTGTCATCGTCGGGATGGCCCAGAAGGAGATCGTCCAGCCGACGTAGAGGGGATGTCGCATGCGCTTATAAAGCATCGGCACGGCGAACGGCAGCGACTCATACTCGCGGCCTCGCAGATACAACCAGACTTGGCGTGTTCCGACCAGGTCAAAATGGTTGAGCATCAGGGTGACAACCGGTACAAGCAGCCAACCAAAGGCGAACAGACCCCACAATGCAATTTGCAGCACGGGATGTTGAACGTCCCAAAAAACCACATCGATTCCCCGCCATTGCCACATCAACACGATTGTTACAATACAGCTCAGCAGCACGTACGTGCTTCGCTCGATCGGTTGCGGAACGATGCGTGTCCAGATCCGCTTGAAACCCGGACGGGCCATCACCGAATGTTGCACCGCGAACATTCCCAGCAACAGCAGATCGACAATGACTGCACTCTGAATGGTTCCTGGAGCGGCCGTGTCTATCGACTTGGGGACGAGGAAGCCGCCGACAAATGCCGCCATGTAGGCGAATGTGCCCAGGAACAACAGGTGGCAGCCCACACCGTAGAGAAAATACAGCCAGCGTTTCATTTCAAATCCTCCGAAAGTGCCAGGAACGCGGATCAGACCGTGACGAAAAGCCCTCTTTTGTGCTCGTCGTACGACACGATTATCGTCCGCACTGGAGTGTTGAAAAGTTGACTTGTGGTACACTTCCAGGTTGACTTGTAGTCAACCTCATTCATTCTGTCACCGGAGTGCCCGATGAAAAGCCCGACGCGTCAACGCCTTGTGGAGGCGGCCATCCGCCGCTTTTACCGCGATGGATTTCGCAGCGTTGGGATCGACCAGATTCTGAAAGACGTGGGAATCAGCAAAACGGCGTTCTACAAGCACTTCGAGAGCAAGGATGACCTGATGATCGCGGCTCTGGAAACGCAGCACGCCTGGGCTCAAGAGATATTTCGCACCATGATCTGCGAGCGGGGGGGCCCTTCCGCGATGGGCCGGCTGCATGCCGTGCTCGACGTCGTCGATCACGTCATTGAGTCCGATGATTTTCATGGGTGCATCTTCGTCAATGCGGCCATCGAGTTTCCGCTGCCGCACGAGCCGGCGCATGTCCTGGCTGCGAAGAACAAGCAAGCCATCGAGGAGATTGTTCGAGAACTCGCTCAGGAGGCCGGCGCGGATGATCCGCTCGCCCTGGCACAGGAGTTCTGCATGATTATTGAGGGGACGTATGTCACGCGCCACGTCAGTGGGAATAAGCAGACGATCGAAATCGCTCGACGTATCGCCCAACGGGTGATTGCTGCGCGTTGCCCTCAGCAACAGAATGTGAGTCACAGCGCCGTGTGACGTGGCACCGCGACGGGATTATTTCACCCGGTAGCCGCCGTTTACGTCTGCTTCCCAAGCGTCGTAAGCGGATGTGAGGTTCTTCACCAGATCCTCGTGGTCGGCCGCGAGGTTGGTCGTTTCGCCGGGGTCTTTGTCGAGAGTATAGAGCGCCGGGCTCCGTCGATCACTCAGGTTCAGCTTCCATTTTCCGCGGCGAACCGCGCGGAGATCCCCTTTTCGCCAGAATAGTGTTCGCTCGGCGAACGCGGTCTGCTCGAATAACAGGGGCGCGAGATCGACGCCGTCCCGCTTCTGTCCCGTCGGAAGTTTTGCACCGGCCAAGCGAGTAAATGTGGGAAAGAGGTCCATCGTCAACAAAGTCTGGTCGGTCACCGTCCCGGCCGCGATCTTCCCCGGCCAAACGAAGATTGCGGGCACGCGATGCCCTCCTTCATGCACGTCTCCCTTCTGCCCCTTGAACGGTCCGTTGCTGGAGATGTTCTCAAATCCCCCAGAGGCGTAGTCGAGGTATCCCCCGTTATCCGACGTGAAGACCACCAGTGTGTTCTCCGCGAGATTCAACTTTTCCAGAGTGGACATCACGCGGCCGACGCTGCGATCGACGGCTTCGACCATCGCCTTGACGTGCGGCGCGACGTTCTTGCGATTTGGAATGATGCCCCATTTGTCGTCGCCATAATTCGTCCCTTCGACACGATGCGGCGGATCGCTTGGACCCTGCCAGGGGAAGTGGATCGCCAGATGCGCCAGGTAGAGGAAGAACGGTCGGTTGCGATGCCGTTCGATGAAATCAATGCTGTGGTCGGTGATCAGATCGGTCGTGTATCCGGACTGCATTTTCAGATCGTCATTCCACCACCAGTCCTTCTTTCCCCGTCGATCGATGTGCGTGTGATGATCGCCATCTCCCGAGAGGAGCCCGCGGAATTCGTCGAACCCCTGGTTGACTGGCGTCTGCGGCGGCTTGAAGCCCAGATGCCACTTCCCGAACAGGCCGGTGGCATATCCCGATTGCCGGAGTACTTCGGCCAGAGTGACTGCTTCGAGTGGTAAGCCGGGGTCACGCCCTTCCTCTGGGCCCAGCGCAAAGTCGAACTCCTTACCGAACCGCTGCTGATAACATCCGGTAAGCAGCGCCGCCCGCGTGGGAGAACACATCGGACCGTTGCTGTGAAAGTCGGTGCAGCGGAGCCCGCGGCGGGCGAGTTGGTCGATCTCGGGAGTCTTGTTCACTTGGCTGCCGTAGCATCCGACGTCGCCATAACCCAGGTCGTCCACGAGAATCACCACGAAGTTCGGCGCCCGACGTTCCTTGTTCGCCGCGCGGCGCTCGTCAGCCTGGACACGAAGGCTCGCTGAAGTCAATGTCGCGACGACGCCCGACAGAACCCATAACCATTGACCTCGAATGCTCATGAAAAGTTCCTCACGGCACAGTCTTGCGATCGGCGAAAAGACCTTGGGTCAGATTTACGCTTGAGGCAGTTCCGACAATTCGCCGGACTTACACATCTCCGCTTTACACATTGTTTCGGGTGAATTCTAACCGAACGGCGGGGGATGGAGACAGCACACTCGGTTTGTAAGTGCTTGCCCCACAGCCTGATCCGGTCTGTCCGAACCACCAGATTGCTCAACTTGTCGGAACGATTGACGCTCTCTCGCCCGTGATATACGGTTCTGTGAACCATTGGAGACTGATCGCATGACTGAACGGATCTACAACTTCTCGGCCGGACCGGCGGTGTTGCCCGTTTCCGTACTCGAAGAAGCCCGCGAAAACCTGTTGTCGCTGGGAAATACCGGCATTGGCATTCTGGAGCATTCCCACCGAGGGAAGGCCTTTCTAGCTGTCTATGAAGAGACGGTCGCTCTCTGCCGTGAGATCGGCTCGATTCCTGACGACTACAGCGTCCTCTTCTTGCAAGGAGGGGCCTCGATGCAGTTCTGTATGGTGCCGATGAACTTTCTCACGAAAGAATCGACGGCCGATTATCTTGTCACCGGATCGTGGTCGCAGAAAGCGGTCAAGGAAGCCAAGCGGTACGGCAACGTGCACGTCGCCTCTAGCAGCGAAGATCGCAACTTCTGTTACATCCCAAAAAAGAGCCGCTACACCGACAAGCCCGTATACGTGCACTTCACGTCCAATAACACGATTTTCGGCACGGAGTTTTTCACGGAGCCCGAGATTCCCGCCGGAAGTTTTCTGGTTTGTGATGCATCGAGCGACATCTTCTCGCGCCCCATCGACGTGAAAAAGTACGGTCTAATTTACGCCGGCGCGCAGAAGAATCTCGGTCCATCCGGGCTGACGATGGTTATTATCCGCAAGGATCTCATCGAACGGGGATCGAGCGATCTGCCGACGATGCTGCAATACCGCACGCACGATAAAGAGGACTCGATGTACAACACGCCGCCGACGTTCGGCATCTACGTGCTGGGGCTGGTCCTCAAATGGATCAAGCAGCAGGGGGGGCTCTCCGCGATTGAAAAGCATAATCGTGAGAAGGCAGGACGGCTCTACCGTTTTCTCGACCAGAGCAAGCTCTTCAAGGCAACCGCGGACAAAGACAGCCGGTCACTGATGAACGTCACCTTCGTCACCGGCAACGACGAGCTCGATGCGAAGTTCATCGCGGGGGCGAAAGCAGCGAAACTAGACGGGTTGAAGGGGCACCGCAGCGTCGGCGGCATGCGGGCGAGCATCTACAACGCGTTTCCACTCGACGGAATTGACGCGCTTGTGGAATTCCTGCGCCGCTTTGAGGCGGAACATGGCTGAGGGCCCCCCCGGTAACACCGACACCGCGCATGCCGACATCGGCATCGTCTGCGCTTTGCCGCTGGAGCTGGGAGCCTTTCTCGACCGCTGTGACCGTGTTCGCAAATATACCGGGGAGGATTTTGTCTTTCGCGGCGGAAGGTACGACAACATTCGCATCGTCGTCGCGCAGGCCGGTATGGGATTCTCTCGAGCGCGGCGTGCTACTCAAGCCGTGCTCGACGCGCATTCGCCGCCGTGGGTGTTGTCCTGTGGGTTCTCTGGTGCGCTAGTTCCGGAGGTAAAGCTCGGCGACATCGTGATGGCGAATTCCATCGTCGACACACACGGCCAGGAACTGACGATCGACCTCAAACTTCCGGCCGAGCCCAAGTCGGGTTTACATGTGGGGCGGATTCTCACGGCTGACAATATGGTGCGGCATGTCGACGAGAAGAAGATACTCGCCGACCAGTATTCGGCCATCGCGGTCGATATGGAGAGTCTCGCGGTCGCACAGGTTTGCCGGGAAAGAAACATCCGCTTTCTGGCGGTCCGTGTCATCACCGATGACCTTTCAGCCGATTTGCCGCCGGAGATCCTGTCGCTCGTCGGCTCGACAGGAACGGTGCGATTTGGTGCGGCGCTCGGAGCGGCGTGGAAACGCCCTGGCAGCGTCAAGGAAATGTGGAAGATGCGCGAAGCAGCCCACAACGCCGCCGAAAGGCTCGCGGACTTTCTCGACGGAGTCGTCAAGCAACTCCATCAAGTGGGGCGTTGACCGTTCCTGTTTGATTCATCACGGTTTGCAAACCTGACGAACCTCACAGCCGTTTTGAGAGGCGTTTCGCCAGTCGTTCGAGAGCGGGGCTCGTGTCGTGGGGGTCGAGATGAATGTTCAGCAGGCTGAATGTTTCCTGATTCGCGATGGCCGCATTGAGAGCCTGATCGAGGTCGGCCTCGGTGTGGACTTCAAATCCCCAGCCGCCGCCGACTAGATCCGGCAGTCGGTGGTAGTTCCAGTTCGGGATATCGTTGAACGGCCCCTCCTGCAGGAATCGCTCGGTGGTGTAGCCTTTGTTATTGAGCACGAGCACGATCGGATTGAAGCCGTGCTTGACGGCCGTGGATAACTCCAGGCAGGTCATCTGGAAGGCTCCGTCACCCACGAGGACAAGCGGCCGCAGCTTGGCATTGGCCACCTGCACTCCCACCGCCGCGGGGATGGCGAAGCCCATCGACGTGTAATAGGCCGGCGCCACGAATTCGGTGTGCTTGTAAATCGTCAGATCCGATGCGGCAAAGAGCGAATCCCCGACATCGGCGACGACCACCATGTTTTCGCCCAACATCTCGTTGATGCGCATGAAGAGACGTTTGATGGTGACGGGTTCATCCGCTCGTGGTTCAAATTTCTCCTCCACAGCGGATTTCGGCGGAAGCAGAGGACGGACCGGGGCTTTGAATTCCGCCCTTGCAAGCCCTCTTACAAAGTCAGACAGCAGCACGTCGTGGAAGTGGTGGTTCTGAATCCGCAGTTTTTCGCTGGTAACGTAGATGCACTTGCCGGGATCGAGATGGGCTGTGTAGATGCCGAGGTTGATGTCGGTCATGAAGGTGCCCAAGAGCAGCACGCAATCGCTTTCCTCGACGTACTTCCGGACCGATTCGCGTCCCATGGCCCCTTCGTAAACTCCCAGGTACAACGGGTGTTTTTCGCTGACGACCGATTTTCCCAGCAATGTTGCACACATCGGGATCTGGTGCTTTTCCGCCAGCTTCAATACTTCCTGCCTCAGGCTGAAGCGGTGAATCTCCACCCCGGCAATGATCACAGGCTTCTTGCAGCGGCTGATTAGTTCCACGGCATCCGCGATCGACTCGCGGAGGGCCTGCTTGTCGCTCTTAGGGGCTTCCTGAGGGGGCGAGTAGGGGTAGACCGAAGGGGTATGCACCCGGTCGCGCGGTAGTTCCAGGTAGACAGGCCGCTTGTATCGCACAGCAGCCTCCAGGCAGCGATCGATCTCCCGGAACGCAGTCAACGGATCATCCAGCGAAGCGGACGCGACCGTGATTTTCTCGAACACTTCCCGTTGCGTGTTGAAATCTCGCACACGGTGGTGGAGCAACGGATCGGCCCGCCGCTCTTCCATACCAGGCGCGCCGCTGATGACGATAACCGGAGATTTTTCAGCGTAGGCACCGGCGATGGAGTTACACAGGCTCAGACCTCCGACGCAATAGGTCACACAGACCGCCCCCAGGCCGTGCACGCGGGCATAGCCGTCCGCGGCGTAACCGGCGCAGTCTTCGCGCGTCGTACCGATGACGCGAATCGGACTCTCTTCGAGCATTCCGTAGAACTGCAGCACGAAATCGCCGGGGATGCCGAAGATGTCCTTCAGGCCGTAGTCTATCAACCGTTCGATCAGGTAGTTGCCGATCGTCTGCGGTTTCCCGTTTTTCTTCCCGGCTCGCGAGGCGCGGACCTGCGTTGCGGATCTTCTCCGCGGGCCGTTGGAGCCTGAACGGGACGTCGGGCGTTTGCTCCTCGATGTCTTACGTGCTGCCATGTCGATTCCTTTTGCGATTTCGAATCGGCTTACCTGGGCGTCCTGCCGCCGTGAGAATTCTCCGTTTCGAGGGGGACCACGTCAATCCGTAAGAGCATCTGTTCGCAGTGAGCGGTTGACCGGGCAAGAACCAACCCGACACCAGCGACGAAGTTCGGGGGATAGGAAGAACGTCGGTTCCGAGGAGAATCGGCGATTCGTCGGCTCGACTCTAGCGGGCCACAGCCATCATGCAGACCGAAGCCCCGCTGCGGAACAGCGACTCGACGATACTGGCCGCAAGCGCCACCGGCATTCCCAGCATGTATGCCATTCGCAGGCGGGAGCGAGTGACGGCATCGAATGGCAATTCCCGTTCGCCGCCTCGTTGTTTCAGCAACGTATAGAGCCCGTTTCTCGGAAGTTCGGGCGACCGGTTGAGCGCGCTCTGCACCCACCCGAACGGATTCTGCCGCAGCGAGAAGTGATGTTCGCTGGCGCACTCAAAACCGCATTCGCTGAGCAACCGGCCGAGGGCTTCTTTCGGAAAATGGTACAAGTGGCGCGGTAGATCGAGATGAAACCAAGCCGGCCCGGACCATCGTGCCTGAACACTCGAAAAGTTCGGCACCGCGACCGCGAGGCGTCCACCGCGCCGCATGATGCGACGAATCTCAGTCAGCGTTTCGCGTGGGTCGGGAAGATGCTCCAGCACGTGCCATAAGACGACTGCATCGAAGAATCGGGTGCGATAGCCAGCTTCGTGCAGGCTGGATGCCACTCGAATGTGCGCCCGCGGGTCGGCCCCGGCAGCAGCTGTTTCGCTGATCTCAAACCCATGCGCTTCAAAACCGCGATCGGCAAGCGAACTGAGCAACACCCCACGCCCGCAGCCGATGTCGAGCACGCGGCTGCCCGGAACAAGTCCATGCGTAATTGCCCGTGCTTGCCGCGCGCCGACGATTCTGATGAGCTTTTCGACCATCGGCACGAACTTTGCGCCGGTGACTCCATAATATTCCGGCGGATAAAAGCTGCGGATCGTCTCCGGATCGGGCAGCGGATTCAAGCGGCCGAGCCCGCAAACCGTGCAGGTGACAAGCCGATAGTCGAGCCCCTCGATCGCGAATGTCGGCATTGCTTCACGACCGCGACAGACGGGACAAGCAGGGACCAGTGTCGGAATTCGTTCGTTTTGTGGAACCCAATCGACACCACATTCGAGCCCGATATCGGGAACTCGGCGAGTGCCGGCAGTCGATGATTGTCGCATGTCTTGAACGACCTGGAGAGCGTCAATCTCGTATGGTTCGGCCGCGGGCTGCACCGGGACGTTCGGCTCGGTTTCCAGCGACGCTTCAAGTGTTACAACTCGGTTCCGCGAGTCCATCGACATCAGTCGTTCCGAAATTTTCTCGTGTAAAAACATGCTGTGGGAAAAACAGCCGGCGGGACGTGCCACGACGGCGAAAAGTTCGGGACTCCCGCAATTATCATCACCGTCATCGTGCGGAGATCGCAGGGAATCTGCTTTCTCCACGAGAACCACAGGAAAACTTAGGTCACTGCGGGGGATGGACCGTTCTATCCGGGGAGAATCCGCCGCGACAGGGCAACTGCCCGACTTACCACCCGGTTGTAGCGGATATGACGATGGGATCGCCGGGATCGAACCAACTGCCCCGGCTGCAAGCCAACCGTGCCGGGATTTGCACTCGACGCAAGATGTGCTGTACGCTGGGGCCATCTCCAGGGTGAATCAGCGTACGGGAGCTTCTCTAATGCGGCGATTTGCATCCACGCGGGCTCTTGCCCTTTCCGGGCATCTGTTCGCGGTTGTGATCGTCGTTTTTCTCAGAACCTCGGATTCACAAAGTCATGCTGCAGAGGGATCCCCCGCAACTCAGTCGGTAACCGCGGATTTGCGCGACCTCCCGGAGAACCTGCGTGTTGTACTGGCAAACACCGCACCCCTGACGCATCCGCGCGGCGGACGGCTGCCTTTCTACATTCTACCGATCTCAAACGGACTCAAGGGGCTCAGCGACGCGCGCAGCGAACAGGTGCTTCGGCTGCTCGAAGAACGCGGCATCGCGATCTCGGTGGAGTGGAGCTACGGAAACAAGGCCGATTCGCTCGCCGAAGGATTGCGCGTCGGTGGGCTGCAACAGAAGCTCGGGTTGGGGGTCAACGTCAACGCGACCTCCTGTCTGCAGGGCTTCTTCAACGGCGAAGAGCGAACAGCGCACATCGACGTTGGTGGTCAGCCGTTCTTCGACGACTCATTTTCTCCCGGCGCGAAGATGGGTTGCCCCTTCAGCGTGCAATATCGATTTCCGATCATGAAGGAGCAGGTCGAGTACTTCCTGCGGAATTACTCCGAGCGGAAGATTGCGGTCGATTTTGCTTTCGCGGATTGGGAGATCGACGGGCCGATCGAATGGAACGGGGCGTGGGCCGCTTCAAAGCGCTGCCGACGCTGCCGTGAACATCTTCCACGGATCGACGATTTCCGTTCATTCCAGAAGGAACTCCGTCTGATCCGCAGCGAGATGCAGAGATCGGCGTTTGGCGACAATGTCACGCGATATTTTCCACGGGCACTCGTCGGTAATTACGCCGTCTATCCGCACGACGGTTATCGCTACTGGTACGACTACTTTGAAACGCCGCCGACGGACGGCATGCCGGTCAAAGCCGATCAGAAAGCCCGCTACCGGGACTGGTTCCCGGAGTTCGAGCGGACCGGCTACACATTCGCGATGCCGGTTGTGTATACGTGGTATCCGATCTTCGACTGGTACGATTTCGCCGACACCGACTACCGCTGGTTCTACAACATGCTACTGGTGGCGTCGAACGCCGGGCAGCACACCCCCGCGAAAGTTCCCATCATCAGCTTCGTGCATTGGACGACCACCGCACCGCCGGAGCAACTCGACCCGCGCGTGAAACAGTTCAGCGCGGAGAAATACCAGGAACTCCTCTGTCACATGCTACTGCGTGGGCACGACGCCTTCTTTTTGTGGTGCCAGCAGAAGGAACTGCCCGAGGAAGTTCGGCTCGTTCACGAGGTCTACGCGAAATCGCTCGAGCATCGGGAATTTCTGGAGCGCGGCGAACCGGTCTCGTTTGACGTCCCTCGGGAACAGGGGGCAATTGTGTCCGGCGTTCGGTTGGGAAATCGCGTGTTGGCGCGGCGGACCGACTTTAGCAGCGAGCACGCTGCCGCAGTCCTGAAAATTGACGGCAAGGAACTGCCTGTTCCCTCGGCTCCCGGCCAGTGGCAGATTTTGGAAATAAAGTAAATACAAAACGAAAAGGGGCGGTCTGGTGCAACTGTTTTCGACGTTCCTGTCTTCCGTGTTGATTCGGGTCGGTCGGCGAGTGATCGTGTTCTGTTGCCTGTTCTGCGGCATTGGGTTTTATGCTGACGTCGCACGGTCCGCCGAGCAGGACGGATTTCTGCATACCGAGCAGGGCACGCTGTTTCCCATCGGCTTCTATGGGCTCCCGAATGATGATGCCGAGTTCCGGGCGCTGGCCGAATCGGGAGTGAATGTCGTTCATTGCGGTAATCGGGCGGATCTCGATCGCGTGGGGGCCGCGAAATTGCACGGCTGGGTATCGCTCTCGGTACAGGGAGGACCAACCGAAGCGCTCCGAAAGCAGATTCTGGAGCTGCGAGATCATCCGGCGCTCGCCGTCTGGGAAGGGCCGGATGAAGTCATCTGGAATTTCACTGCTTACAGTGCCTTGGAGAAAATCGCCGGATTCACGCGCGAAGATTGGTGGAACCAGAAACCGAAGGCAGTTGAGTACGCACGGCGCGAGGCAGCGAAAATCCTTCCTCAAATGCGTGAGGCGATCAAACTCGTGCGCGAGCTCGACGGGCACAATCGTCCCTTCTGGATCAATGAAGCGGCAGAAAGCGACGTCATTTACGTGCGCGGCTACATGGACGTCATCGACGTCACTGGCTGCGACTATTACCCGGTGAAAGCCGCGACCCGCGATATTGTCTCCCTGGCCAAGATCACCGACCGCTGGCGAATGACCGGCCGGGGAAAGCCGGTTTGGATGGTGCTGCAAGCCTTCTCTTGGCACAAAGGGAATCCGGAGAAGTACAAGGATGAGGCCTATCCCACGTTCGACGAGACCCGCTTCATGGCCTGGGTGTCAATCGTCCACGGCGCTCGGGGGATCTTCTATTGGGGGTCGCATGCGATCGATCGGCCCGATTTTCTGCCGTCGATCTTCGCGATCACCTCCGAGCTGGCGGCGCTGCAGCCGTTTCTTGTTGCACCAAACGTGGATGGCCCGCGGATTCATCTGATCGAGGGAGACCTCGATCGTAAGACCAAACGGGGAGTGACAATGACCCTCCGTCAATCCGGCGACGATTGGCTGCTCGTGCTTGTCAATGAGGACGATGCACGTCACCTGGGGGTCGAGGTTACGGGGTTGGAGGCACTCAACGGCCGGGAGTTGCACCTGCTGTACGGCGACGAAAGTTCGACGGTCGATCGAGGCGAGTTCCTCACGCGGATGCAGGCCTACGAAACGAAAGTCTTCTCAACCAGCCGCAAGTGGGAAAGCCCTCGCCGCTCGGGAAGGGAGTTCGGCAGCCCCCACTAGTACTATCTTGTTGCCGTGATTGCAGTTGGGAGCTTCAGAAAAACCTCCAAGTGTGGCGAGGCCCGCCTAATTTGGATATTGATATCCACTTTAGCTTTCGGTACATTAAATTGATGGACCGCGACCGGATTCCCCGGGCTTACCAGGGGGAATTCTGCCAATGTTGCAATCGGATTATTCCCGCCACAAAAAACTTTGTCGCGAAGTTTTTGAACCTACCTGAACGGTGATCGGATGGCACTTCCTACCCTAACTCCGCGTTCAACCGGTCGTCTTTTCGTCCTGCTCGCTGCGGTGTTGTCCACGGTTGCTTTGCCCCAACCAGCCAAGGGGCAGATCGAGTTCGAGCGGGAGCCGATCGATTACCAGAACGCCCCTAGCCACGATCCTGTGGCACAATTACAGACAAAGCTGGATGCAGGTGAGATCAAGCTCGCATACGACAAGGAGCACGGTTACCTTCCCGCCGTTCTGGAACATCTCGGTGTTTCTCCCGCCTCGCAGATGCTGGTTTTCTCTAAGACGAGTTTTCAATTGCGGCGGATCGATCCGACTCAGCCCCGTGCGGTGTACTTCAATGACTCCGCCTACGTTGGCTGGGTGCAGGATGGAGATGTTGTCGAGCTTTCCGCGGTCGATCCGCAACTTGGGGCGGTTTTCTACACATTGTCACAACAGAAAACCGACAAGCCGGTATTCGTCCGCGACAAAGGACAATGCATTGTCTGTCATGCGTCGAGCCGCACCCAGGGGGTGCCGGGGCATCTCGTGCGATCCGTCTTCACAGACACCGGCGGACAACCGCAGCTTGGCTCGGGAACGTTTACCACGGACCATCGCAGCCCGTTCTCGGAGCGCTGGGGAGGCTGGTATGTTTCGGGAACTCATGGCGAGATGCGGCACTTGGGAAACATCGTGTCGCGCGACAAGAGCATGCCCGAGAACGTGAACCGCGATAACGGAGCAAATGTCACCAATCTGTCGAAGCTGGTGAACGTCGATCCGTATCTGCGGCCGACGAGCGACCTCGTGGCGTTGATGGTCATGGAACATCAGACGCAGATGCACAACCTGATCACCTTGGCCAATTATGAAACACGCAGCGCGATCCATTATGACGGCATCATGAACAAAGCGCTCAAGCGTGCCGACGACTTTCAAAGTGATTCCACCGGCCGCAGAATCGCGACGGTGGGAGACAGGCTGCTCAAATACATGCTGCTTACCGAGGAATTCGAGTTGACCTCGCCGGTGGCCGGAGTGTCAACCTTTGCAAAAGAGTTCTCGCAATCCGGCGCGCGCGACAGCAAAGGGCGCTCGCTCCGCGACCTCGATCTGAACCGCCGATTGTTCAAGTATCCGTGCAGTTACCTGATCTATTCACAAGCGTTCGATTCGCTGCCGCAGCCGGTCAAGCAGTATGTGCTCACGCGGCTGAATAACATCTTGCGAGGGACGGATACCGCTCCTGAGTTTGCGCGTTTGACGGCGGAAGACCGTCAGGCCGTACTTGAGATTCTGCAGGAGACGAAGCCGGGAATCTTCGATCGGTCGAACCTGCAGGCGGCGAACAGATCGAATTAGCCGCGATCGCCCGCGAAGTGGCAGAGTGATCAGACGCCGAGCAGTTCGCCGCTTAGAGTGGCGGCGTTGTAAAACTCGTCGAGGGCGCTCAGAAATTGATCGAGCTGCTCCCGGTCAGCGAGATTCCAGAACGAAGCATCATCCGTCCCGTCGCCGTGCGCGGAGAGTTCGAGTGCTTCGCTGAGGTCACTTACCAACTGCGTGAGCTCCGACGAACCCTGTTCGGAAGCCTCAACGCGAGGCTGCCCGATGTCATCACGTGCGGTGGACGTGGAAAGTTGAGGTGTGGATTGTCCCATGGCAGTTGCCGATGGAGAGCTGATTTCACTACGCAGCGAGAGTGTCTGTTGTGCGCCGATCGGGCTGCTCACCCAGTTCGGTATGGCCGATTGATTGGCAGCCTGTGGGGAGGGGGCAGTGAATACCGGTTGTGACGATGAGACTCCCAATGCGCCGCTGTCGGCGGCGGAGTAGGTGATCGACAACATCGGTCGATAATATGTCTTCTTGGCTTCACTGGAGTCGAACGTCAGTCCATCACTCGTTACATCATTGTAATTCTGTAGGATCAAGCCGTGATTCGACGAGGGGGTGTCAAGCCACTGCTGCACCTTTGCAATGCCGGTCGCATTCAAATTGAAGGTGAGGTATCCCTTTCCTGTGGAAGCGACGGTACCAAACGAAGCCGCGCTGTGGTCGACACCCGCCAATTCCGCCCCCAGGGAACCCCAGGTGATGCCGGATGACGCCTGCTCCCAGGTGACGGAACTCTCGTTCCAACCGCCGAGAACACCGTAGATGTCGTAGACGCTTTTTGAACCGTTGGTCACATGGATGGTGATCGATACCGACTCGACAGTAACGCCGCCGGGAATTCCCGAAAGATCCCAGCGGAGCAAGGCTGCTTTATCCGGGTTTCCGTCGGCATCAAGCCTGGATTTTGAGCCGTAGTTTTTCGTCGTATTCTTCGCGCTCCCCTGGATGGTCGAGTCGGTCATGCCAGAATAACTATCGACCCCCTCTTGCATTGCCACCGTGATTGTTGTCCCGTCTTGCATCACGAGGACCGTGACGGTGTCACTGCTCGTCAGTTCGCCATCGGTTGCAGTGAGGCGCAGCACATAGGTGCCTGCAACGCTGAAGCTCACGTCGGTGTCGATAGCCGACGCATCATCGAAGGTGACAGTGCCTGGCCCGCTGATCTTGGTCCAGGTGGTCGTCACCGTGCCGGGGGAACTTGGCATACCGTCGTCCGAGACCGTTCCGTTGAGCGTGGCCGAATCGCTGAGAGCAATCGTTAAGTCACTTCCCGCGTTGACGAGTGGTGCAACATTCGTGGATGTCCCCACCGTCCCGGTCAGTGTGTATTGCCCGACGCGCCCATAGGAACCGTTGGACTTGACGAGGGCGTAATACGTTCCCATCGCGAGTGTCGTGCTAACGCTCGCCGATTGGGAGTTGGATGGGTTCGCGGAGACGACGAGCGTTCCGTCCGACGAATAGATTTCGAGGACCGCATCCAGGTTGGCACCCACCGACGCGACGTTGATTTGAATGGTCGCGGCTCCACTCCCCGCCGTGAACGAGAAAACGTCGACATCGGAATTCTGGGCGATGATGCCGGTCGCGCTGAATGCTCCCGCGGCCACGTTGAGGGAACTCGCTGTTCCAAGCGTGCTGCCGTAATCGTCCGCGCGATACCCGAAACCGTTTGCAGGTCGAGCGATGACCGCCATGTCATCCTGGTAGGTGGACGAAGATGTCGTCGTGCCGTTGTGCCAGGTAGAAATTGAGGTGTAATACGAATTGCCCATGATCGGGCCCCAATTGCCCGATCCGGGATTGTACTCGTAGGTCTTCTGTCCGCTGGAGTTATACGCGCTCTGGTGATTGAGCCCGAAACCATGCCCAGCTTCGTGCGATGAGGCCTCGGCGATGTATTTGGCGTTCTTCGCCAGCTCTTTGGGAAAGACGTAGACGACGTTAGGAATCGAACTCGAGGTGAACGAGTTGACGTAAGCCACTCCACCCGCCGGACCGCCCCCTTGCGGCTCGTACCAATCCGCGGACGAGCCGCCGATCGCCACTCGCAAGCTCACGCCGTCCGCAAAGCTCGCGGGAAGCTCGGTTGTCACATCGACATTAAACGGAGCGAAGTCTTCCGTGACGCGCTGCCAGATTTCATAAATCTGCGTGAGTTCTCCCGCGCTGAACGAGGCACTGTTGCCGTCGGTATCGAATGCGGGTGTCGTGATGTTCGTGAACCAGCCCCAGTTGGCCTCGTAATGGCCGTCGAAATCGAGATAGACCGAAACCGAAGCGCCAAGATTGCTGTGATACGCCGGGACGACGAGCGCTCCCACCGGGCCGCCGGAAGAACCATCGCTGGAACCGGCACCATCTGCGGAGGCAATTTCATCCACGGGGTCGAGTGTGCTGAATTCATCGACCGGGTCGAGGGCGTGGAACTCGAGTCCGTCGTAGTCGAATTGGCCGTGCAAGTCAGAATCTTCATCGAGCGCAAGCGACGTTCCGCTCAGCAGATCGCGCTTTTCGAGAAGTTCAATGCCGCTGATGACCGCACTGGGGCGCGGCTTGCGTTTGCCGGGCTGGACCATGGCAGGTTGCTCTTTGGCCTCGTTTCGATGGACTCATTAAAAGTGTTGCATTCGAAAAGGACGGAAGAGGGAGCGAATTCGGAAACAACCCCCCGAATGTGAAGCTTCCCCGTTCGATCATCGGTCAAAACCACTGAGTTTTTGCCGTGCGAACCGCCCGGAAACGTGGCGACCCGGGAATCCGCGCTGGAAGAAAAGGGACGTGCGAAATACTCCACCGGGTCAGAAGGATCACAACTGATCCGTTCGTGCGGATGGTAGGGAGAAATCGGTCTGTACGCTTTCTTACGGCAGTCAACCGCAAAACTAGCCGACGTCACCCAGTTCCAGGACTCCTCGTTCGATGAGCTGCTTCGCGGTGAGGTGGATTTTCTTGAGCAGCGCCACGTCGGGAGCGGTGAGGTCACCCTTCGAAATCGGTTCGACAAGGCGCATCGCAAGCCGCGGACGCTGCTCGACCTGCAGGGCCAACCCCGCCCGTCGTAATCGAATACGGTCAGATTGTTCCGGGTAGCGATCGATGTAGTCGTCCATCAGGGGGATGGCATCGTGATAGGCTTTCGCGCGAAAAAGTGCGTTGACGAGCGCGCGAAGTTCGGGCTCCTCCAGGCTCCAGTCAGGATGGAAATGCTTGAGAGAGCGGTACTCGGCCAAAGCTGCCGTCGCCTTGGATTCCGTCAACAGGCGGCGGATGCGTTCGACGGAGTCGCGTTTATTGCGCGATCCGCGAATCTTCGGTAAGTCACGATCGGGAGGCGGCGCCCCCTCCTCGATCTGATCCAACGGTCGAGAATGGGCGGATTTGAAACGGCCTTCCCGCCGAGCAATGATTTCCTTGGCGCGTTCCGGATCGCCATAGGTGCCGTTCATGACGGCAATCAGATCCCAGTTCTCACAATCGACCCACTTGAGCTTCAGCATGGCCAGTCCGATCCACAAACCGACCAGCGCACCGGATGTATGCAGGAATTCGCTACTGATTTGAAAAGGGTTCAGCGATGCAATGAGAAAGTTCGGGACCAAGTAGAACAGCGAAAACCAGAAAACTGTGACCTCGAAAGTCGTTGCGCGAATGTAAAAGAAGACCCAAAAGAAGAGAAAGCAGGTCACGTCGTTCTTGGGTGCCCAGATGAGGCTGATGCCGATCAAGCCGAAGATGACGGTGGATGCCCCCCCCGCCAAGTGGGGCCCTACGACTTGGCCAAGGTTAACAACCTGTGTCACGAAACCGACGAGAGTGCCGATTAGCAGGTAAACGACGAGGTAGCGCCACCAGCCGATTTTTCCCTCCACCAGAAGTCCGAATCCCCACAGAAAAATCATGTTGAAAACGATGTGCGTGATGCCGAAATGCACGAAATTGTTGGTGATCCACTGCAAGGGGTTGAGCCCATCTCCCAACCGGAGGGCCAGAGCCTGCAGCGCCTCGTTCTCTAGGTCGTAACCCCCGAGGGTGATCAGGAATACGAAACAGTTGACCACAATCATCCCGATGGTGACGCGCGGGAAATGATAGATCGGTGCGTCTGTTCCGGTCGGAATGCATAAGATCATGGTAAGTTCACCACATCCGGCTGATCGGAAAATGTCTCAGGGGACTGTGGACAACAACAATCACGGCTCTTGTTTCTACCGGGCGGACTTCGTGTTGGTCGCGGTTCGGAACACTCCGGTTGGATCAACGTGAGTGGGTTCAAACCGGATCACGCGCTCTATCGATCAAAGTGCGGATTTCCTGGGTCAGCAACCATTCATCATACCGAATGGGCCGGCCAGTAGGTGCGAGGATTTTTGTTATCGGCACCGCGTGAATCGTGGAAATCGGTTACGGGGGGGCGTGCCCAGCTTTACCCGCCCGTGCTTGGGACCGGGAACAGGTCAGCCGGCTTCCGCGCCGAAGTGTTCTTCCCGCAACGGGGCAAGCACCCTCTGGATCGCACTGGTGACTTCGTCCAGGGTACCCAGGGCTTCGATATTCACCAGCAACGACGGGGCATAATGCTCAAGCACGGGTTGAGTTTGCCAGTGGTAGACTTCAAATCGTCGCCGAATAATATCTTCATTGGCGTCGTCGGCGCGGTTCTCGGCCAATGCGCGGCGTTTGAGGCGTTGAACCAGCGCGGACTCGTCGGCACAGCAGAGATGCAGAACCCGCAGCACGTTGATGTAATCATCCAACATGCGCGCCTGGGGTACGCTTCGCGGAATCCCGTCGAGCACGAGTAGATCCCGGCTGGGATCGTAAACTCCCGACTCCACGAAGGAATTCATCGTCTCGCACCACAGCCGAATGGTCAGCTCGTCCGGAACAAGGTCGCCGCGGCCGGTGAAACTTTGAACCTCGCGACCCAAGGTGGAATTTGGATCGAGCGACCGAAAAACCTCTCCACAGGAGAGATGAAAAAAACCGGGCGTTTGCCCGAGAATTTTTCCCTGCGTTCCCTTCCCGACGCCAGGTACACCAAAAAGTAAGACAGAGTGGAACTTCTCGTCGGGCATCAGAATCACGTTCCGATTCGAGAATCCGATTGCGCGGTCGCGGCGTCAGAAAAATCAAGTGGGTTCGGCGCTAAGGCAGTATCTCAAATTGCCCGCGTCGTGGGAAAATCACCGGGACAGGAACGCGACGACCTGACCCACGTCGACCGGCAGGCTGACATCTTCCATCGTCGGGAGCGCGGTCACCGTTGCCTTAAGCCCCTGTGCATCGAACGAAATCCAATCGCATCGCTGCTGTGAAGACCCTTCAACGGAATCCCGATAAACCGACTGCAGATTCGGGCGGTTGCGGACGGTAATCACGTCGCCGACTTCCACGAAAATCGACGGCGAGCTGACTGTTTTGCCGTTCACCTGGAAATGGGAATGCACAACTCCCTGACGCGCTTGCGGCCGAGAGAGGGCAAACCCAGCTCGACGAATGACATTGTCGAGCCGCCGTTCGCAGAGCACCATCAGGTGCTCTCCAGTGTTCCCCTTCTTTCTGCGGGCGAGCTCGAAGTAACGCCGCAACTGGGCCTCTCGAAGCCCGTAGTAGTATTTGATCTTTTGCTTCTCAAGCAGCGCCATTCCGTACGTCGAGAGCTTCTTTCGGCGCGGCGACATCCCCGGCGGCGTATCGCGACGTTCCGCCGCACGAATTGCTCCGCCGCTCTCAAACACCATTGACCCTAATCGACGATTGATCCGTCCCTTGGGGCCTGTGTAATGACCCATTCCGCTGTTTCCTTCCGCCCTCTGGACTGTACGTTCAGCCCTAACTTGACTGTCTCTTTGGTATGCCGTCCGGCAACGAAACTACGAATGTATCGGTCTGTTTGGACCGATGCAAGCGAGGTCCAGGGGGAGTCATGAATTTCGTGAAAATGGGGGGGGAGCATGAGGTCTGGACGTCCCAGTGCCGTCACAGAAACGTCCCTACGGGCGGACCTTGCAAACCTCCGGAATTTTCGCCATCATAGCCCTCTTGGCGGTTCTCCCAGCATCGTTGCTCGAGCCGAGTCGGTCAGTAAGTGTCAAGAATTTCGTGATTGAGGTGTTGGTGCGATGGCCCATAAGAAAGGACAAGGCTCCAGCCGAAACGGGCGGGAGTCTCAATCTCAACGACTCGGAGTCAAAAAGTTCGGTGGGGAGCAGGTCGTTCCTGGGAATATTCTGATTCGCCAGTGTGGAACGAAGTGGCATCCTGGCCGCAACGTCGGCATGGGAAGCGACTATACGCTGTTCGCACTCGTCGAGGGGACCGTCTTTTTCGACCGCGAAGGGCGCCGGATCAATATCCAGCCCGCAGGCTCGAATTAAGCGACATTCCGCGGCAGGGCCATCAAGCGCTGAACTCGGACTGCTAAACGTAACTGCGCTGCGATCCCGCGAGTCCACAGTTTCAATTGCTCGTCAAAGCTTCCCCGCGGTTCGGATGTTCTTTCCGTGCCGCTTCGTGGCGGAATCTCCCAGATCTTCGCGCGCCTGCTCAGCAAGTGATTTCAAGTCAGCCACAACTTCTGGGTGGTCGGCAGCGACATTCTTCGTCTCGCCAACGTCCGATTCCAGATCGTAAAGCGCCAAACCTGTTTTGAGCTGCACATAAGAAGCCGGCTGACCGTCTCGCCCGCCCAATTGGCCATTCAGGCTGCGGTACTCGTGAGGGAAATGCAGTTTCCACTTTCCTTTACGAACCGCCTGCAAGTGATCACCCCAATAAAAATAATAGGACTCGCGCGGCTTTACTCCTGCTTCGGCGAAGAGCAGCGGACGAATGTCAACCCCGTCAAGAATGCGATCGGATGGGACATCGGCCCCGGCGATCCTGGCCAGCGTCGGCAACAGATCGACGGTCGCCGCCATCTCATTCGTCGCGCTACCAGGTGGAATGTGCCCCGGCCAGCGCATGATGCAGGGTTCCCGCACACCTCCGTCCCAAGTCGTTCCTTTTCCTTCACGGAACGGTCCGGCCGAGCCGGCATGGTTCCCATAAGAGAGCCACGGGCCGTTGTCGGACGTGAAGATGGCAAGCGTGTTGTCGTCAATGTTGTGCCGCTTCAGCGCTGCGAGGATCTCGCCGACAGACCAGTCGATTTCATGGATGACATCTCCGAACAGCCCCTGTCCGGATTTTCCATCGTTCTTCTCACTCACGAAGATCGGCACGTGTGGCATGCTGTGCGGAACGTAAAGAAAGAACGGCTTGTCGTGGTTTCGCTCGATGAAACGGACCGCATGCTCGGTGTACCTGGTCGTCAGTTGTGATTGATCGGGGTTGAGTTCGGCGACCTTTTCACCGTCAATCAGAGGCAGTGGAGGGTACTTGTCTCCCGCAGAGGGGTGCTTGGGCCACATGTCGTTTGAATATGGCAATCCAAAATATTCGTCGAAGCCGTGTCGTGTGGGAAGGAATTTTGGATGATGTCCCAGGTGCCATTTGCCGTAGATCGCGGTTGCATAGCCGCGCGACTTGAGCACTTCGGCAATGGTGGTCTCCTGCTCATTGATGCCGTGCGTCGCGCTGGGGCCGAGAGCTCCGGCGATGCCAATCCGGTTGGGATAGCAACCGGTTAGCAGGGCCGCCCGTGAAGCCGAACAAACTGCTTGAGCGACATAAAAGCTGGTGAATCGCCGCCCTTCGGCCGCCATCCGGTCGAGATTCGGCGTCTTCAAATTGGGAGAACCAAAGCAGGCCAGATCTCCGTAGCCGAGATCGTCGGCAAAGATGAGGACAATGTTCGGACGTTGCTCGTTTTGTGCGGAGCTTTTATTTTCCGCGCCTGACGCGGATTTCCCCCAAAATGTCAGACAGGCCCACAGGCCGAGAAGCACAGTGAGTGCGGCCAACCCGCGCCGCAGCTGGAGACGCGTATTTGCACGATCCGAACCAATCATGATGAACGCCCCCATCTGGGAATTGCACGGTAGAACTGGCAACAATCTGTTGCGCGTCCTGCAGCGGCATCTCGCAAATTCCTCGCCACGGCCGCGACAAGGCCGATTGTTGCTCAATCACAGGTTGCTAATCAAGTTTCCGGTCCCGGATGAGCGAAACTTAGCCAGAGTCACGACATGAAGGAGATGGACAGAGACACTCCGAAAAACGTCCGGGCGATGTCTAACAGAAATTGACCATCGGGCAACCCATTGAACGGAAAAACCGCCGCCGGTTCGTTCCCACAAACCGGCGACGGCACATCAGACCAGGTTGACAATGCGGTCGGCCAATCCCTTTTCGCCGACGACCACGTTCAGCTTGCCGGCCGACGCGATCTTCTCCAGGACCTCCAGTTCCTTGAGACGCATCAGGGTCGGGTTCCCTTCGAGCAGCTTGGCCGTGTTCGACTGACTGCGCATTGCGGCCGTCTCCTCGCGGCGCACAATCAGGTTGGCCTCGGCCGCCTTCTTGGCTTCCGTCACCTTGTTCATCAAATCCTTCATGTCCCCCGGCAGGATCACGTCGCGGATTCCGACCGAGACGAGTTCCACGCCGAGCTGCTTGGCCCGTCGGCGAAAGACCTCTTCCATTTCCTGGGCGATAGCGTCCTTGTCCGCCAGGAACGCGTCGAGGTCGCGTGCGCCGATGGCCGTCCGCAGCGCAAACTGCACCTCACGGTACAGTGCCTGCCGCGGATCATCCACCACGCTCACCGCCAGCCGGGGGTCGACGACACGATACGTCACCACTGCGTTGAGGCGCAGCGTGACCTTGTCGGCCGTCATGATTTCCTGGCCGGCGACGTCGAGCAGCGACTCGCGCAGGTCGACCGGAACGACCTTGACCTGCGAGATGTTCTTCCAGAACGCGTAACGTCCCGGCAGCAGCGTCTCGGCGTATTCGCCGTCAAGGAACACAATGCCTGCATGGCCGGCTTCGACACCGATCACTTCGAGCACGCGGTCCGATCCCTGCGAGCGGACGATGACCGCCAAGTCACGGTGATCGAAACGGATTTTCCGCGCATCAATAACCTCGACTGCCACCTCGCGGTGCGACGTCCAGTAGGCGTACTGGCCGCGCGGCAGTACATGGCTGAAACGTCCGTCAATCCAGACGAGCGCGCGTTCGTAGTCCTTGAGGTCGAGCACGACGGCGCGGCCTTCGAGCGCTCCCGACTTCACGATGACGTCGAGCTTCTCATGCATCAACCACGGATTGCGCAGCGATGCCGCTTCGACTTTCACCTTGTGGAGCGGATCGAACAACCAGTGCACACCCGTGCTCAGCAAGCCGCGAAATTCGCGGTCGCGGAAGTACAGACCGACTTCGTCGCTGCGGATCTTGATGCGCTTGAACAGGATCATTTCTCTCTCCTTCTCGACAATGCCCGCCGCGGGCAGTCAGCCGCGGCGTTGCGTATTTTCATTGGATGGCTGCGACTCGCGAAAAGTTCGCGGGGCGGCATCACTTTCTGGAATTTGAAAAAGCCCTCGGGATGCAGAACGCGCACCGGTCGCATGTGGACATGCGGAGTGCGTTTAAGCCGCCACGATTCCGCGGACGTGCGGCAGCGTGTTCCGACCAGGTTGCGGGATGATGCAAGATCACCCCGCTCACCGGCCGGCGGCGGCTGCCGCTTGTCCGAGACGCGTGACGGCGGTATCCGCGCACTGCAAGGCACGCCGTCATGTTGCCGTCTCGCCGAGTCGCCGCACGACCACCGGTTCGCCGCGCGTCTCCCTTTCGGTGAGACGCTTGTCGAAGTCCGGAGACCGAACAACTGACTCAACGCGACGGCAGACCGAAACACACGCCCGCCTCCCTCGGGCCGATGGTGGGACGCTTTTGCGTCCCGTCCGGGGTTACAGTGACGGGATTCGAACCCGCAACCGACAGGTCTTCAGCCTGTTGCTCTGCCATTGAGCTACACCATCATGATTCCGCCAGTCAGAACCCATACACGGAACACACCTGGCCAACTGCCGAACGTGGGCTCACGGCCGGTGCGCCGCTGGCAAAGCGAAATCAAGACGTACGCCTGACATCGGCTTTGCTCCTGCGAAATAAACTGTTCGCGGACCACAGCCCATGTTGTTAAGAGACGCCGGTGGGAGTCGAACCCACTTGAAGTTGCTTTGCAGGCAACCGCCTAACCATCCGGCTCCAGCGTCAATGATTCTCAAATGTCCTCGCCACGAATCGCACGAGCAACCGAGCACGGCTGACATTGAGTCAGCCGAGCGCAGGGCGGTAGCAAGTTCGTGCAGTAGCCCGTCCAGGAGTCGAACCTGGTCTAACAGCATCGCAGGCTGTCGTGCGATCCCGCACACTCACGGGCTGTCAATGCGGCATGCTTTCAATTCCGCCGCCGCTTTGTCTTCCATTTCCGAAGTACCCCACCGAGGAGTCGAACCCCGTCCCACAGCTTCGAAGACTGTGATGCTTCCGTCACACTCGCAGGGCAATTCTCTTCTCAGAGCCGACGACTGGATTCGCACCAGCATCATCCGGTTTACAAAACCGGCGCTTTTCTCAGTCAGCCACGTCGGCAGTGTGCGGCCGAGGCCGCAGCACGAGCGTGAGGATTCGAACCCCATACGTCAGTTTTGGAGGCTGACTGCTCTCCCAGGAGCACGCTCGTGAAAGCGCTGCTCATGGAATACCTCATGAGCAGCGGGACTTACTCTTCCAGCTGAACCGTCCAGTACGCCTCACTCACAAACTTCGACCAACTGTCGATGCGGGCACCGTGAGCCGCGTACATCGGCCGCCATGCCGGACGCACCGGCCGCCGCCGCAGCGGCATGTGGGCCTGATCCGGCGTCCGGTCGGCCTTCCGTGCATTGCAGTTGAGGCAGGCCAGGACACAGTTGTCCCAGGTCGAAACCCCACCCTGCGACCGCGGAAGGACGTGGTCGATCGTCAATTCATCGCTCCCCGGCTGCCCACCGCAGTACTGGCACGTGAACCGGTCACGCTTGAACACGTTTCGCCGGCTGAACGTCACCGCGTTGGCCGGGACGCGATCGTACTTCGTCAGCGCGATCACTTCCGGCACGCGCAGCCGAAACTGCAGTGCCTGGATGAACGGCTCGTCGCCGCTCGGGCGCAGCCGCGACCAGTCGTCCCAGGTGTACTGGCAATAGTCAATCGGGTCGACGATCCGCGCCGTGTCGTTCCAGACCTTCACCAGCGCGCGGGCCACCGTCGCGACCCCCACCGGCTGCCAGTTCCGGTTGAGCATCAACGTCGGCCGTGCGAGTGCTGCACTCACCATACTTTGCCTCCTTCACGCTTTCCATTTGTCATTCGACATTAGACATTCGTCATTTCTAGCGAAGGGTGTCCGAAGGGAGTTGAACCCTTACCTCCTGCTTCACAGGCAGGTATGCCTACCGCATACACCACGGACACCGTCAAAGGAATTTCCTAATGACGAAGCACGAATGACGAATTCCAGAAAAGGTCTCCTTGCAGTCACAAATTAAGCGGCCCGACCAGGATTCGAACCTGGAACCTCTCGTTAGAAGCGAGAGATGATCTTCCGTTTCACCATCAGGCCCGGTTCCACTTTTTGTTCGAGATGACGCATTTCCTCCACGGCAGCGGGTGGCCGAGGCAAAGCGAAGCGTGCCCCGGCAATTGCTCCTACAGACGATCACTCCACCGTCAAAAGCGGAAGGGATGAGATTCGAACTCACACGACCGATTGGCCGCACGGTTTAGCAAACCGGCCCGGCTACCCGTATCCGGCTCCCTTCCGTAACTCTTCGAGTGATTCCGGATGGAATTGAACCATCGTCTCCAGCATGTCGCGCTGGTGTCGTCGCCGTTGGACCACGGAACCCCTTTCGCCAAATCAACAAGGCAGTGACCAGGGTGGGAGTCGAACCCACAGAATCACGAGACTCTCGACCTCGCCGCTTTACCAGATTGCGTACCCGGCCAACATCAAAAGCACGAAATCCGAATGACGAATGTCTAATGCAAAGGCTTCTCGATCGCCTGACTCCCTGAAGTCTGGCCACCTGAAGCCTGATAGCAGGTCCGGGAGTCGCACCCGGCAGGCTGGGGTTATGAGCCCCGGCTGGACACTGGCCCACCTGCGATGAAGAGGAGGACGGAGCGACGGTTGTCCGTAGCATGTTGCCGTCGCACGCAATCATTCACGTCCGACATCTGTATTCTGTCCTCTGTCTTCCTCCTTCTGTTTCTGTCCTCCCTCTTACCAGCAAGTGCGTCGGGACGGAGTTGAACCGCCACAGCTCGGGAGCGGGTGGGTTACGGCCACCTGGGCTCGCCAATGCCCAGCCGACGCAGATTTCATGTGGCACGGGAGGGATTCGAACCCCCAAACACCAGGTTTTGAAACTGGCCGCTCGTCCGGTTGGCGTACCGTGCCGTTCGTTCTAACTTCACCGTGATCAAATTTTGTAATGCTGTTTATGAAAGCCCCCTCACCCCCGTCCCCTCTCCCGCGAGGGGAGAGGGGCGAATTCGCTTTGTTTTTTGCTGACCGCTCCTTCCAAGCGTCCTCGACGGGATTTGAACCCGCGATCTCCACCGTGACAGGGTGGCGAGCACTCCGAACTGCTCCGCGAGGACGTAGTTTTCTGATTCTTCTTCACCAACAGTGGCTCAGGTGGGATTTGAACCCACAGCATCGCTGTGTCTGAAACAGCGTGGTCTGCCAGTTGCCTACCGAGCCGATGTTCCACTTATGCCCAGAGTGAGATTCGAACTCACAGTCACTCGGGTTTAAGCCGAGCCGCTCGACCGGTTGGCGTATCTGGGCCTCTGGTTCTCAATGGTCCCGGATGGAATTGAACCATCGTTTCCTGGATGTGAGCCAAGTGTCGTCGCCGTTGGACCACGGGACCGATTTTCAAAATGCTTCTCACAAAACGTGGTTGGCGGTGAGTGAAACCCCCTACCGACCTGGTGTATCTCGACGTCCAGAGCATTTTGTGACACGCACGCAGTGGACTCATCGGGAGTTGCACCCGAATTTCCGGTTTGCAGGACCGGTGTCTTGCTGTTGGACCATGAGCCCCGGGAGGGAATGACTGCAGGTGTTTTCAAAACAGGGAGGGCGAGGCTCCCGCCGAGCCGCTGCGACCGAAAGTCTCTCGTTATGGCGGCTCCACAGGAGTGTCGCCCTCCCAATTACATGGTTTTGAAACCACCTGTAATGACGAATGTCTAATGCCGAAAACTGATCCGATGCTCAAAAGTCACATTTGCGGGGGCTGGGCTCGAACCAGCATCACGACGTTCAGAGCGTCGCATCCTCCCATTAGACGACCCCGCAGCATCGGTACTTCGCAAGACACATTGACCGATCGAAAGTTCGCCAGCTGCGGGGGTGGGAATCGAACCCACGAACTCGCGGTTCAAAGCCGCGTGCTTCTACCAGCAGAAACTACCCCGCGATGAAATTGAGAGAGGACCGGGCCACCCTATTAGGCGGTGCCCTGACTCGAACCCGCGCGCGGGTGCTGAACAGGAACCTGCTCTGCCGCTGAACGACCGGCCCGAACCAAGAGTGCCGTGCGGGAGTCGAACCCGCCTCGCCAGGTTGGAGGCCTGGCACCTCTGCCGCTCGGCCAACGGCACGTAAAGTCGCGTTAATGAAACTCTCGAAGCGGAAGCCGTGGGACTCGAACCCACAACGACCTGAGCCGCGCCTGTTTTCGAGACAGGTTCCTCATCCAGCCGGATGACTTCCAATGATGACCAGCTGCGGTGGCACGAATCGAACGTGCGTCCCGGCGGTTAACAGCCGCCCGCCCGTACCAGCACGGGCCCCACCGCATCAATTTGCTCTGCTTTACTACGAGGCTAGTTGAACACTTTCTGTTGCACGTTGACTTCGACATAAGGGATGGCCATAACAATGCTGTGTGGTATTGTTCGACGAAGACCATTCATTTGGCGGCGCGACAAACGACTATGAGCACACAATCTCGATCCAGGCGAACGTACGAGCAGTCATGCCGAGAGTTGCAGAGACTGGGGTTGATTGACCAAGACGCCATACCGCCTCTCCCTCCGAGGCAGCCGCGTTTCGATGACGAATCGCTCGGAGTCAATTTTTTTCGCACCGCGGTCAGTGGTGTCGACCTATCCGACATGACTCTTCCACGAACCTTTTTCGGTCGATCGGAAATCAGTGATTGTTCCTTCAGGAATACCGACCTGTCGGAATCCACGCTTTGTTGGAATGACTTTCTCGACGTGGATTTTACCGAGGGCCGATTGATCGCTTCCGATCTCCGGGCCGCCATCTTCGTCCGTGCGAATTTCAGTCGTTCCGATCTGCGGAATGCCGATTTACGGCAGTCAACTCTCGAAGACTGTGACTTTACCGACGCACAAATGCTCGGCACGAAGTTTACCTGTGAGCAAGGTTCGCTATTGATCCTCTCGGCTCAGCAGATCGAGTCGATCAATTGGCAAGACGACGACGGCGATGAGCCCGACGGCGGTTGATTATCTCCTATGCGGTCTTTCTATCCGTGGAGTACCTTCACTTAACGATCTACACGACGGCGATATCGAGTATGAGTCGGCGCAGTCGGATTTGAACCGACGGTCTCGTGCTCCCGAAGCACGCGGATTCCCAGACTTTCCCATACGCCGTATGAGAGCAGCTACGAAGTTCCATCACCGTTCCGGCTCGTGGCGGTCGTAGATTCAAAGTTCAAAACACTGACTTCGCGGCCATGATGGGGAGCTATTTGCTCCAGAAAGCGCCCAGCGGGAGTCGAACCCGCACGTCCGCCATGGCAAGGCGGCAGGCAGCCGCTACATCATGGGCGCTTTGCGTTACTCGAAGAATTGTCAAAGAACATGCGCGACCATTCGCGCTTTCAACCCACCACTAACAACCGTCAAGCGATCATCGTGAAAGCCATTGGTCATTCGATACAATGGGACCGGAGGGACTCGAACCCTCACCTTCCCGGTTAAGAGCCGGAAATGCTGCCGCTAACACCTCAGTCCCGCGTGTGTGTCGTTTCCGCCATTCAGCCCGGACGGAGTCGAACCGTCGTCAAGCTCTTATAAGGAGCCCGCTCTCACCGTTGAGCTACGGGCTGCCGTTGTCTCATCCAAATCATGAGGCCGGAGGGATTCGAACCCCCACCCGTCTGATTAAAAGTCAGAGATGCTGCCGCTACACCACGACCTAGCGTGATCGTGGGGATCGGTTTCCAGCGTTGTCGTGTTCGCATCGTTCGTCCTCTTATTGATTCCATTTGCCCGCTGATCTCCCGAAGTAGCCCGAGGTGGAGTCGAACCACCGCCGTCGCCTTATCAGAACGAAGTGCTTCCGTTACACCACCGGGCTGTTACTTGACGAGTGACGCGTGTGGGATTCGAACCCGACCTGGTCCGCTTGAAAGACGGACGGCCTCACCAGAAGCCAAACGCGCCCGATTGATCTGCATCTCGCTTCATCCTGATTTCCAAAATCCTTAGCCGTGAAATGCGCGCACCGGGTGCGCAAGGTGGGTCGGGAGGCGCTCGAATCCTCGTCTGCGGTTCTTCAGACCGCCGCTGGTCCGTCTCAGCTACCGACCCGCGCCTGGGAAAGACCGACGACGAAAAAGGCCCGGCGTCGCTGCGACACCGGGCCTTGGAGAAACTCTCCGCTTTTCGACCGGGTGTCATAGGCGCAAGGAATTGCCTGGGAGTTGATTCGCTATCCGTTCCGCGAATCCCCCTCTGCCAAGGTAATTGCCATGAAAACTCGGTCGTTGGAAATCCACTTGATTCTGCTCCTGTCGAAACAATCCGGTGCGTGTGCCGGGCTCTTCTTACGGGATAAGACGCTCCGGCGATGGAAAAGGTTCACGGTTATCTCAGATTTTTGAGTCCCTGCGAGAGTTGTCTCAGACAAAACCGCGGCTGAGTTTCGAGGGCGTTCACCCGTCATGCCGGCAAAGCAGGTATTGCCGATACGCTGGGATCAGCCGGTTTTAAAAACGACATGCGATTGAAGCCGCTCTGCAACAAGATTCCCGGAAGCCGGGGAGAAGCTGATCGCTCAGCCTGAACCTTCTTTGCCCGCCGTTCTGAGGTTGATAGACTGCAAGAGGCGGCAATTCCCAGTTGCGCTCTGTTTTTAAGCGATGAAATCCGCGGGCGCCGGGATGGATCTGCCGCCGAATTTACCAGCGAATTACCGTGAGGAGAGACCATGGTCGACCAGTTACGCTCGGCACAGCATGTCGAGTTGCTGACGAGCTTGCTCGAATCCTCGAAAGACCTCTTCTGGTGCACCACGGCTGATGGTCGCGAGTTGCTCTACCTCAATGGGGCCGCCGAACGGATTTATGGGCGTCCCCGCTCCGAGTTTTATCGTGATCCCAACCTTTGGCTCGAGGTCGTCCATCCGGATGATCGCGAACGAGTCCGTACCAATCTGCGGCATCTGCGGAATACAACCGAAGTGCGGCAGGAATACCGCATCTGCTGCCCCGACGGAACGGTCCGCTGGCTGCGCGACCACGTCTGGCTGATTTTCGATGCGAAAGGTCAGGTTCTGCGGATCGGCGGAATCGCCACCGACGTCTCTCTACAAAAGCAGGCGGAAGCGGACCTTTCCGAATCGAACAAACAGTTGAAGCAGGAAGTGCTCGAGCGCCGGCAGGCGCAGGAGGCGCTTCGCGAATCGGAGGCGTTGTATCACTCACTGGTTGCGAACCTGCCGATTTACGTCACCCGCACCGACCTCGATGGCCGCATTACGTATGTCAACGACAACTACTGCCGGCTGATCGGACTTCCCGCCAGCCAGATCCTGGGTAAAACGAATTTCGATTTTCACTCGCGGGAGAATGCCGAAAAATACAGCCGCGACGAGCGGCATGTGGTCGAGACGGGAGAGATTTTTCGCGACATTGAGGAGAACCGCCGCGGAGACGACACACGTTACTTTGAGGTTTGGAAGTCTCCCGTCCGCAACGAAATGGGCAAAGTCAGCCAGGTGCAGGCGGTGTTTTGGGACGTTACCGAGCGGCATGAAGCTGACGTGAAACGCCGCCAGGCCGAACAAGCCCTGCGCGCCGCCAAAGATGCAGCCGAAGCGGCGAACCAGGCGAAGAGCATCTTCCTGGCGAACATGAGCCACGAAATCCGCACGCCGATGAACGCGATTATCGGGATGACCGAGTTGATGCTCGACTCCCGACTTCAAGATGGCCAGCGGGAATCGCTTGAGATCGTCCGTGACTCAGCCGAGTCACTGTTGTCGATCATCAACGACGTACTTGACTTCTCGAAAATCGAAGCACAGAAGTTCGAGCTTAGTCCCGCGGAGTTCGATCTCCACGAAAGTCTCGGGGACGCAATGCGCTCGCTTGCATTCCGCGCTCACCGGAAGAACCTGGAACTGGCGTACCACATCGATCCCGGCGTGCCTGGTGTGCTTGTTGGGGATGCGGGGAGGTTGCGGCAAATCGTCCTGAATCTCGTCGGCAATGCCATCAAGTTCACGGAAGCCGGGGAGGTCATCCTCGATCTCAACAGCGAATCGATGACCAACGGCGATGTAATTCTGCACTTCCAGGTGAAAGATACCGGCATTGGCATTCCTGCCGATAAAATCAGCCTTGTTTTTGACGCCTTCGAGCAGGCCGACAACTCCACGACGCGGCAATACGGCGGTACTGGGCTCGGGCTGGCGATCTGCCGACGATTGGTCGAACTCATGGACGGAAACATCTGGGTCGACAGCGAGCCGGGGGTCGGTAGTACGTTTCATTTCACGGCTAAGTTCACGCGGGCCGCCGGCGACGCGCCGGCGAAACTCCGCCTGCCGTTGGAAGCGCTCCGGGGCGTGCGGATCCTCATCGTCGATGACAATTCAACGAATCGGCGGATCCTCGATGAACTGTTGCGCGGACAGGGAATGGAGCCGGAACAAGCCTCTGGTGGGGGAGTGGCCCTCGAATTGATGCAACGTTCCCAACGCGAAGGAGACCCGTATTCCCTCGTCATCACCGACATCAACATGCCGGAGATGGACGGTATTACATTCGCGGAACGGGTCCGAGAAACTCCGGAGGTTGAATCCACCATCATCATCGCACTGACCTCGGGCGACATTTCCGAAGAACGCCTGCGCGCGGGCCGGGCCGGAATCGCCGCCCGATTACTCAAACCGGTAAAACGGTCGGAGTTATTCCGCGCCATGCTCGATGCACTGGCGCCAGCTCCGGCAGTCTCCGAAAACTCGGGCGCTCCAGCCGACGAGCATCCCGCTGAACTCGGACCGATGCGGATCTTGCTCGTCGAAGACAGTATCGCGAATCAGAAGTTGGCGGTCGGCTTGCTCAGCAAGCGGAACCATACCGTGACTGTGGCGAATAACGGACGAGAAGCGGTGGCGGCCTTCGAGCGACAGCCGTTCGACATTGTTCTGATGGATGTGCAGATGCCGGAAATGGACGGTATTGAGGCTACGGCCGCCATTCGGGAACTCGAATCGACCGGCAAAGCGACGCATCAACTCCGCCGGCGGACGCCGATTATCGCGATGACCGCCCACGCTCTCAAAGGGGATCGGGAGCGCTGTCTGGAAGCGGGAATGGACGGCTATGTTTCGAAGCCGATTCGCATCCAGGAGCTTTTAGAATCGATGCGGCAATCGCTTACCGCGGAGTGGGATATCTGACTCGACTGATAAGCACGTCTTGCGCATGTCTAACGTCAAGGAAACATCGCCCCTCGGAATGCACCAGAAAATCCCGAATCATTCCGGCCAGGGCTCGGCGCGATTCAATTCGGTAATGCATTCGCACCGCCTGTTGATTATGCCATACGAAAACGAGTCGTGAGATCGATGAAAATTACGAATGTTTCCGTCACGGTGGTCGAAGTCCCGCAGGTTTCACCCGTGGCGCCATATCGATCGCATCTTCGGACCAGTTCTGCGACAAGCAGTGCAATCGTCCAGGTAGACACGGATGAAGGGCTCACCGGCTGGGGGGAACATAATGTCAATTTCCTTCCCGACGTGAGTGCTCGCCGCATGCAACAGGAAGCGACACGCTGGGCCGTCGGCCGCGATCCGCTCAACGTCACAGCCTTTCATCGAGATTGCCCTCTGGAAACCCGCCTCAAGTCGGGACTTGAAATGGCCCTCTGGGATTTGCGCGGCAAAGCGCTGGGCGTTCCGGTGGCGGTCCTGCTGGGAGGGATCATGCGCCCTCGAATCGAACTGGCGGCCTGCATGGGGATTCAATCCTATGAACGCGCCGGCGAACTAGCCACGCATTACGCGGAACTCGGCTATTCGACTCTCAAGATGAAAGCCGGGGCTGATCCCGAGGAAGATTTTCAAATGGTCCGCGGAGTTCGCGATGCCGTGGGCAACCGACTCAAGCTGCGCGTCGATCCAAACCGAGCCTACACACCGGCGCAAGCTCTTGAACTGGCTCGTAGACTCGAACAGTTTGCATTGGAATACTTCGAACAACCGATTCCGGCGGAACCGCTTTCTGATGCGCGGGAATTAAGACGAAGCACGACGACGCCGATCGCGCTCAACGAAAGCGTGAGCGATCCGGCCAGCGTGTGGAATATTCTCCGCGCGGAGGCTGCGGCGTTTCTGCTCCCCGACACCCATTGCGCCGGTGGAATTCTTCCGTGCGTGCAGATCGGCCAAATCTGTGAAGCAGCGGGGATTCCCTGCATCATGCATTGCGGGCACGATCTCGGACCGAAGACAGCCGCCATGTTGCACATCGCCGCTGCTTGCCCCGCATATTCGCTGGCCAACGACAGCACCTACGACGGCCTGGAGGACGATGTGATCACCGAGCCGTTCCGAATCGTCGCCGGGAAAATCGACGTGCCGACACGCCCCGGATTGGGAATCGAGGGAGATCCAGCGAAGCTCAGGCGTTATGCTGTGGATTGCTGAGTGTTGATCGGTGCCCGCGACAGTCTCTCAAATGTTCTGTGCGCAACAGGGAACCCCATGATTCGTCCGCCAGCGATGCTTACGCTGTTGATCGTTTTGTATTTCATTACTGCCGTGGAACCGAGTTCCGCCGCGCCGAAAGAAGCTTCTCCCAAGGGGAAGGACGAAACTCCCTACGACACTAGCCGCGGTGATCGGATGATCGCCGACTATTTTCGCGCCGAGACGCACCGCCTGACCGACGCTTGCCTTTCCAAAATCAGCTCAGCGATCGATTGGGAGAAGCATCGGGACGAATATCGCCGGCAGTTGCGCGAGATGCTCTCTCTCGATCCGCTGCCGGAACGGACTCCGCTGGAGCCGATGGTGACCGGAACCTTCGAGCAACCCGGGTTTGTCGTTGAGAAGGTCGAGTTCCAATCGATGCCGGGGTTGTACGTCACGGGCAACTTGTACCGGCCAACGGAAGTGAAGGGAAAGCTGCCGACGATCCTATACGTTTGCGGGCATGGGCAGGAGAAAAAAGACGGCATCAGCTTCGGCAACAAGACACACTACCGGCACCACGGCGCCTGGTTCGCGCGGAATGGATACGTGTGTTTGATGATCGACACCTTGCAACTCGGCGAGATTGAGGGACTTCATCACGGCACGTACCGCGAAGGGATGTGGTGGTGGAACTCGCGGGGCTACACGCCGGCAGGGGTCGAAGCGTGGAACAGTATTCGTGCGCTCGATTACCTGGAAACGCGACCGGAAGTGGACGCGGATCGTTTCGGTGTCACGGGACGGTCCGGCGGCGGCGCGTATTCCTGGTGGGTGGCGGCTCTCGACGATCGCATCAAGGTGGCGGTCCCGGTAGCAGGGATTACGAGCCTCAAGAATCACGTTGTCGACGGCTGCGTCGAAGGACACTGCGATTGCATGTACCCGGTGAACACCTACCAGTGGGACTATCCGCAGGTCGCAGCGCTCGTTTCTCCTCGGCCACTGTTGATCACCAACACCGACAAGGACCGCATCTTTCCGCTCGATGGAGTGGTCGATGTTTACAACAAGACGCGCCGTATTTATGAGCTGCAAGGCGCGCTCGATAAGATTGGTCTGCAGATTTCCGACGGCCCACACGTCGATTCGCAAGAATTGCAGATCGCCGCGTTTCACTGGTTCAACCGGCACCTCAAGGGAGAGGACCCGCCGATTGAAATGGCGGCCCTGCCGTTCGCCACCCCGGCAGATCTCCGGGTCTTCGGTCAACTCCCCACAGACGAACGCAATACAAAGATTCAGGAATCGTTCGTACCGAGCCATGAAGAATTCACACCACCGAAATCCGTGAATGAATGGACCGCACAGCGCGACGGATGGCTGAAGAATCTCCGCGAAAAATGTTTCCGCGGTTGGCCGACTGACCCTGTCGACGGGGGCGCGCAATTAGACGTCGAACAGGCATTCTCGGTCCCGTGCGGCTTGCTGAAAGTGGACGCTTATGACTTCACCAGCCAGGAGAAGATCCGATTGCGGTTGTTCCTCGTACGACGAGCAGACCTGGAACTGGCCAAGGCTGAGCGCGTCGTGCTTCACGTGCTCGATGACGCCGGGTGGCGGGAGTTTCTGGGAACCTTCAGCGCATCGTTGCCCGCGCAACTGAAAGATGAGGAACGCGTGCTTCCCGATGAGCAAGCAATGACGCGGATGCGGAAAAATCTTGAATCGTCGGCGGAGATTCATGCGTATGTCGCGCCGCGCGGCATCGGGCCGACTGAATGGACCCGCGATCCGAAGAAGCGAACACACATTCGCCGCCGGTTCATGTTGCTGGGACAAACGCTCGACGGGATGCGGGTTTGGGACATGCGTCGCGCGATTCAGTCGCTGCGATCCCTGCCGGGACTGCAGGAGACGGCTCTGATTATCGATGCACACTCTGAGAGCAGTGTCGCCACCCTCTACGCCGCATTGTTCGAGACAGGAATTGCGCGACTCAACCTGCATCAGTTGCCGACCACTCACCAGTCTGGGCCCGACTTTCTGAATGTGATGCGGTTTTTGGACATTCCACAGGCGGTGGGGATGGCGGCGGAGCATACTCCGGTCCATCTCTTCCAGGCTCAGTCGTCCGGATGGGATTACCCAATCGCCGTGGGGAAGAATCTTGGTTGGACCGACGGTCGTATCACTGTGCAGCATGAGGACGCGCGGCGCTCCCCGGAATCGGCTGGCGGAGCAGAGCGCTGAGCAGGCGACCCGGTCAGAACTTTTCCATGTTCCGGCAAGGAACGGATTTTACGCGACGTGCTCGCTTTCGCGTCGCTGCCTGGTGCGCTAGAATCTGGCTGTCGCCGCGGATCCCCAGTGTTGCGGCGGCATTCCAAAACCATTGAGAGACTACCGAGGTTCGCCGTGAATCGACCTGCTTCGTCACACGCTCCCGCTCCGCAATCGCTCGCCGAGCCGACTGTCCGGCTCGCGGAAGGGTGGCATTGCCTGCACCTGTATTATCGAGTGAACCAGAAAGAACTCGCTCAAATTTCCGATGCGGACCGCGCTCAGGGACGCGAGGAGATTTATCGGATCCTCGATCCAGAGCGTGACGGAGCGCCGGCCAGAATCCAGACCTCGGTCGTCTCGGGGCATAAGGCCGATCTCGGATTGATGATCATGGATGCCGATCCGCTGTTGATCGATGCGATCCCCCAGGCGATTCGCGCCAGCCGATTCGGCACGGTTCTCGAACCGGCCTGGTCGTTCGTTTCGATTACCGAGGTTTCGGAATACGTTCCGACCATCGAACAGTATGGCGAACGATTGAGACTTGAAGGAACCGACCCCGCCGATCCCGCTTATGCCGCGAAGCTCAACGCCTACGGACAGCGGCTGCCGGCGATGAACAAGCAGCGGCTGTATCCCGATATTCCCCCGTTTCCGGTCGTCTGCTTCTACCCGATGAACAAGATTCGACATCCGCTCGCCAACTGGTACACCGAGCCGTTCAGCGTCCGAAGTTCCTTGATGGCGGAGCATGCCACCTCGGGAATTCGTTTCGCGGGGCGGGTGAGCCAGTTGATCACCGCCTCGACCGGCTTCGACGACTGGGAATGGGGAGTCACCCTCTGGAGCCGCGCACCGGAACATATCAAGGAAATCGTCTATACAATGCGGTTCGATCAGGCTTCCGCCCGCTACGCGGAATTCGGACCGTTTTACATCGGCTACGTGATGCCCCCGGCGGATGCCTTGGCGCATTTGAAGCTGTAAACGCGTCGTTGATCTCTCTGAAAGATGGGGGCATTTCGCCGTTGATCGTCGCCGTCGGGCTGCCGGGAAAAGCTCGTCTGTGCGCGTTTCGCGGGAATCGCTACATTACGCCCCGCCCTCCCGGCGGCACACTCGCCTCTGTTAATCTCCTCTTCGAATTCCGCACCATCGATAATCGTGAAGGACCACGACCATGATCGGAGCCGATCTGAGTCCGTTTGCTTATCTGAACCGTTGTTCGGAGATCTGTAGTCGTATCGACATGAGCAACGTCGAGCGTCTCGCACAGGAAATTCATGCCGCCTATGTTGATGGTCGGTTCGTGTTTCTTTGCGGGAACGGCGGCAGCGGTTCGACCTCCTCGCACATCTGCGAGGATCTGGCGAAGAGCACGCTCGATCGGTCGGACTTCAACAACGACTCCGTCAAACGACTCAAGGTGCTGAGTTTGACCGATAATACATCCGGCATTCTCGCCTGGGGGAATGACGAAGGCTTCGACCGCATCTTCGTCGAGCAACTCAAAACCTACGCATCGCCGGATGACATGCTGATTGCCATCAGCGGCAGCGGCAACAGCCCGAACGTGCTGAACGCGGTTACCTGGGCCAATCGCCAGAGCCTGCGCACCTGGGGTATCACCGGATTCAGCGGTGGTAAACTCCAGGACTTGGCCCAGGAAAACCTTCACGTACCGAGCGATGACATGGGACTGGTGGAATCAATTCACTTGCTCTTGTTTCACTGGATTCTCGACGACGTACATGCACGGATCTATCGCAAGGGACGACACGTCCGAGGCGCGGGGAATGCCCGTGGAGCGGCGTGACGGCAAATGTCCCCTGTCGCCTCGCGGGCGACATTCCCACGTACGAAAGAACGCCTAACACAGGACGCCGCCAGAGCGCAGTCCATCTTGCCTGCGGGATCGTATCGACTAAAATACGCGCGGCTTCGGGGCTTCACGTTACGCTTCATGACAATGCGGTGTATGGAGCAATTAGGATCTCAGCCAATCGCGTTGTGGGATCACCTTGAAAATGCTGATGCCTCAGAACGTGCAAACGAGCAACGGTGCGCCCCTCGGCACAAATGGGCGAATCGGTACGGTGTGTCTCCTGGGAGCATTTTTGTTCTTTACCGGTTGTGGCTCGCCGCTGGTTGAGTCGGGTTCTGCTTCGCGTTCTTCAGGGGGGCTGCGGCCGGGGCAACCTGTCTCCATCGGTAATCCGGCGGGAAGACTGGCACCGACGGATCTCCAGAACGTTCCGCGCGTGCCGGCTTCGTCCGCCGTGACACTCCCGTCGAAAACCGGCGAGGTGATCTACCACGAAGTCCTTCCGGGCGACACGGCGACCTCCGTCGCTCGCCGTTATGGCACAACCGTGGACCGTCTGCTGAAAATGAACGGCCTAGAGCCAAGTTCTGTATTGCAGCGCGGCCAACTGCTCGCCATTCCACAGTGATCTCCCAGGGAACCGAAATTGTGACCCACGAGCAAATTTGGGCCCCATGGCGATTGGCCTACATCCTGAATAATAAAGATCAGAAACACCCCGGAAGCGGCGTGCAGGAAGACTGCTTCCTTTGCCGGTGTCGCGATCAGCATTCCGACCCCGAAAATCTCGTCGTCGCGCGTGGCGAGAGTACATTGGTCGTCCTGAACCGATTTCCCTATAACAACGGGCACTTGCTGGTCGCACCTCGCGAACACAAAGCAGGTCTGGAGGAGTTGAACGACGCCGAACTGCTGGAGTGCGCGCAGCAACTGCGAAGGATGACCGCACTGTTCAAGCAGATCTTCTCGCCCGATGGTTTTAACATCGGCGTGAATTTGGGACGCGTCGCGGGTGCCGGGTTGCCGGGACACATCCACTGGCACCTGGTGCCGCGGTGGAATGGTGACACCAGCTTTATGCCGGTCCTCGCGGACGTCAACGTCATCCCGCAATCTCTGAACGCCATGTACCATGTCTTGACGGACGCGCTGGGGGATTCCCCCTAACCGGCTGAAAGTGCGGAAATTCCCGCAGGTTTTCTCGCGCGGGAATCCGGGAGTGGCAAACCTCTCCAGCGTTCCTTATGATGAACGTATCCACACATCAGCCTAAGACGGTCCCACATGACACACCTGTTGGAACGCAAGACATTCGCGATCATCCTGATTCGCGTGCTCTACCTGCTCGTATGTGCAGGGGCAATCGTTACCTATCTGCAGCCGGGCAAAGATGCCTCGATGCCCTCGTCGGTATCCGGCCATACAGTGCTCACCTTCTTTGTGATCCTGGCGATCACGCAATCGGTGATGGTTATCGACTTGCTCGTTCGCAAGAAGCGGATCGAGATCATCTCAGCGATCTATTTCGGGGTGATGATCGGCTTTCTGCTGAGCTATCTCGTCATTCAGGCCGTACAACCGTTCTTCACGGCGATCGACGTCCCCCTCTATTTCCGGAACATCACCGCGACCGTGCTGAGCTTGATGATCACCTATCTGTCGGTCTCTTTCATCATTCAAACTCGGGATGATTTCCGGTTTGTCATTCCGTACGTTGAATTTTCCCGCGAACTGAAGGGGAGCCGACCGATGGTGGTCGATTCCAGCGCGCTCATCGACGGTCGGATTGCGGATCTTGTCGAAACGCACGTGATCGATTCTCAGCTGGTCGTCCCGCAGTTCGTGTTGATGGAAGTGCAGGATATCGCCGACAGCAGCGACAAGGCACGCCGCACGCGCGGACGACGCGGTTTGGAGGTGCTGAACAAGCTGCAGAACAGCCCGCACGCGGATGTTCGCGTCCGTGAAACCAACCACGAGGAATTCAAAGGAATCTCGGTCGACCAGCGGCTGATTGAATTGGCCAAGCAGCTGGGGGGACGGGTCGTCACCAACGACTTCAATCTCAACAAAGTCGCGAGCGTGCAGGGGGTTGAAGTCGTCAACCTCAACGACGTCGCAAACGCACTCAAACCCCGGTATCTTCCTGGCGAACGTCTGCGGACGAAGATCCTCAAGGAAGGAGAGTCGCAAGGACAAGGGGTCGGCTACCTGGATGACGGAACAATGGTCGTCTGCGAGCAGGCGAGCCAACTCGTCGGCCAGGAAATCGATGTCATCGTCACCAGTGTCCTGCAATCGAGCGCGGGACGAATGATCTTTGGCCGGCAGATCCACGCGACCAGCAAGTAGCCTTGGTCCGAGCGTCCGTTCGTCGTTGCCCGTAAGCGATGTTCGTGCCGTTTTCGGCTACATTTGCTCGCAGGTGCGAATTCCCAATAGCTCGAGCCCTTGCCGAAGCGTGCGGGCGGTCAGATCGCAGAGCACCAGCCGGCTGTTGCGCAGTGCCTCGTCCTCTTCCTTCAGAACCGAACAGTTCTCATAGAAATTCGTGAATCGATCGGCCGTCTCGAACAGGTGCTGAGTCAGCAAATTTGGCCGATAGTCCACGGCAACCGCCTCGACCGCCTCTTGAAACCGCAACAGGTGCAGCGCGAGATTCCGCTCGGAAGGATGTTGCAACAGCACGGTGTGCCCCTGACGGCGAAACTCGTCCCGATCGAGGTTTCCCTTGCGAAAGATGCCGCAAATCCGCGCGTAGGAATACTGGATGTACGTCGCGGTGTCTCCGGTTTTGGCGAGCATCTTCTCCCAACTGAATACGTAATCGCTTTCCCGGTTGTGGTGAAGATCCGCATATTTGATGCCGCCGATGCCGACGATCTCCGCAACCTGAGCGCGGGTCGCCTCATCAAGTTCCGGCGTCTCCTTCGCATCGTCGTTCTCGTCGATGATTTGGCGGGCCCGGGCGACGGCTTCATCGAGCAGGCTCTCCAGTCCCACGGTATCACCCGAACGAGTGCGGAACGGTCGCTTGTCTTCCCCTAGGATTGTTCCAAAGCTCACGTGCCGATAGTCCGGTTGACCGTATCCCCACAGGCGAGCGGTCTCGAACAACGATCGGAAATGTTCTCCCTGACGGTCATCGACCACATACAGCATGGCGTCCGCATGCAACGTCTCGATCCGGTAGCGAATCGTAGCCAGATCGGTCGTACCGTATGTGAAGGCGCCATCCCCTTTACGGATGATGAACGGAGCTTTCTGACCTTGCAGGAATACGCAAGTCGCCCCTTCACTGACGCGCGCCAAGCCAGCGGACTCCAGCGAACTGACGACATCCGCCAACATCGGCTGATAGAAGCTCTCACCGAGCGCGAGATCAAACTTGATATCGAGCCGATCGTACATCTGCTGCAATACCGCTAAACATTTCGGCAGAAAGGAATCCCATAGCCCGCGGTTTTCCGCGTCTCCGGCATGCAGTCGTGCGGTCTCGAGTCGTGTCTCCACAAGAATCTGCGGGTGCGCAGCGACGAGCTGAGCGAGTTGCGAGTCCCCTTCGATTTCCCGAAGTCCCTCTTCCGCCTTGGCAACTCGCGCGGCCAGCTCGGGCACATTCGCCTGCAGCTTGTTGAGCGCTTTCATTCCCTCTTTGTCGGTCGGAGCGGTCGATCTCTTCGCAGCTTCGGCTTCGTTTCGGCGTCGCGCCAGCTCTTCTTGCCAATCAGGCAATGCATCCTTGGTCTCGAAGTAATCGCACAAGCGGTTGACCAGACGATACAAGCGCGCCAGTTCGTCAACAGGATTTCGCGCGAAGGCAACCGAATCGACGAAATGTTTGTACCCGTAGATGATCATTCCGAATTGGGTCCCCCAATCGCCGATGTGGTTATCGCCGATGACGGAGTGCCCCAGAAAACGCAACACGCGACAGAGAGCGTCACCGATGACGGTGCTTCGCAGATGGCCGACGTGCATCGGCTTGGCGATGTTCGGCCCCGAGAAGTCGACGACGTACGTTCGCTTGGTGTCTACTGCCGACGGACGAAGATCCACGGCGGAAGCTTTGAGGCCGAGTTCCGATTGGAGCCAATCGTCTCGCAACGTGAGGTTGATGAAACCCGGCCCCGCCACTTCGGGTGTGAGGCAAAGATCGTCGATCTGGAGACCTTCCAGAATTCTGGCGGCGAGGTCGCGCGGATTCTCACCACGCTGCTTCCCGAGAGGCATCGCGCAATTTGCCTGGAAATCTCCGAACCGATCTTGCTGCGACGGCTTGACCATGGCAGCCAGTTCCGCGAGGTCGGCGGGATTTTGCACAAGCGGCGCGAGCGCTTTCTCGAATCGGCGTCGGAGTTCGGCGAGAATATTCATGCGCTAGGAAACCTGACATATGGGGAGTAGCGGAGACGCGTCGCAGACTTAGATTCTGGGAAACGACCAGCGCTCAAGGCAAGTGAATTGCGATTCATCCGTGCGGCCGTTCCGCGAAGTCGGCGGCCTTCACAGTGCGGCGCGGTGGGAAGTCGGCTGCTCCGTCGGCTCGTTGCACGCGGTGCGCCAGTCGACGCGCGGAGCGTCTCCCCACAAGTGCTCCAGATCGTAGATGCCGCGTGCTTCCGGCGTGAAGATGTGCAGCACGATGTCGCCGTAGTCTTGCAGAAGCCACGTGCTTGTTTCGTAGCCTTCGAGTCCCAGCCGTTCAGCCCCCTGCTCTCGAAGTACACGGTCAACCTCATCGGCGATGGCTCGCATCTGCCTCGGGCTGTTTCCGGTTGTCAGCACGAAATAATCGAAGATCGGGGTGATACCGGTCAAATCCAGGACGACGGTGTCTTTCCCGCGATAATCGTCAGCGATTTTCGCACAAAGACAAGCCTGCTGAAGACTTTGCGTTGAACGTGAGCTCTGGTCTCGCTCGATAGGATTACTTGTAATTAGTCATTCCTCCCGCCGGTGTTGAGATCGGCGTCGTCACGAACACCGCCGTCAAAGGCCTTTTTAGGCTATGCAACATCAACCCGGTCGAGTCTAGCCATGCCGGAATGTGATTGCAAATCCAGTGACGAGGGACGGAGACCTGCTACCAACTCATCCTCGTACCGCTCAATCGAGAGTGATGCCCGCGAAGTCCAGGTCATACATGGCGATTGAATCCAGGGGTTTGCAGAGAGGCTTGGCATCCTCTTCTAATGACACTGCTTCGGCGAATCAGGCTCGGCCATAACGCGATTTGCCGCGGGAAATTACGCTTTTCACAACAAACCGCAACACGTGACCCAGCGGACGGCAACCCGCCCTGGGAATACTCCGAACCGCGCCGGGGAGATTATTGCAACCCGTTTTCCAGCTTGAAGCGCCGGTCGAGTTCGCCAATCTTCGGCTGATTCTGGTCCCAAATTCCGCGTAACGGGTATTCGCGAGGGATGGGCTGCTGCTGAAGCTGCAGAATATATCGCCAATAGAGCAGGGCGTTCAGGATCTCATCGATCGCCCCGTCTTCACTGGCCAGTGAGTTATATTTCTGGATGACCTGTGCGTATTTCGTCATACCGCTCTCGAGAAGTTCCCTGGCCCTTGTGAGCTTGGCCTCCTTGAACGCCTGCTGGCCCTCAAAGATTTCGCGGTGGGCCTGTTCCGTTAATGCCTCCGACTCAGAAAGTGCACGGGTTCGCCAGTAACGGTAATTCACCATTCTCTGGTAGGTATCCACCGTCCCGCGCAGATCGTTCGCATTGATCTGCTGCTCCTTGGCTGAGGATTCAACATCTTCATCCGTCATCTCGAGTCGGACAATGCCGACGAACGTTGCATAGGGTTCCTGGCCGAATTTTTGCGTCCATTCGTCGAACGCTTCGTTCCAAGCTGCGCGGGTAACTTCACCGAAATCGCCTAACTCCTGTAGTTCAACGGAATTTTGCATCAGGGAGAGGTAGGGATATTGTCGGAACAGCAAGCGTGCCATCTGGCGCTGCCCATAGGTTTCCTCGACGCGATTCGCGTCGTTGTAGACATCGCGCGCCGCAAGAAAATGCGGTTTGTTCTCCGGATTGATCTGTAAATCCGGCCCTCCCTTGAATTTCTCTTTGTCCGGATCTTCACGGAAAAACTTGATGTAATAGGATTTTTCGTCCGCCGTGCCGATCTTCTGCCCCATCGTTCGCGCGGTGTCAAAATACATCTCCGCCGCTTTGCGGTTGGTGCGTGTTCCCCGTTGAAGGAACTTGATTCCGTCCTTGATCCAGAAGAAGCGGTCTTCAACGGCGTCCCACTCCGCGGCGATGTTCCACGCCGTGTCCCAGCCATAGTGCCGCAAGACCTTCGTGAAATGCGGCTGCAGCAAAATGACGGAATCGCGGGTGGAGCGTACTTTCGCCCAGTTCTTGGTCTGCTCATAGTGCAGGCAGTCCTGCCAGAGCAGGTTAGCGGCCACACCCCGGAACCCGAGCAGCACCAGGTTCATGGTCGCACTCGTGGGATCAACATCTCCAAGATTTGGCTCACCCAGTTCGTAGAAAGCTCGCAACTCGGCCAGCTTTCCTCCCTGCTCTCCCGTTGACGAACCGGCGGGCATGCCGAGCAAGAAAATGGGAATCGCCAACAGGGCAATTGCCACAAAGTATGCGATCTTTCGCTGTCTTGAAGAAAGCTGGCTCACTTGGCCTCCAGTTCCCGCAGTCTGAGGCTGTAGTAGCCGATCAACAGACACGGGAGCACAAACCCAGCCGTGATGAGCAGGCTGGGAACCATTGCAGCGCCGAAATTGACGTCGAACCCATTCGCGACATAGCCATCCATGTCGAAATAATCGAAATTAGGAATCACCTGCTTGCACAGCCACAGAAATTCAATTGCGGCGCGGTCCAGGAACTTCACCGGTTTGACCCACCATGCCGGGTCCAACTCGGTAACCTGGTTCAAGTGCATCACCATTCGGTAGACCGATTCCAGCGGTCCGCCCCCCTGCTGCTCGCCGGAGACGATTTTCTCCATCAACTCGCGCATCCAATGCCCCACCGCGAGCATCATGAACGTACACAGCGTTGCCACCGGGCCCTTCACGAAGCAACTGGTTGTGACTCCGATCATGGTCATGAGGGCCATCATGAGCCAGATCCCCATCACGGCCTTGAAATATCCGACGGCAAAATGGCGATCGGGCGTGCGGATAAACAGATCAGGCCGTGCCATCCCCAGGTACTGGCCTGAGTTCAGGCACTGTGTCTCGATCCGTAATTCTCCCTTCGGGCCCACAAGATCGTCGAGCAAGTCGACGGTTTTCGTGGCTTTGGCTCCGTCATCGAAATAGGAAATCTTTCGTGGAATCGCGACGAGGTTCCCGCGAAACTCAGCGACTTCAATCGGCGGAATCGTCGGCCTGATTGTTCCCTCCGGATTCGAGAGACGCAATTGTGCCAACAGCCCCTTACCAATCACGCCTTTGTGCGATCGGAACGACTCAAAACGAACCTCAAGCAGCAGCCCCGGACCAATCTCGCCTGTCGTGGAGTCCTCCACCGGCACCAGTGCCTCCGGGCCAATTCCCTGGAAATCCCAAATCGCCGCGGATTTCGTAGCCCCTTCAATAAAGGAACGAAAGTCCCAAACGTCCCCTGTGTTGACTCCTTTGTTAGACGGATTCCCTTCCCGATTCAGGAAGCTCAGCGTAGCGAACACAGGAACCCGGCAGATCAGTTCCTGTTTACGAACATCCTGGGGAATTTGTCGATAGAGCCACAAATAGCCCACCCCGCTCATCACCCCTACGATCATCGTACCGACAGCGGTAAAACCGAGGATGCGCCCCATGACAATCTCGCTGCGGCGTACCGGCTTCGTCACCACGGTGTGCATCGAACGGAGGCGGATATCCTCTGGAATTCCCCAACAAGCGAGCAGAAGCATCACCGGCAGGATCAGCCACAGGATCGTCTTAAGCACAAAGCTGACGTTTACCTTAACCAGCATGTCCGGTTTGCTGGCGGATTCGGGAAGAAACCAGCCGGCAAACATGAACAACACGGCAAAGATCACGAACACGACCAGCGCCTTCCGGCGAATCGCCTCGCGGATCGTCAGCATGGCAATCGCCCAAACCCGGCGGAATGAAGTGTGAGCGAAATCGACAACTCCGTTGGCGATCCCGCGAAGCCAGATGCGGAAACCCTCGCCGAAGCCGTTGTTGGCGATCGAAAAAACCAACGACACCACTGCCACGATGCCCAGGCAGGCAAAGAACACCTTCGCCCAAACAATCAGGCCGGAAAGAACGGGATAGGCTATGACATCATGATCCATAGGTCATCACTCAGTCCGCTTTGTCTCGCGTTGTATTTCTTCGTTAAAGACCAAACTCTTTTCGACGAATTTCACTCGTTACGATCGGGATTGCCCTCTCGCTTGATGTCCCCGAGCCATGATTTCGGCAGACGGGCAGCAAATAAGCAGGCGACTTCGAACAACCTTTATTTCGTGGCCGCCTGCTATGGAGCTGCTGCACCGCCCTTCGCGACCGGCGAGTCCCCATCGGTCGAGAAGCGCTGTCCGGGACGTGCCTTGCTTTCGTGCACGATCTTCAGGAACAGTTCTTCCAGCGTGACGGTGGGGTGATCGACCTTGACCATTTTCGCGCCGTGCTTCGCCAGGACGGCTTCCACTTCACGAATCGCGGCGTCGCCGAGCTTTGTTGTCAGCAATTCGGTCTCCGACTGCTCTTGCAGCAGCTCGGAAACTTTCCCCAGAACCTTCAATTCACCACCATAAAGGATTGCCACTCGATCGCAGACGTCTTGCACGTCGGCCAATTGGTGGCTGCACATAACGACCGTTTTCCCTTCGGACTTCAGCCGGAGGATGAGATCCTTCATCTCGCGAGTACCGATCGGGTCGAGGCCGCTGGTTGGTTCGTCGAGCATGACGAGGTCGGGATTATTGATCAGGGCCTGCGCCAAACCAATGCGGCGCGTCATCCCCTTTGAATACTCTTTCAATTGCCGCTTACGTGCCCCATCCAGACCGACCATTTTGATCAGCGAATCGGCGCGATCACGACGCTCGGACGGAGAGATATCGAACAAGCGTCCGTAGAAATCGAGAGTCTCTTCCGCATTCAGAAAGCGGTAAAGATACGATTCTTCGGGGAGGTAACCGATGCGCTCGTTTTTCGAGACGTCGGTCGCCGGCTTTCCAAGAATCGAGATCTCTCCTTCCGTCGGGAAGAGCAGGCCCAGCAGCAGCTTGACCGTCGTCGTCTTGCCCGAACCGTTGGGGCCGAGCAGACCGAAGACCTCCCCCTTGTACACATCCAGGCTCAACGAGTTGAGCGCCCGGACCTTCTTCCGGCCCCAGAAGTCACGATAGATCTTGGTCAGATGCCGGATTTCAATGACCGATTCGGTTTGCATCGGTAGTCCTTGCCAAAACGAAGACACAACGCCTGCGATACGCTTTACGAAATGCGACCCGACCCCGTTGGGTGGATTTTCCGGTGTGCGGTGATTCAGCACGATCCGTGAGAAATCGGAGATTCACCAGACTAGTGTTGGTTGAGATTAAGTCCGTCGAACAACGGGCCAATCTCGCTCTTGAGCGTGGAACTCCGCGCAAAACCGCCGAGTTCAGCCGAATTTTCACTTTAAGGGGGGGCACAACCCATTGCAAGACAGGGGTGCCGTTCCCATGCTGATTCGTACCCGATGCCGACCGGTCGTGACAATTGGCGAAACCCGCCGGTGCCCGGAACTGTCGGTCGGTACAGTGTCACCGGCAGGGAATGCGAGGTTCAACGCCGGGTTCCAGCCTAGAAACGCGCCTGCCGCTGCGACAGGTACTCCAGGAGCGCCTTATCAAACGGCATGCTCGTGTCGAGCGGCACGTAGTCGACCCCCATCGAGCGGCACTCCCGCTGAAACCTTTGCCGCAGTTCCTTCAATGTTTCCTGGTAGTCGGCACGCATACCGGCAGCATCCACGACCAGCGACTCCCCCGTTTCCGGATCCTTCAGGTCGACCATGCCATCAAACGGAAACGTTACCTCGGCTTCGTCCAGTACATGAAACAGAATCAAATCATGGCCGGCATAACGGAGCATGTGCAACGCCTCGACGACCGGGCCAGGATCCGTCAGTAGATCCGAGAACAGCATCAGCAGGCTGCGGTGCTTCACCATTGCAGCGATCCGCCGCAGGTTATGTGCGATTTCGGTCGGCCCGGTCGGCTGGGCTTTGGAGAGAACCGCCAGGATGTTCCCTAGCTGAGTCCGGCGGCTTCGCGCCGGCAGGCTGGAACGGAGCGCGTCGTCGAATGTCATCAGCCCGACCGGATCCTGCTGATGGATCATCATGTACCCGAGCGCCGCCGCGAGGCAGACGGAGTAATCGAATTTGGTCAATTTCTGGCGATACGTGTAGCCCATGCTCTCGGACAAATCGAGCAGCAGGTAACCGGTGATGTTCGTCTCGGCCTGATATTTCTTGATGTAGTAGCGATCGGTCTTCGCGTAGACGAGCCAGTCGATATCTTTCGGATCATCCCCTTGTGAGTAGCGTCGATGCTCACTGAACTCGACGCTGAACCCATGATAGGGGCTGGCGTGCAAGCCGTTCAGAAAGCCCTCGACGATGAACCGCGCGCGCAGATCCAGCCGCGAGACGGTGCGGATTACTTCGGGCTTGAGATAATCTTCAGCGTGCGGCATGTGAAAAGGGAGTAGGGTTTTAGGGGGCGAGGGTTCGAGGCCTAGAACCCTCGAAAATGTTCATCTACCGTCGTCCGTCTGATCGCTGAAAGCTGATTGCTCGCAGCTTCATTCGTACTTCGCTACGGTCGGCTCCGGAATCTCCTCCAACAGCCGCCCCACGATATCTTCAGTCGTCAATCCTTCCGCCTGGGATTGGAAGTTCGTCGACACGCGGTGCCGCAGCACCGGAATGGCGACGCGCCGGACGTCGTCGAGCGATACACTCGGCCGGCCATCCATCGCCGCGACGGCTTTCGCGCCGGAAATCAGGTATTGCCCCGCTCGGGGGCCGGCCCCCCAGTCCACGAGTTCTTTCACAAACTTCGGAGACGACTCGTCGCTGGGACGTGTTGCCCGCACAAGCCGCGCGACGTAGTTGATTGTCAGCGGAGAGGCCTCGATCTGGTTGATCTGTCTTTGCAGGAACAAAATCGACTTCGACGAAAGAACTTTGCGAATCTCCGGTTTTTCCCCCGCAGTGGTCCGCGACAGAATCTGCTCTTCTTCCTCGAGCTTCGGGTAGTCAACTTTGACGTTGAACATAAAGCGGTCAAGCTGCGCTTCCGGAAGGGGGTACGTTCCTTCCTGCTCGATCGGATTCTGCGTCGCAATCACGAAGAAGGGCTCGGGGAGGGGGTAGGTCGACTGGCCGGCGGTGACTTCCCGTTCCTGCATCGCCTGCAACAACGCCGCTTGTGTCTTCGGAGGCGTCCGATTGATTTCGTCCGCCAAGAGAATGTTCGTGAAGACCGGGCCCGGCACGAATCGAAATTCCCTGCGTCCGGCATCCGACTCATCGAGCACGTTGGTGCCGGTGATGTCCGAAGGCATGAGATCGGGAGTAAATTGAATCCGGCGAAAAGTTGCGTCCAGAATTTGTGCGATGGTGCTCACGACGAGCGTTTTCGCCAATCCTGGCACGCCGACCAGTAGGCAATGCCCTCCGGTGAAGATCGCGCTCAGGATTTGTTCGATCACCGCATCCTGGCCGATGATGACCTTGTGCAGCTCCTCCACCATCAGATCGTGATGCCGCTTGAACTTTTCCAGAAACTCGTCGAAGTCTCGCTTGTCGGCAGCCAATGCGGATCTCCCGTGAGATGGTTTGAAACCGGACAAACAACCGGCTAAATGTTACGCCAACGCCGTCGCGGCGGCGTTTTGATTCTAGCAGTCGGAAGAAATTCGCACAGGCAGGAAATTGTCCGCCGTAGCGATTCCTGCGGCAAACCCGCGTCACTTTGACTTCGGCAGCTGTCCTTCCAGCGGAGATGCGCGGCTCGGTCTTGTCCCACAGGGGGGGCTTGGTGCTACAATAATAGCGGGAAAGGTCCACTCGGATGATCCTCTCGAAACCATCTCACGAGGAACAGCCCATCTTTCGGGTGTAAGTAAGAGCACTGTCGGTTCCCGCTGTCAGTTCTTTAAAGCAGGAGACTCGGCGAATGAACTCTTTCAGTCGCCCGTTGATCGTGATCATGCTGATCGCCACGGCATTCTGCGGCACGGTTCCCGTCTCTGCCCAGGCCCAGCTTTTCCAGCGACCACAAAGGCAGAAGCCGGCCGCCGAATTGACGAAAGAAGAAGTCGACAGCGCGATCACCCGCGCGACGCAATACCTTATCAGCAAACAGCGAGAAGATGGGTCTTGGTCGTCCGATTTCGCGGGCTGGAGCAGATATCAGATTGGCGTCAGCAGTTTGGCAACGCTGGCGCTGCTGAACGCAGGCATGAAGCCGTCCGACCCACCGGTTGCCAAGGGGCTCTCCTATCTGCGATCGATTAAGGAGCCCCAAATGACGGAAATCTATGAAATCTCACTGATGGCGATGGCGTTGGCCGCGGCGAAGGACAAAAGCGACATTCGCATCATTCGTTTAATCGCGAACAAGCTGGAAGAGGGGCAGATCAAGCACGGGGAATTCACGGGGGGGTGGTCATACACCGTGTCGCAAAATGGAGGGGGGGACAACAGCAATACTCAATACGCGGTGCTCGGACTGCGAGAAGCCGCCGCTGCGGGGGTCAACGTCGATCGTGCCGTCTGGGAACGGGCCCGCAAGCATTGGCTCAACGCGCAGAGCGGCGATGGAGGATGGAACTACAGAATGGCGGGGGAAGGAGGCAGCACCGGCAGCATGACGGCCGCCGGTATCGCGACGCTCGTCATCACCGAGTCCATGCTCAGAGATGAAGACGATGTGAACCCGGATGGCACTCCCCGCTGCTGCGGCGGCCCTCCTCCGAATGATGCTCTCGACAGAGGGATTGCCTGGATGGAGCAGCACTTTACCGTCGGGAGCAATCCGTTCGACGGCCGCTGGATCCTGTACTACCTCTACGGCATGGAGCGGGCGGGACGACTGAGCGGCCGAAGGTTTTTCGGACAGCACGACTGGTACCGGGAAGGGGCCAGCTTCCTCGTGGGGAATCAGTCCGCTCGAAGCGGCTCCTGGTCCGATTCGCGAGTCTCCGAAAGCTGCACGATTGTCAGCACGAGCTTCGCCACACTGTTTCTCTCCAAGGGCTTGGCGCCCGTGCTGATCAACAAATTGAACTATGAGAACGACCCCGTGGGAGATCCGCGACGACTGCGTGCCGCCAACGCTCCCGCCAAAGTCCCGAACTGGAACCAGCACCGCAACGATATTCGGAATCTGACAGAGCACATCAGCAATCTCGACAAGTGGCCGAAGCTCTTGACCTGGCAGCAAGTGAATTTACCGGCCGTGACAAAACAGGGCGGCGTGCAGGATCTGCTGCAAGCCCCAATTCTGTATCTCAGCGGTGTCGATGCCCCCACCTTCACGGACGAAGAGGTCGCCTTGCTGAAGCGATACATTCTGGAAGGGGGCTTTATCTTCGCCGTGAATAACTGTAACGGTCGCGGTTTTGACCAGGGTATTCGCGACCTCGTCCGCCGCATGTATCCTGACGGGGAAGTCGAATTGAAGCGGCTCGGTCCGCAGCATGCGGTCTTTCGGAGTGAGTACATTCTGGACTCGGAAGGAACGGAACTGTGGGGAATCGATGTCGGCTGCCGTACACCGCTGATCTATTCCCCCGAGGACTACGCCTGCCTGTGGGACAAAGTCGTGTTGATCCAACCCCCGGATCGGCCGGTCGATTTCAACACCAGGATCGCCAAGGCGCTCAAGGTTGGTGTGAACGTTGTGGCATACGTCACCGGCCGGGAACCACCCGGTAAGCTTGACACGTACGAGCTCACCGAGGAAGGACCGGGGACGCAAGACCAGATCGAACGGGGATTCCTGCAAATCGCCAAGTTGCGACACCCCGGAGATTGGAACGCCGCCCCGAGCGCGCTGCGTCACTTGCTGGTGGCCTTGAATAAGGCCGCGGACACCGTCGCCTCGACCAAACAACGTGATCTGGCTGTTACCGATTCCAATCTGTTTCAGTATCCCGTTCTCTACATGCACGGCCGGGCCGGCTTTCAGTTCGGATCGCAAGAACGCAAGCAACTTGTGGAGTATCTCTCGCGGGGAAATGTTCTCTTCGCCGATGCCTGCTGCGGCGCTCCGCAGTTTGACGCGGCTTTTCGGGAACTTGTGGCTGAACTCTACCCCGACAAAAAATTCGAACGCATCCCCCCCGAGCATGAAATCTTCACGACGAAGATCGGTTATGACATCCGTCAGGTGAAGCGGCGCGTTCCCGGAGCCGGTAATTCGGACGGAGCCATCCAAGCCGATGTCCAGATCGGAGAACCATACCTCGAAGGCATCGAAATCGATGGACGGTACGTCATTGTATACAGCAAGTTCGACCTCAGTTGTGCCCTGGAGCGCCAGGCTTCGGTCGCATGCGTGGGCTACTCTCACGAAGACGCAGTCCGCATCGCCGTCAATATTGTCCGCTATGCCTTATTGCAAAACATCAGCTATCAGGGGAAGGTTGAGCGCATACAGTAGTCGAACAGTTGTGTTCGAATACCAAGGTCATTCAGAGAATGCGTGAGACCGGCGGAACGGTCAATCGCCTCGCCTCTCTAGAAGGCGGTCTATCGTCGATCTAAGAGTGAGGAGACTGGCGCACATCGAATCTGATGGTGTGCGATATGGGAGAACTCAGCATGCGATATATTTATACCGCGATCGTGCTGTTACTGGCGGCGTTGGTCGTCCTGTTCTGTGTGCAGAACCTGGCGACGGTGGCTGTCTCTTTTCTCGGCTGGAGTATCAGTCTGCCGCTACCGTTCTTGGTTGTCATAGTGTATGTGCTTGGCATGGCTACTGGTGGTGCCGTGTGGTCGTTTGTTCGGCGTTCGATTCGAGGAGCGACTGCCAACCCGACAGAGTCGAAATAAGCTAAGAGCCAGTCTTCTAATTGACGGATGAGTGAAAAAAGAGTACGGCTCCGGTT